>JALOSW010000162.1 GCA_025458245.1 Burkholderiales bacterium
GTTCGGCGCCAGGGCCATGTTTTTCTCCTAACGGAAGAGAGGGGACGAAATCCCTTGGGTTTGAAAACGCGGGGGCCTTACTGCAGAAACCGTGCCACGCCCCAGCCATCGCTAGCTGCTTGATGGGGAAAGGAAACGCGCCGCACCATTTCGGTGGTTTGCACCATTGTAGTGCAGACGTGCCTAGTGCGCACCACGACGAGGCGCCATGCCCCGGAACGGCACGGCCACTGCTGTGTCCGACGGGGCACCGAATCGTGCGGAAGCCTGCGCGTCGATATACTGCGTCGCGTCAAACTGCGGGCTTCGGCCGCGGGCCCGACTCGCTCGCAACGCCGGCGCCGCACGACCCGCCAGACGCACGAACCCACCGCTCCGGATGCACCATGGACACGCCCGAGACGATCCTCGCCCGCGCGGCCGACCGCGCCCGCCAGACGAACCTGCCCTACGCCGGTGCACTCACGCCGGCCGAGGCGCACGCGCTCGCGCAGCAGGTGCCGGGCGCGAAGATCGTCGACGTGCGGACCAAGGCCGAGCTCGATTGGGTCGGCCACGTTCCCGGCGCGGTGCACGTGGAGTGGAACGTCTATCCCGGCGGCGCTCGCAACCCGCACTTCGCCGAGCAGCTTCAGTGGCAGGTCGCCAAGAGCGACGCGCCCGTGATGTTCCTCTGCCGCAGTGGCGGTCGCTCGCACGGCGCCGCGGCAGCGGCCGCAGCGCTCGGGTACCCGCGGACTTACAACATCCTCGAAGGCTTCGAGGGCGACAAGGACGCCGCGGGGCACCGCGGCCGGGTCGGCGGCTGGAAGGTTGCGGGGCTGCCCTGGCAGCAGGGCTGAGCGTTCCGCCCGCCGCGAACCGCGCATGAGCTCGGCGTCGATGCCGTCGGCGCACGACGCGGCGCTCGATGAACTCCTGCGCGCGGCGAGCTTCAGGTCGGAGGTGTTCTTCGCCGGCAAGCTCTGCGACCGCTGGTCGCTCGACACGTCGGGGTCCGGCAAGGCGAGCTTTCACGTCGTGGCGAGCGGCCACTGCTGGCTGCACATGCCCGGCGGCGCCGCGCCCGTGCGTCTCGGGGAGGGCGACGTTTGCGTCTTTCCCCACGATGCCCCGCACGCGCTCGCCGACCGGGCGTCGCGCGACGTGCCGTTCGGGGCCAAGGCGACGGGCACGCCCGAGCCGCTTGCGTCGCCGGCGCCCGGTACCGGTCTTCTCTGCGGATACGTCGACGTCGAGCCGGCATCGAAGGCGCTGCTCGTCGCCGCACTGCCCGATCACATCGTGCTGCACGCCCACGATCCCGCGGAGGGCGCGCAGGCGCGACGTCTCCTCGAGGTCCTGATCGCGGAAGCGGCCGTGAACGCAGCGGGTAGCCGCGCCGTCCTCGAGCGGCTCTGCGATGCGCTGTTCTTCCTCGTGATCCGCGCCGCGGTGCGCCAGGGGACGGGCGCCATCGGGCTGCTCGCGGCGCTGCGCGACCCGCAGCTCCATGCGGCCATCGCCGCCATCGCGCAGCGACCCGCGGAACCCTGGACCATCGAGCGGCTTGCGGACGAGGCGCATCTCTCGCGCTCGACGTTCGCAGAGCGCTTCCAGTCCGTCATCGGCCACGCCCCGATCGAGTTCCTCACGCAGTGGCGCATGCTGCTCGCGCGCCGCTGGCTCGAGCATGAGCGCCTCTCGGTGCTCGAGGTCGCCGAGCGCTGCGGCTACGCGTCGGAGGCGGCGTTCGCCAAGGCCTTCAAGCGCGTGACGGGTCTCGGCCCGGGAGAAGTGCGCCGCATCGGCCGACGCTAGGGCCGCGCCCGCCGTGCGCTCCGGCGCGTCCGGACGCGCGCACAGCCATTCCGGACGCACGCGCAGCCGTGCCGGCCGCGCCGGACGATCGCGCAGTAGCCCGAGACGCTCCCGCATGGTGTCCCGCTCCGGCCGCGACTACGCTCGGTGTCGTCTCGGGTCACCGTCCGTTCGTGGCGGTGCCGAGAACGCCGGAGGCACCATGAACGCAATTGCCATCGACTTCCCGCTCCTCGTCGACGCGCCGCGCCCGACAGCGCGCCCCTGCGCGAAGACGCCGGTCCGCGTCGACCAGCCGGACGTCCTCGCGCAGCTGCTCCAGCGCAGCGCCGGCGGCGACCCGTGTGCGTTTCAGGCGCTCTACGAAGCCGCCGCGCCGCAGCTCTACGCGGTGGCGCGCCGAATGCTCCGCCGCGCCGACCTTGCCGACGAGGCGCTTCAGGACACGTTCGTGCGCGTGTGGAAGCACGCGGGCGATTTCGACGCGGCGCTCGCTTCACCCATGACATGGATGAATTCGATCCTGCGCAACCGCTGCCTGGACGTCCTGCGCCAGCCGGCCCGCGAGCGGTCCCTCGATGACGGCGACTTCGACGTCGACACGGTCGCGGACGACGCGCCCGGCCCGGCGGACTTCGCGGTTCGCGCCCAAGACGCTCGGGGCGTCGCGGTTGCACTCGCGCGGCTTCCGCACCACGAGCGCGAGGCGATCGAGCTCGCCTTCTTCGGCGACCTGACGCATGCCGAGGTCGCCGAGCGCATGGGTGCACCGCTCGGCACCGCGAAGACCTGGATCCGCCGCGGACTGGAGCGGCTGCGCGCGCTCCACGAAGCGCGGCGATAGCCGCTGCGCCGACGCTCGTCCGCGAGAGATAGAGAGATGCTGATCCCGCGCCAGGCCGTGCCGCCGCTTGCGGTCGAGACGCTGGCCCATGGGCGGTACGAGCTCGCGGCAGACGGTGCGGCGAACTTCTCGCTCGTGGTCTTCTACCGCGGGCTGCACTGCCCGATCTGCGCCAAGTACCTCGTCGAACTCGGACGGCTCGTGCCGGAGTTCGAGTCGCGCGGTGTCGGGGTGATCGCGGTGTCGTGCGACGGACGCGAGCGCGCCGCGGAGATGGCGAGAAAGATCGCCGCGCCCGGACTGCGATTGGGCTACCAGTTGTCACTCGCGGGAGCGCGGGCTTGGGGCCTGTACGTCTCGACGTCGCGCGGCACGACGTCGATCGGTGTGGAAGAGCCCGCTCTCTTCGCGGAGCCGGGAGTTTTCCTCGTAGGCCCCGACGGGACGCTTTACTACGGGGCCGTGCAGACGATGCCGTTCGCCCGCCCGCACTTCGACGAGTTGCTCGCCGCGATCGATTTCGCAGTGGCCAAAGGCTACCCGGCCCGCGGCGAGTACACGGGCCCGGTCTAGACCGAGCGTCGGCGGCGCGCCGCCGCAAGCCCGACCAGCGCGACCGATACCAGGACGACGACGCCGGGCTCGGGCACTGCCGCCACCGCGACGTCGATCAGCCGGCCGGCTGCGTCGAAGGGGCTCGCTGCGCCGTAGCGCGATGCGCTGATGACGCCGCCCAGGCCGCCCTCGGAAACGGGCGCGGCGATGAAGAGCTCCAGCGCTTCCTGGTAGGTGAGCGTCTTCACGAGGTTGTCGAAGTCGAGACCTGGCAGGGCCGGGAACGGATACCCATCGCCGCCGTTCGCGAGGAAATCGATCGTGGCGAACGAAAACGTGCGTGCGTCCGGCACGACCTTCCCGTCGCTGACGAGCACCGTGCCGTCGTCCAGGACGAGGCTGATGATGCGGGTGCCCAGGGCGCGAGCCGAGTCGTAAACGACCTTCAGCCCCGAGAGCTGCGGGAAGCGGCCGTCGACGAACCCGGCCGGCGTCGCCCTGCCCAGGCCATGTTCGAGCGCGTCCCGCAGCTGCGCCGCGGTCATGGTCTTCGCGGCGACGACGAGGTTCGTGAACGTGAGGACGTTGAACGTGTCGCCGACGCTCACGTTGCCTGCGTTGACCGAGGCGCGGATCCCGCCTCCGTTCTGCAGCGCGACGTCGGTACCGGCCACCCACCGGAGCGCGTCGGCGACGAGGTTGCCCAGGTTGGTCTCGGCATTACGCACCCCCGGGGTCAGCGGTCCGACGCTTCCGGCGCTGCCGCGCGCGCCGTTCAGGAACACTTCCGACACGCCGATGATCTTGGCGTTCAGGGCCGCGATGAATTGCTGCACCGGCGTGACGACAGCCTGGTTGAGGAAGGCATCGGGCGCCACGCGATCGGGGTCGGCCGCAGCGCCGGAAACCCGATTCATGCCGCTGCCCGCGTCGACGACCGGGACCCCGTTCCCGTCGCGGATCACCTTCCCGTCGCCATCGAGCGAGATGTTCAGCACGCCCAAGTAGCGGTTGCCGAAGTTCGCGGTGACGGTGAGGACCGGCTTCCCGTCGGCGTCCTTGACGGCGACGGGATACTGATCGAGCGGCGCGTTCGGCTTCGTCTCGCCCGCCAGGAGCGGATCGCTCGGGTTGCTCATCAGCTCGTGTCCGCCGCCGGACACCACGATGTCGACGCCCTTGAGTTGCGGGACGATCACCGCGAGCTCGTTCTGCACGTTCTGCAGGTGGCTCATCAGGATCACGGCCGTCGCACCCTGCGCGCGCAGCGAGTCCACCTGCGCCTGCACCAGCGGCGCCAGCGCGTTCAGATTCGCCTGCTCGGTCGCTCCCGAGGTGTAGCCGAGGAGCTTGACGTCTCCGGGCGAAGAGATCTGCGGCAGGAGCGGCGTCGTTACGCCGACGATCCCGACCTTGTTGCCTTTGTCGGTCGTGACCACCATGCTCGCGCCGACCTTGCCCGCACTCGCGAGCGCCGCCAGGTCGGCGTTCGACGAATAGTCGATGTTCGCGGAGAGGTAGCGCGTGCCCGAGACTTCGGCGAACCGGGCCGCCGTGGTCGGACCCAGGTCGAACTCATGGTTGCCGAACACGGTCGCGGTGAACCCGATCTGCCGCATGGCGATGGCGTCGTAATAGTCCTGACCGCCGTTCAATGCCGATGCGAGGTTCTGCAGGCTGGCGTTGAAGCGCGGCCCGGGCAGGAATGCGTCGCCAGCGTTCAGCTTGAGCACCGACCGCCCCGCGGCCTGCGCCTCCGCCTGCTCCCGCGCCATCACGGCGGCGAGCCTGTCCACGCCGCCGTAGAAGCTGAGTGCCTGCGTGCCGTTGTCGCGCAGGTTCCCCTGCGCAGAGATGAGCCACGACTCCTGGTCGCCGACGTGCAGGATCGAAAGGCCTTCGGCGATCGGGAAGGCGAGCGCCTGCGCCGACGCGAACGCGGCGACGAGAAGGGAAGCGGACGTCCGGCGCAGGGCGCGGACGAGCGAACGACGGAGCATCGGTGAACCTCCCGGGGGCTATGCGATTGACGACCGCCCTTACGCTATCGTCGCAACATGACCGGCACGTGACTCGCGGGGAATAAGCGACCGCCGGATCGCGAACGTCGTTCGGCAAGGTCGGGCAGGAGTCCATCGGGCGCGGGAACGCGACGGTGTAAGGTCCGAAACGATCCTCGGCGCGCAGTCGGCACGCTTCGCCTCAAGCGGCGCATCACTGCGGCCGCCCGCTTTGCGTGCGCAGGTAAAATCGCGGATTTCGCAGACTAGCCGATGATCAACTCAATCCGCGGCACGCGCGGCATGGCCGCGACGCCGCACGCGCTCGCCTCGGAATCGGCGCTCGCGATACTGCGCGAGGGCGGCAACGCCGTCGAAGCGATGATCGCCGCCGCCGCGACGATCGCGGTCGTCTATCCGCACATGAACTCGATCGGGGGCGACGCGTTCGCATGCGGAGCCGCCGCGAGAGGCGCGTCGCGCGAGTGGTATGGGGAGCGCGGGGTGACGACCGCGATCCCCTTCCGCGGCGGCATCGCTGCGAATACGGTTGCCGGGACGATTTCGGGCTGGGCCGCGGCCCACGATTTCAGCCGCGAGTCGCTCGGCGGAAAGCTGCCGCTCGCGCGCCTGCTGGAGGACGCGATCCACTACGCCCGCGCCGGCATCCCGGTGACGCGCAGCCAGCACGTGAGCACGAAAGACAAGCGCGCGGAGCTGGAATCGCAGCCGGGCTTCGCCGACGCTTTCCTGCCCGGGGGCGAAGTGCCCCGGGCGGCGTCCCTGTTCAAGCAGCCAAGGATGGCCGCGACGCTCGAGCGGCTCGCCCGCGCGGGGCTCGGCGACTTCTATCGCGGCGACCTCGCCCGCTCGATCGCGAAAGACCTCGCAGCAATCGGCTCGCCGGTCACGCTGGCCGACCTCGAAGCGCACGCGACCGTGTGGAAGAAGCCGCTCGAACTGCGCCATCGCGCGGGCAGCGTCTACAACATGCCGCCGCCCACGCAGGGCCTGGTCTCGCTCCTCATCCTCGGGATCCTCGACCGCTTCGATCTGGCGACGCTCGATCCGGTGGGCGCGGATTACGTCCACCTCGCTGTCGAAGCCGTGAAGCAGGCGTTCGGCGTGCGCGACCGGCACGTGACCGATCCGGCCTACATGAGCGTCGCCCCGCAGTCGTTGCTCGCGCCGTCGCAGATCGACGCGCTCGCTGCACGCATCGACCCGCGGAAAGCCGCGCCATGGGGCAAGGGCAAGGGCCCTGCAGACACGATCTGGATGGGTGTGGTCGACGGCGAGGGGCGCGCGGTGTCCTTCATCCAGTCGATCTATCACGAGTTCGGCTCGGGCGTGGTGCTCGCCGAGAGCGGCATCAACTGGCAGAACCGCGGCGCGTCGTTCTCGCTCGACGAGCGTGCGCTCAACTTCCTGCGCCCCGGGCGAAAGCCCTTCCACACGCTCAACCCGGCCATGGCGCTGCTCGACGACGGCCGCACCCTGGTCTACGGAAACATGGGCGGCGACGGCCAGCCGCAGAGTCAGAGCGCGGTGTTCACTCGCACCGTGGCGTTCGGGATGGAGCCGCAAGCCGCGATCAGCGCGCCGCGCTGGCTGCTCGGCCGCACCTGGGGCCAGACCACCGACACGCTCAAGCTCGAATCACGGTTCGCGCCCGAAGTGGTCGCCGAACTCGCGCGCCGCGGTCACGACATCGAACTGCTCGGCGCCTACGACGAGACGATGGGTCACGCGCAGGCGATCGTGCGGTACCCGAACGGCGTCCTCGAAGGGGGCGCCGATCCACGCAGCGACGGAAGCGTCGCGGCGTTCTGACGGTTCAACGCAGAGGGTCGCAGAGGGCCGCGGAGAAAAGCGAGGCGAGGCGTCTCAGCAGCCAGTACTCGCGGCGCTTCGCGCCCGGGATTTGCACCAGCGCTCGACCCTGTTTCCTCTGCGGCCCTCTGCGGCCCTCTGCGCTCTCTGCGTTGTGCCTTTGCTTTCTAGCCGGCGAGCTCCGCGAGCCACGCCCCCGCCTCCCTGAACGGCCGGCTGGAGCGCTCCGCGCGGCAGCGGACATAGGCGCCTTCGATGGCGGTGAGCACGAGCCCTGCGAACGACTTCGTCCGCCGCGGGTCGCCAAGATCGAAGTGGCGCGCGATGAGCGACACCCATTCCGCGAACGCCGACGCGAGCACCGCGCGCAACGCC
>JALOSW010000163.1 GCA_025458245.1 Burkholderiales bacterium
GGCAGCTTGTACCTTTCGGCCATCACGCTGCTCGAACTCGAGATGGGTGTACTTCAGGTCGAGCGGCGTGACGCTGCCCAGGGAAGGATCATCCGAATGTGGCTGGACGGTCATGTGCTGCCGGCGTTTGCCGGGCGCGTGCTTGCGATCGACGCAGCCGTGGCGCTTCAATGCGCCCGCTTGCACGTGCCCAACAAGCTCAGCGAGCGCGACGCGATGATCGCCGCGACCGCGCTCGTTCATGGCATGACGGTGGTCACCCGCAATGTGGCCGACTTCGAAGTCAGCGGAGCGCCGCTGCTCAATCCGTGGCTCGGGCAGCGGGCGTGACGGCTCGAATGGCATCGTGACGGTAAGAAAATGAGCGAAAAGTTGATTCGAGACAATGGCTTGCGGTGTTCGATGCCGGCCCTTCTTGGGTGCGGCCTCGACCCACAGGGGACTGCCTCGATGGCGATGGCAGTTCTCGTGGGAGTCGACTGATGTCGATAGATCTCGAAAGCTGGCCATCGTGGAAGCGCCGACTGTCCTCGATAGATGTCGATTGATGGCGAATGCTGCGCTTGGGGATCACAGTCAGAATGACGGTAAGGATGACGGTAAAACTCAGGCGTTGCGAGGCAAGCATCAAGCCAGACAACGACTTACCGAAGCTGTTGATGATCGAGTGGGAGTGAGGGGACGAGGCAGCCCGTCGAAACTGTCTCCAGCCTCGTTGCGTCGGGTGGCGTGCAAGCCGCGAGAGGGAAGGGGCGCCGCACGGGCGAAGCGCCTCACGAAGTGTTTAGTAGCACCTTGATCGTGTCCTCGGGTCTGGTTGGCGATGGGTACAGGGATGGGCGTAGGGTCCTTGGTTGTATATACGGACTTCCGCGGAAAAGTGTCGGATCGCGGCATGACGGTTTGAGGCCCCGTCGCCTATCGATTTCTGGTCGGGCGATCTTCACTGAACAGCAAATATCGCCATCTCGTCGAATATCGCCACTGACGTCCGCGGAGGTTCTGGTGGAGGCGGCGGGAGCCCGTCGTTGCGTTTGTAGAGGCCCGGATTTCAAGCCGGGTGAAAGGACGACGAGACGCCGCGAGCCCGTCCGGCTCTATCGCCGTGATGGAGCGGTTGTTCGCGCGCGCGTGCAGTTGCATGAAGTGCCGCGCCAGCGCCGGAATGTCCTCGCGCCGCTGTCGCAGCGGGGGCATTTCGATGGGGAAGACATTCAGGCGGCAATAGAGGTCCTTGCGGAAGGTCCGGTCCTCGACCATCTGCGCAAGGTCGCGATTGGACGCTGCGATCAGCCGCACATCACTCGCACCTTGACGTTGTAATCGACTACGCGTTTGACGGGTACCAGGATCTTCAATCTACATCTCCGTCATCAATGCATGCCACCGGCTCGGCCCGGACGGTCGCGTCAAGCCGGCTCGCGCGTTCGCGCAACGCGAATTTCTGGATCTTGCCGGTGGCGGTTTTCTGCAGTTCGCCGACCACGACCCGGGTCGGCGCCTTGTAATGCGCAAGGTTCGCGCGCAGTTCGACGAAGGCGCAGGGCGTCTCGCCCCATTTGGGATGCGGCTTCGCGACCACCGCCGCGGCGCGCACCGCCGGGTGGCGGTACAGCACCTCCTCGACCTCAACCGAACTGATGTTCTCGCCGCCCGAGATGATCACGTCCTTGGCGCGGTCCTTGATCTGCACGTAGCCGTCCGGATGCACGATGGCGAGATCGCCCGAATGGAACCAGCCGCCGGCGAAGGCCTCGGCCGTCGCCTGCGGATTCTTCAGGTAACCCTTCATCGTCATGTTGCCGCGGAACATGACCTCGCCGACGGTCCGGCCGTCGCGCGGCACCGGTGCAAGGGTGTCCGGGTCGAGCACCGCCATCCCTTCCTGTGCGGTGTAACGCACGCCCTGTCGGCTCTTCTTCGCCGCGAGCGCCTCGACGTCGAGCGCACGCCACTCCGGCGCTTCGGCGCACACCACGGACGGACCGAAGACCTCGGTGAGGCCGTAGATCTGCGTGATCTCGAAGCCCATGCGCTGCATCGCCGCGATCACCGGGACCTGCGGCGGTGCGCCGCCGATGAGCCCATGCACGCGGTGCAAGATGCCCGTCTTCCACTCTGCCGGCGCCCAGGCGAGCATCGCGTGCACCACCGGCGCGCCGCAGTAATGCGTGACGCGGTGCTCGCGGATCATCGCCAAGGCCTGGCGCGGCTCGAAGCGGCGCATGCAGACGTGGGTGCCGGCGTTCGCGGCGAGCGTCCAGGCGAAGCACCAGCCGTTGCAGTGGAACATCGGCAGCGTCCACAGGAACACCGAATGGCGCGGCATCTCCCAATCGATCATGTTGGAGAGCGCCGCGAGGTAGGCGCCGCGGTGGTGATACACGACGCCCTTGGGGTTGCCCGTGGTGCCTGACGTGTAGTTCAGCGCGATCGCCTGCCATTCGTCGGCCGGCTCCCCGCTTTCGAACCTGGGGGAGCCCGCGGCGATGAAGGCCTCGTAGTCGGACTCGCCGAGACGCTCGCCGCCCGGTCCTTCGGCGTCGTCGATGTCGATCACCCGCGGGCGGGAATCCATCCGCGCGAGCGCATCGGCGACGGTCGCCGAATACTCGGTGTCGGTGATCAGCATGCGGGCTTCGCAGTGCGCGAGGATGAACGCGATCGCCTGCGCGTCGAGGCGCGTGTTGATCGTGCACAGCACGGCGCCCACCATCGGCACGCCGAAATGCGCCTCGATCATCTCCGGCGTGTTCGCGGCGATCACCGCGACGGTGTCGCCGCGGCCGACGCCAGCCGCCTTCAGCGCCGACGCGAGCCGGCAGGCGCGTGCGTTGAACTGCGACCACGTATAGCGGCGCGCGCCGTGGATTACCGCCACGCGCTCAGGATAGACCCCGGCGCTGCGCGCAAGAAAGGACACGGGACTCAGCGGCACGTGATTGACGGCCTGCCGGTCGAGACCGGCTTCGTAGGGATTGGTGCGAATCATTTCCGCAAGCCTCGCAAAAGAGCGCGGGCCGACCCCACGGGGCCGGCCGCTGCCCCCCGCCTAACGCAGCACGTCGCGGGAGATGATCATGCGCTGGATCTCGGAGGCGCCTTCGACGATCTCCAACACCTTGGCGTCGCCGAACGCGCGCGATACCGGGTACTCGGCCATGATTCCATTGCCACCGTGGATCTGGATCGCCTGGTGCGCGGCCTCCATCGCTTTCTCGGTCGAGAAGAGCTTGGCCATCGACGCCTGCACATCGCAGGGCTGGTCCTTCATGTACGCGACCGACCGCTCCAGCGAGCCCTGCAGGATCCCGAGCCCGAGCGCGCCGATCAGGATGCGGCCGGTGCTGATGTTGGAGAGCGTCTGTTTGAGGCCCGCGCCCTGCTCGCCAAGCAGGTGGTCGGCCGGAAGCCGGCAGTCCTCGAAGTACAGCTCATAGGTCGTCGAGCCGCGCCAACCGATCTTTCTCAGCTTGCGGCCATGCGAGAAGCCGGGCGTGCCGCTGGGCAGGATGAAGTTCGAGATCTCCTTGCGCCCATCGGGTCGCGTGCCGGTCACCGCAGCGATCACGACCGGACCGGTGATGTCGGTGCCCGAGTTCGTGATGAAGGTCTTCGAGCCGTTGATGATCCATTGGCCGTCGCGCATCACCGCGCGCGTCTGGATATTCGCCGCGTCCGAGCCCGCGTTCGGTTCGGTCAGGCCGATGCAGCCAATCTGGCTGCCCACGAGAATCGGCCGCAGATAGCGCTGCTTCTGCGCGTCGGTGCCGAAATTGTTGATGAGGCTCGCCGGCGTCGAGTTCGCCATCAAGGACGAGGCGACCGCCGCATCGACGCGCGCGACCTCCTCGAGCACGATCGTGAAGCCGAGCCAGTCCCCGCCCCCGCCCCCGTACTGCTCCGGATAGGGCAGACCAAGGAAGCCCAGTTCGCCGGCCTGTTTCCAAATGTCGTAGGCAAAGCCCTGCTCTTCCCACAGTTCCTCGGAAATCGGCGCGATCTCCTTTTCGGCGAAGCGCCGCACGGACTCGCGGATCAACTCGTGTTGTTCGCTCATCGAATGATTCATGATGGATTCCCCTGTCGGTCAGGCGAGCACGTAGGCCGTCTTGACCGTGGTGTAGAACTCGCGCGCGAAGGCGCCCTGCTCGCGCGGCCCGTGGCTCGAGCCTTTGCGGCCGCCGAAAGGCACGTGGTAATCGACGCCGGCGGTCGGCAGATTCACCATCACCATGCCGACCTCGGCATTGCGCTTGAAGTCCGCCGCGAGCTTGAGCGCCGTAGTGACAATGCCGGCGCACAGGCCGAAGGGCGTGTCGTTGGCGAGCGCGAGCGCCTCGTCGTAATCCTTCGCCCGAATCACGCTCGCGACCGGCCCGAACACCTCCTCGCGGTTGATGCGCATCGCCGCCGTCGTCTCGGCGAACAGCGTCGGCGCGAGATAGTGGCCGCGTTTCGCGCGCTCTAGCCGTGTGCCGCCGAACGCGAGGCGCGCACCCTCTTCCTGCGCGATGCGGATGTAGTCGAGATCCTTCTCGAGCTGGCGCGCATCGACGACCGGGCCGATGTCGGTGCCGGGCGCAAGCGCGTCATCGACCTTCAGCTGGCCGAGTCGCTCGACGAGCGCGGCGACGAAACGGTCGTGGATGCCTTCGGTGACGATCAGCCGGCTCGACGCGGTGCAGCGCTGGCCGGTCGAGTAGTAGGCGCCCTGCACGGCGCAGTTCACCGCGACCGCGAGGTCGGCGTCGTCGAGCACGACGAGCGGGTTCTTGCCGCCCATCTCGAGCTGCAGGCGTACGCCGCGCTCGGCCGCAATCGCCGCGACGCGCGCGCCGGTCGCCTGCGAGCCGGTGAAGCTGATCGCGTCGAGACCCGGCGAATGCGTGAGCGCCTCGCCGGTCGCACCGCCCCCCATCACGAGGTTGAACACCCCGGCCGGCAGCCCGGCACGTGCGAGGATCTCGGCGATCGCCCACGCGCAGGCCGGCGCCAGCTCCGAGGGCTTGAACACGACGCAGTTGCCATAGGCGAGCGCCGGCGCGATCTTCCACGCAGGGATCGCCAGCGGGAAGTTCCACGGCGTCACCAGCCCGACGACGCCGAGCGCCTCGCGGCTGATCTCGACGCCGATGCCCGGACGCACCGAGTCCAGCAGCTCGCCGCGGGCACGCAGCACCTCGCCGGCGAAGAAGCGGAAGATGTAGCCCGCACGCGCGGCCTCGCCGATACCTTCGGGCAACGTCTTGCCTTCCTCGCGCGACAGCAGGCGGCCGAGTTCCTCCTTGCGCGCGAGGATTTCGGTGCCGATGCGGTCGAGGATGTCGGCGCGCTCCTGGATGCCGCGGCGCGACCACGCCGGGAAAGCCGCGCGCGCGGCGGCGACCGCCTCGCCGACCTGCGCGGCGCTCGCCTCGGCGTAGCGGCCGACGACGTCGTCGAGGTCGGACGGGTTCACGTCGGTCAGCACGCGCTCGGCAGCGACCCATTCGCCGTTGATGTAGTTGGGATTCATGTGACTGGTTGTCATCGTCGGTCCCCGGTCTCAGAACGATTCTTCGAGCATGCGCAGGTAATCCTCGGCGGTCGCGGCACGGGGATTGGTCGCATGGCAGTGGTCCTTCATCGCGGCCTGCGCGATGCCCGGCAGCACGTCGCGGCTCACGCCCATCGCCTGGAGGCCGGCGGGCAGGCCCAGACGCACGTTCAGCGCCGCAATCGCCTCGGCCGGATCGGCGCCGGGCGCGAGCCCCATCGCCTCGGCGAGTTGGTCATACTTCGCGCCGATTGCCGGCCGGTTGAAGCGCAGCACCGCCGGCAGCAGCACCGCATTGAGCGTGCCGTGGTGCAGCGAGATGCCGGGCACCGCGCCGAGCGGGTGCGACAGCGCATGCACCGCACCGAGGCCTTTCTGGAACGCCAGCGCGCCTTCGAAGGCCGCGATCATCATGTTCGAGCGTGCCTCGCGGTCGCTGCGGTCACGCGTCGCGCGCTCGATGTGGCCGATGCCGCGGCGCAGGCCATCGAGCGCGATCGCGTCGGCCGGCGGATTGACCGCCGAAGCGATGAAGGTCTCGATGCAGTGCGCGAGCGCGTCCATGCCGGTCGCGGCGGTGAGCATCGGCGGCAGGCCCAGCGTCAGCTCCGGGTCGCAGATCGCGACCTTGGGCAGCAGGTGCGGGCTCAGCAGGCCGAGCTTGCGGCCCGAACCCATCACGATGACGCTGCCGCGGCCGACTTCGCTGCCGGTACCGGCTGTCGTCGGGATCGCGACGAGCGGCGCGACCTTCGCGGTGATGCGCGCCGCGCCGCCCTCGACCGCGGCGTACTGCTGCAGCGGCGCGGGATGCGTCGCGAGCAGTGCGACGGCCTTGCCGAGGTCGATCGCGGAGCCTCCGCCGAGGGCGACGACGCCATCGCAATCGCCTTCGCGGAACACTTCGGTCGCCGCCAGCACCGCGTCCTCGGTTGGGTTCGGCGGCGTCTCGTCATAGACGACGGCCGGGCTCGCGCCGAGCGTCTCGATGACGCGCCCGAGCAGTCCCGCAGCGCGTACGCCCTTGTCGGTGACCAGCAGCGGACGGCGGATGCCGAGGCGCTCGAGCTCCGCCGGCAGCAGCTTCACCGCGCCGAAGTCGAACTGGATCGTGGTCAGGTAATTGATCGTTGCCATGTGTGTCTCTCTTCTCTATGTGCGGACGGCGCCAGGCTCAGGGCCGGAACAGCGCCGCATCCATCAGCGGCAGGGGGTGCGCGATACGGATCGGCGGGTAATCCATCAGGTCCAGCACCTGTGTCTGCAGATCGATGCCCGGGGCGATCTCGGTCAGCACCAGGCCTTCGGGTTCGACGTCGAACACCGCGCGCTCGGTGATCAGCTTCGCGGTCTGGCCGCGCCTGGCGACATTGGCGCGCACCGGATAGGTGATCTCCTGGACCCGCTCGGCGAACTTGCGCACCTGCCCCTCGCGGACGATGCCAAGCCGGCCATCCTCGATCGCGACCTTCAGGCCGCCGGTCGTGAAGGTGCCGGTAAAGAGCAGCGTCTCGGCGTTGTAGGCGATGTCGATGAAACCGCCGGGGCCGGGATTCGCAGCACCGAAGCGGCTCACGTTGACGTTGCCGGCCTCGTCGAACTGCGCGAACGCGAGCGCCGCGACCTTGCAGTTGCCACCGTTGATGAAGTCGAACTGTGCAGGCCCGTCGATCAGTGCCTCGGGATACTTGTTCGCCGAGAACTGCCAGCCGCTCATCACGACGCCACCGAAGGGGCCGTGCTCTGTCGTGAAGCGGTAGTCGAGCAGCCCGTCGCCGTCGAAGGCGCCGTCTTCCATCATCACAGTCGGCACGTCGGAGGACGCGCCGAAGCCGAAGATCGTCGGCACGCCGGGACGGATTTCGCACGCCGCGCGCCGCGCGATGATCTTGTCGGCACCCGACGGCAGGCGGTCAGGGCCGTGGCCGGGGAAGACCTGGCCGCCGAGATAGGCGTCGTCGTAGCGCACGTCGGTCGTCATCATCGGCTGCGGCTCGACGACGATGCGGTCGACGAGCTCGCCCGGCACGCGAACGTCATGCACCGGCCGCGACTGGCGCGGCACGATCTTGCGCACCTGCGCGATCACGGTACCGCCCGAGGCCTTCACCGCGAGCGCCATCGCCAGCGCGCAGGACGTGATCGGCTCGTCCTCGAAGCTCAGATTGCCGTGCTCATCGGCACTGGTCGCCCGCAGGAAGCCGACATCGAGCGGCCAGCTCGGATAGAACAGATGCTCCTCGCCGTCGATCTCCATCAGCCGCACCAGATCCTTCTCGGCCCGCGGCGTATATTTGCCGCCCTGCTGGCGCGGATCGATGTAGGAGCCGACGCCGATGCGCGTCAGGTAGCCCGGGCTGCGGCGCGCGACTTCGCGCAGCCAGTGCATCGTCGCGCCGATCGGCCAGCAGTAGGCCTCGACCTTGTTCTCGCGGATCAGGCGCATCATCTCCGGTCGCTTGCCGGTCGCCGGATCGACGGCGTTGATGAAGTTGCCCGACACGACGCGCTTCATCAACCCTTCGATCGCGACGTGGTCCATGCCGCGGATACCCATCGCGTCGCCGACGCTGACCGGGAAGAAGAAACTCAGGTCGCGCGGCGCCGCGGTCTCGCGGAAGCGCTGCGCGAGCGCCTGGAACAGCGCGTCCGGCGTCAGCCAGCCAATCACGCCGACACTGCCGATCGCCTGTCCGGCGCGGATATCGGCGACCGCCTCGGCCGCCGTGCGGATCTTGCTCATCTCGTGCTCCTCGGCCAGCCGATCATTCCTGGAAGTGGATCATGTGCGTGCCGACGCAGACCGTTTCGCCGCGCTGGTTCGTCAGCGTCGCGTCGGCCCACAGCCGCTTCTTCTCGTCGTCGGCGCGCGCGATGCGGTAATGCACCGTCAGCGTGTCGCCGATGAACACCGACTTCGTGAAGCGCACCCGGTCGTAACCGTAGGACACAGCGGGCCGCTCGATCAGGCCGAGGTACTTGGTCACCGCCCCGGCGATATAGCCGACCAGCATCGCGCCCTGCGCGACGCGTGCGCCGAGGCCGACGCGCTTGCAGTACTCCTCATCGACGTGGTTCGGGTGGTTGTCGCCGCTGATGCCGGCGAAGGCGTAGATGTCATATTCGCTGACGGTGCGGGTGTA
>JALOSW010000042.1 GCA_025458245.1 Burkholderiales bacterium
TGGATTTACGAGGTGACTGGTCCTCGGTATGCCCTGATCTGCTTCGCAACCCACGTCGAAACCAGGTCGCCCCCGGTGTTCGGCTGGATGCGGGCGCTGGCACCCGCATCGCTCGATTGTCCCACAGATGGGGCCGCACGCCCGCGGCACAAGGCCTCGCGCCGCCGCGCCGCCGCCGAGGGGAGGGCGCGGGCGCCGAGTCGGGCGATAATAGCGGTCCCGCCCACACGCGGCGGGCAGGATCGCGATTCGCATAAGAACAGGACAGGGAGCGGGATGACGCGGGAAACAACGCAGCGCGCGGTGCTGTTCGCCGACATTTCGGGGAGCACCCGGCTCTTCTCGGTGCTGGGCGACCAGGTCGCGCGCGACGTGATCTACGCCTTCGTCGGCCGATGCGCGACGGTCGCGGCGCGGTTCGACGGGGCTCTCGTGAAGGGCATCGGCGACGCGGCGCTATGCATATTCAAGACCGCGGACGGCGCGGCGCTCGCCGCGAGCACGCTGCAAAACGAGATGCACTCGCATCAGGTGGGCGGGCAATCCCTGCGCGTTCACGTGGGGCTCCACTTCGGGCCCGTCATGACCGAGGATCGCGACGTGTTCGGCGACACGGTCAACATCGCCGCCTATCTGACCGACATGGCGATTCCCGAGCAGATCCTCACCACGGAAGCGACGTTCGCGCAACTCACTCCGACGGTGCGATCCTCGACGCGGCCGCTTTTCCGCGCGCGCGTGAAGGGCACGTCGCGGGAGACGGTGGTTCACGAGATCCTGTGGCGCAACGATCGCGACGATATCACCGCGATCAACCCGAGCGCCCACCGCGTGCTGCCGGCCGACAACGGCGCGCTCCTGATCGAATGGGGCGCGGGCTCGATCCGGGTGGATCACCTCCGCTCCGCGGTAATCGTGGGACGCGGACAGCACTGCGACATCGTCGTCGCGAGCCGCTATGCGTCGCGCGAGCACGCGACGGTGCGGACCGAGGGCACCGATTTCTTCCTCATCGATCGAAGCATCAACGGGACGTTCGTGGAGTTCGACGACGGACGCAAGCTGCATGTCCTGCGCCGCGAGCTCGCGCTCGAGGGCAAGGGGCGTTTCTATCCCGGGGAGTCGCCGGCCGAGGGCTGGATCCGCTTCGTGCGCGACCGCCGGTCGATGTACCGCGTGTAGCGGCGCTGCCGGCGCTCAGTCGCCGAGCAGATCCAGCAGGGCGAGCGGCGTCTCGATCGCCGCGTGCGCGCCCCAAGCCTCCCATGGCCGTCCGCCGAGGTACCCATAGCGCGCCACCACCGAGCGCATGCCCGCGGCGAGGCTCGCCTGCGTGTCGCGCTCGTCGTCGCCCACGTAGATGCAGTCGCCGGGCTCCGTATCGAGTGCGGCGCTCGCCGCGAACAGCGGGGCGGGGTGGGGCTTCGGCTGCGCGCAGGTGTCGCCGCTCACGACGCAGCCGGCTCGCGAGCGCACGCCGAGAGCGTCGAGAAGAGGAAGCGTGAACCGCGCGGCCTTGTTGGTCACGATGCCCCACGAAAGTCCGCGCGCCTCGAGGGCCGCCACCAGCTCGGGAATGCCTGCGAACAGCCGCGAGTCGCGGCACAGCGAGGCCTCGTACAGGGCGAGGAATTCGTCGCGCATGGCGTCGTAATCCGGGTCGCCCGGCGCGCGGTCGAAGCCGATCTTCAGCAGGCCGCGCGCGCCCGCCGACGCGTGCGGGCGAATCGTCTCGAGGGGCAGCGGCGCGAGTCCGCGTGCGGCTCGCTGGCGGTTCAGCGCACCGCCGAGGTCGGGCGCGGTGTCGGCGAAGGTGCCGTCGAGATCGAAAAGAACTGCGCGAACCATTGCCGAGCGCAAAGCCGCGTCAGGCCGGCTTCACCGCGTGCACGAGGTAGTTGACGTCCGTGTCGCGGCCGAGCGAGTAGATCTTGGTGATCGGGTTGTAGGTCATGCCGATCACTTCCTTCACGTCGAGTCCCGCGTCGCGGGCGAAGCGCGCGAGCTCCGACGGCTTGATGAGCTTGGCATAGTCGTGCGTTCCCCGCGGCAGCAGACGCAGCACGTATTCGGCCCCGACGATCGCGAACAGATACGACTTGGGGTTGCGGTTGATGGTCGCGAAGAACAGATCCCCGCCCGACTTTGCGAGGGCCGCGCATGACCGCACCGTGCTCGCCGGATCAGGTACGTGCTCCAGCACCTCCATGCACGTGACGACGTCGTAGCGTCCGGGTTCCCGCTCGGCGAGATGCTCGGCGGCGATTTTCTCGTAGTCGACCTCGAGCCCGCTTTCGAGGAGGTGGAGCTGGGCAACTTTCAGCGGCTTGTCGGCGAGATCGATGCCTTTCACCCGCGCGCCACGCTTCGCCATCGCCTCGGCCAAGACGCCGCCCCCGCAGCCCACGTCGAGGGTCGCCTTGCCGGCGAGGCGGGCGACCTGGTCGATCCAGGCGACCCGCAGCGGGTTGATCTCGTGGAGCGGGCGAAACTCGCTCGTCGGATCCCACCATCGGTGGGCGAGATCGCTGAACTTCCTGATTTCGTCGGCGTCGACGTTGATCGTCATTTTCGGTTCCCGCGGAGCGCTTCTTTCAGTTCGGACCCGGTGACCGGGACCGCAGTTCCGCCCGGGGCATGGTTCCGACAGCGCAGACCGATCACCAAAGAAAAAGGCCCTGCCGAAGCAGGGCCTTCCTCGGTTGCAGCTCGCAGGGTTACTTGGTAACCGTGCGGGTGCCGACCACTTCGATTTCCACGCGGCGGTTCGGCTGCAGGCACTCGATCAGCTGGGCGCGCGTCTTGACCGGGCCCTTGGCCGTCGGGTTCGGGCAGTCCTTCACCGGCTGCGTGAGGCCCTTGCCTTCCGTGTAGATACGGTTCGGCTCGATGCCCTTGCTCACCAGGTAGGCCTTGACCGCTTCCGCACGGCGAACCGACAGCTTCTGGTTGTATTCCTTGCTGCCGATACGGTCGGTGTGGCCGATGGCGATGATCACTTCCAGCGCGATCGGCTTCAGCTTGCCGACGAGGTCGTCCAGCTTCGCACGGCCTTCCGGACGCAGCACCGCTTTGTCGAAGTCGAACAGGACGTCCGCCGCGAGGGTGATCTTCTCCTGAACGGGCTTCGGCGCGACCGGCGGAACCGGCTTCGGAGCGGGGGCGGGCGCCACGCGCGGGGCCGGCGGCTCGCACTTCTCTTTCGGGAGCAGGTCCTTGTCGCATTCGCAGGTGGCTTGCGCCGGGGTCCAGTAGCCCGTCCTCCAGCACAGCCCATACGGATCCTTGACGATCGCGTTGCGCTGGTCGATGACGTAGGGCACCCCGGTGCTCACCTGGGCGAGAACCGGCTGAGCGGCGCCGGCGAGCACGCCAAGGGCAAGCATCGACCCGGCGAGCAGAGCTTTTTGTTGTCTCAGAGCAATAACCATGATTCCCCTCTTAGGAACGGAAGCCTTTGGAAACTTAGAAGTCAGGCGAGCGTTGTTCTATCAGGGCATTGTGCCACAAGAAAATCCGATTTTCCAATGTTGAGCCGTCCACTTTGACGAGCTGTCGCTCGGATACAACAAGCTCCCCGTCGACCCAGACATGGGTGACGTCGTCCCGGCTGCCCGCGTAGACGAGATGCGACACCGGATCGAAGCACGGCGAGAGTTCGAGTCGGCCTAGGGACACCGCGCACAGGTCGGCAGCCTTGCCCGGCACCAGAGATCCGATCGTGGCGTCCAGACCGAGCGCCCGGGCGCCCCCCAGGGTGGCCACCCGCAGGGCCTCGGCGGCCGGGAGCGCGTCGGCCCGGCCAGCGACCGCCTTGGCGAGGAGCGCCGCCGTCCGGGCCTCGGTGAAGAGATCCAGCCGGTTATTGCTCGCCGCACCGTCGGTTCCGAGGCCGACGTTCAGGCCTCGATCCAGCATGGCCGCCACCCTTGCGAAGCCGCTGGCGAGCTTGAGGTTCGACGACGGGCAGTGGGCGACCGAGCAGCCGTGGTCAGCGAGCTTGCCGATCTCGTCGTCGGTAAGGTGGACGGCGTGGACGGCGATCAGGCGCGGGCTCAGCAGCCCCAGGGCGCGGAGCCGGTCGATGGGGCGCGCCCCATGCTCGTCGAAGCTCCTCGCCACCTCGTCCGCGGTCTCGTGGAGGTGGAGGTGGATCGGGAGGTCCAGCTCCTCGGCAAGGGTCGCGAGGCGCGTGAAGGTCCGGTCGCTGACCGTGTAGGGTGCGTGCGGCGCCATGCAGAAAGAAAGCCGCGTCTCGTGTCTCAAGGCGTCGCGGGTCGCCAAGCCCTTCGCCAGGTAGGCTTCCGGATCGCCCGCGTATCTCGTCGGAAACTCGACGGCGATCAGGCCCAACGCCGCGCGCATTCCGGCATCGAGGAAAGCGCGCCCCGCAGCTTCCGGATAGAAGTACATGTCGTTCGCGCAGGTGATCCCGCCCCGGAGCATCTCGGCCGCGGCGAGCAGCGTGCCGTCGTAGACGAACTCCGGCGATACGTGCTTCGCCTCGGCGGGCCAGATGTGGTCGTGCAGCCACGTCATCAGCGGCATGTCGTCCGCGAGCCCGCGCATGAGAGCCATGGCCGCGTGGGTATGGAGATTCACGAGGCCCGGGATCAGCACGTGGTTTCGGAGCGCTATCGTCTCCTTCGCCGAGTACGCGCGGCGCGACTCGGCGACCGGCGCGAGCGCCACGATGCGGCCGCCCCGCACGGCGAGCGCGTGATCGGCCAGCACGGTCCCGGCGGGCTCCACCGGAACCACCCAGCGCGCCTCGATGAGGAGATCGACTTCCTCGGACATCGGTCGGCTCTCCGTTCGTTGCCTCGTGTCTGCCACCGAAGGTCGGTCGCGCGCGTTCGTGCTCGCGCCGCCCAAAAAAAAGCCCCGCGCAGGCGCGGGGCGTTCTCGTGCTGCGCGGGACCGGCTCGGCTTACCTCGCCGTCCCCTGGACCTCGACCACCGCACGGCGGTTGGGCGCAAGGCACTCGATCAGTTCCTTGAAGGTCTTGATCGGGCCGGCCTTCGAGGGGTCAGGGCACGACTTCTGCGGCACCGTCTTGCCCATGCCGATTGCCTCGATCTTGGAGCTGTCGGCGCCCTTGCTGACCAGGTATGCCTTCACCGCCTCGGCGCGTCGCTCGGAGAGCTTCTGGTTGTACTGCTGCGTGCCGATCCGGTCGGTATGGCCTTCGACCGAGATGATCTTCACCGAGGAGAACTCCGGCAGGCGCGCGACGATCTCTTTGTCCAAGGTCGCCTTGGCCTTGTCGGTGAGGATCGCCTTGTCGAAGTCGAAGAACTCCGTCGAGCGCACGACGAGCGCCTTCGGCGCCGGCTTGGCGGGCGCGGCGACCGGCGGCGGGGCGGGCTGGGCTCGCGGCGCGGGCGCCGGCGGCTCGCACTTCTCGCGCGGCAGGATGTCCTTATCGCATTCGCAGACCGCTTGCGCGGGTGTCCAGTAACCGGTGCGCCAGCAGAGCCCGTACGGATCCTTGACGATCGCGCCACGCTGATCGATCACGTAAGGCACGCCGGCCTGCTGCGCATTCGCGACGGGCGCTGCGACGGTCGCGACCGCGGCGACCGACAGGCCGAGAAAGAGCTTGAGCGGCTGAGTGTTCAAGTGGATTCCCCCTGTTGTGTGGATGCTCAAGTCGTGTCGCGCAGGTTGCGGCTGCTCTTGGTTTTCTGGGCGCGCGAGCACGCTCGCGCGGATGATACTACACGCGATTTTCGGGCGGCAGCGACTGATCTCGCGCACGCACGTTCGGGATCGCCTCGCCCGCTGGAGCGGCACCCCTGCCGATGCTAAAATCCAGAGCTTTTAGGCGCCCCGCGCCGGTGGCTTTCGGTCACCCGCGGCACGCCTGTCCCGATCCCGCTCATGGACCAGTTCGCCAAGGAAACGCTTCCCGTCAGTCTCGAAGAGGAGATGCGCCGCTCCTATCTCGATTACGCGATGAGCGTGATCGTCGGGCGCGCGCTTCCCGATGTCCGCGACGGCCTCAAGCCCGTGCACCGTCGCGTGCTGTTCGCGATGCACGAGGCGAACAACGTCTGGAACCGCCCCTACGTCAAGTGCGCCCGGGTGGTCGGCGACGTACTCGGCAAGTACCACCCGCACGGCGACGCCGCCACCTACGAGGCGCTGGTGCGCATGGCCCAGGACTTCTCGATGCGCTACACGCTCATCGACGGCCAGGGCAACTTCGGCTCTGTCGACGGCGACTCCGCGGCGGCGTACCGCTACACGGAGTGCCGGCTCGAGCGGATCACCTCCGAGATGCTGGCCGACATCGACAGGGAAACGGTCGATTTCGTCCCGAACTACGACGGCAAGGAGCGCGAGCCTACCGCGTTGCCGACGAAGATCCCGAACCTGCTCATCAACGGCTCCTCGGGCATTGCGGTCGGCATGGCGACCAACATCCCGCCGCACAACCTGCCGGAGACCGTCGACGCGTGCCTGGCGCTGCTTGAGGACCCGCAGATCGCAATCGACGCGCTGATCCGGCTCATGCCCGCACCGGATTTTCCGACGCGCGGCCTGATCTACGGCGTCGCCGGTGTGCACGAGGGCTACCGCACGGGCCGGGGGCGTGTCGTGATGCGCGCCCGGACGCATTTCGAGGAGATCGACAAGGGCGCCCGCACCGCGATCATCGTCGACGAGCTTCCCTACCAGGTCAACAAGAAGAGTCTCCTCGAGCGCATCGCCGAGCTCATCAAGGAGGGCAAGCTCGAAGGCATCTCGCACATCGCCGACGAGTCGGACAAGCAGGGCATCCGTGTCGTGTTCGAGCTGAAGCGCGGCGAGATGCCCGAGGTGGTGCTGAACAATCTCTACAAGCAGACGCAGCTCCAGGACACGTTCGGCATCAACATGGTCGCGCTCGTGGACGGCCAGCCGCGGCTGCTGAACCTCAAGCAGATGCTGGAGGCGTTCCTCGCGCACCGGCGCGAGGTCGTGACCCGCCGCACCGTCTACGAGCTGCGCAAGGCGCGCGAGAAGGCGCACATCCAGGAAGGCCTCGCGGTCGCGCTCTCCAACGTCGACGAGATCATCGCGCTCATCAAGGCGGCGCAGACGCCCGCCGAGGCGAAGCAGAAGCTCCTCGCGAAAGCCTGGAGGTCGCAGCTCGTCGCCGACATGCTCGCGCGCGCCTCCGCCGACTTCTCCAAGCCCGCCGACCTCGGGCCGGAATTCGGGCTCGGGCCCGACGGCTACCGGCTCTCCGACGCGCAGGCGCAGCGCATCCTCGAAATGCAGCTGCAGCGGCTCACCGGCCTCGAGCAGGACAAGATCGTCGCGGAGTACAAGGAACTCCTCGAGCGCATCGCCGACTACCTGGACATCCTCGCGAAGCCTGCGCGTATCACGGCGATGATCGCCGAGGAGCTCAAGGCGGTGCGCGCCCAGTACGGCGACGGGCGCCGAAGCGAGATCGTCCACAACACCGAAGAGATCGGCATCGAGGACCTCATCACGCCCGAGGACGTCGTCGTGACGTTCTCGCACGCGGGCTACATCAAGTCGCAGCCGCTCGCCGACTACCGGGCGCAGCGCCGCGGCGGCCGCGGCAAGCAGGCGGCGGCGACCAAGGAAGACGATTTCATCGACCGCCTCTTCATCGCGAACACGCACGACTACGTGCTGTGCTTCTCGAGCCGCGGCCGCGTGTACTGGTTGAAGGTTTACGAGGTCCCGCAGGGCACGCGCACGAGCCGCGGCAAGCCCATCGTGAACCTCTTCCCGCTCGAGCAGGGCGAGAAGATCAACGCGGTGCTGCCGGTCAAGCAGTTCGACGAGCAGCACTTCGTGTTCTTCGCCACCGCCAACGGCACGGTCAAGAAGACGCCGCTCACCGAGTTCTCGCGTCCCCTGAAGAAGGGCATCATCGCGCTGGACCTCGACGAGGGCGACTACCTCGTCGGCGTCACCATCACCGACGGCTCGCATCACATCATGCTGTTCTCGGACGCCGGCAAGGCGGTGCGCTTCGCCGAGGAAGACGTCCGCCCGATGGGGCGGGGCGCGCGCGGGGTGCGCGGCATGCGGCTCGGCGACGACCAGCGGGTGGTGTCGATGCTCGCCGCCGCCGACGAGAGCGCCACGGTGCTCACCGCGACGGAGAACGGCTACGGCAAGCGCACTCCGATCGCGGAGTACACGCTGCATGGCCGGGGCACCCAGGGGATGATCGCGATCCAGACCACCGATCGCAACGGCAAACTGATCGGCGCGGTGCTCGTGGACGATCGCGACGAGGTGATGCTCATCTCGACCGGGGGCGTTCTCATCCGCACGAAAGTCGACCAGATTCGCGAGATGGGCCGTTCGACGCAGGGCGTGACGCTGATCAGCCTCGACGAGGGCACGAAGCTCGCCGGGATCGACAAGGTACTCGAGGCCGAAGACGACAACGGCAACGGGGCCGCGAGCGTGCCGGGCGGCGAGCCCGCGGAGTGACGCAGCCCGCTCCGTGCGCGGAGGGCGTCGCGGTGTTCGCGCCGTCCGGGCGACGGGGTACGGTTGCCGCGGCGGGCGCGTTCGCGACGGGGAATCGGATTCGTTTCTAAACTGGGATTGCACATGACGAGAGTGTTCAACTTCAGCGCTGGTCCCGCCGTTCTGCCCGAGCCGGTGCTCGAGCAGGCCGCGGCCGAGATGCTCGACTGGCACGGCAGCGGCATGTCCGTGATGGAGATGAGCCATCGCGGCAAGGAGTTCATCGCGATCGCCGAATCGGCCGAGGCGGACCTGCGCGATCTCCTGGGCATCCCCGCGAACTACAAGGTCCTCTTCCTGCAGGGCGGCGCCACGCTGCAGTTTGCGATGGTGCCGATGAACCTCCTCGCCGGGAAGAAGCGGGCCGATTACGTCAACACCGGGGAATGGTCGAAAAAGGCCATCAAGGAAGCGAAGAGCTTCGCCGACGTGAACGTCGCGGCCTCCGCCGAGGACGCGAATTTCACCTACGTCCCCGAGCAGGCGCGTTGGACGCTCGACCCCGCGTCGGCGTACGTGCACATCTGCTCGAACGAGACCATCGGCGGCGTCGAGTTCCACTGGGTGCCCGACACCGGCAGCGTCCCGCTCGTCGCCGACATGTCCTCGAACATCCTCTCGCAGCCGATCGACGTCGCGAAGTACGGCCTCATCTATGCCGGCGCGCAGAAGAACATCGGACCGGCCGGCCTGACCATCGTGATCGTGCGCGACGACCTGCTCGGCCACGCGCCCAAAGGCACGGCCGGGATGCTCGACTACAAGGTCCATGCCGACGCGCAGTCGATGTCGAACACGCCGCCCACCTACGCGATCTACATCGCCGGCCTCGTGTTCAAGTGGCTCAAGGGGCAGGGCGGGCTCGCCGCGGTGGGCGAGAAGAACCGCGCCAAGGCGAAGCTCCTGTACGATTTTCTCGACCGCTCCTCGCTCTACCGGAGCCCGGTACGTGCCGCCGACCGCTCGATCATGAACGTGCCGTTCACGCTCCGGGACGAAGCGCTCGACGAGGCGTTCCTGAAGGGCGCCAAGGAGCGCGGCATGATCCAGTTGAAGGGGCATCGATCGGTCGGCGGCATGCGCGCCAGCATCTACAACGCGATGCCGATGGAGGGCGTGCGCCTCCTGGTCGAGTACATGAAAGAGTTCGAGGCGAAGCAGGGCTGACCCGATGCCGACGCGCTACGACATCCTGGTCCTGAATCAGATCTCTCAGGTCGGCCTGAAGCGCCTGCCTGCCGACCGCTACCACGTCGCCAAGGAGATCGCCCATCCGGACGCCGTCCTGGTGCGCTCGGCGGACATGCACGCGATGACGATCGCCGACTCCGTCAAGGCGATCGGTCGCGCCGGCGCGGGCACGAACAACATCCCGGTGGCGGCGATGAGCGGGCGCGGCGTGCCGGTGTTCAACGCGCCCGGCGCGAACGCCAACGCCGTCAAGGAGCTCGTCCTCGCCGGGATGCTCATGGCGGCGCGCAACCTGGCACCGGCGCTCTCGTTCGTGGCCGGGCTGGCGGGCGACGACGACACGATCGGGAAGGCCGTCGAGGACGGCAAGAAGCAGTTCGCCGGGGTCGAGTTGCCGCACCACACGCTCGGCGTGATCGGGCTGGGACGCATCGGCTCGCTCGTGGCCGATGCCGGCATCAAGCTCGGCATGAACGTGCTGGGCTACGACCCCGAGATCACCGTCGAGGCCGCCTGGAGCCTGCCTTCGCAGGTGAAGAAGGCCGCTTCCATCGACGAGGTGCTGAAGAGCGCGCACTTCATTTCGCTGCACGTTCCGCTGACGGCGGGCACACGCAATCTCGTCGACGCCGCGCGCCTCGCGCACGTGCGTCACGGGGCGGTGCTGCTCAACTTCTCGCGCGAGGGCATCGTCGACGACGCGGCGGTCGTGGAGGCGCTCGCGGCGCACCGGCTCAAGGCGTACGTCACCGACTTCCCGAGCGCGCGACTCATCGGCGCGGCCGGCGTGATCGCGCTGCCGCACCTGGGGGCGTCGACGCGCGAGGCGGAGGACAACTGTGCGGTGATGGTGGCCGATCAGGTGCGCGATTACCTCGAGCACGGCCACGTGATGAACGCGGTGAACTTCCCGAACGTCGTGATGCAGCGCGAAGCGCCCTACCGGGTCGCGGTGCCGCACCGGAACGTGCCGAACATGGTCGGGCAGATCTCCGCGGCGGTGGGCGGGGCGGGCCTCAATATCCACAACATGCTCAACAAGTCGCGCGGCGAAATGGCGTACACGCTGGTGGACGTCGACAGTCCGGTCGCCGCGCCGGTGCTCGCGAAGATCCGGGGGATCGACGGCGTGCTCGCGGTCCGCTACCTGCCGGCGCCGGAGACCGCCTGAGCATATGGCCGACGAGATCGCCAAGCGACGCACGGAAATCGACGCGCTCGACGCGGAGATCGTGGCCCGGCTCGCGCGCCGGGCGGAACTCGCACGCGAGATCGGCAAGCTGAAGGGCGATGGCCCCGCGTACCGGCCCGAGCGCGAAGCCGACGTCCTGCGCCGCGTGACCGGTGCGAACCCGGGCCCGCTCCCGGCGGAATCGGTCGGTCGCATCTTCACCGAGATCATGTCGGCCTGCCGCGCGCTCGAAGAGCCGCTCGCGGTCGCGTTCCTCGGGCCCGAAGGCACGTTCAGCGAGATGGCCGTGCGCAAGCAGTTCGGCCACGCGGTCCGGTCGGCGGCGTGCGGCACCATCGACGAGGTGTTCCGCCAGGCGGAGACCGGCGCCGCGCACTACGCGGTGGTTCCGGTCGAGAACTCCACCGAAGGCGCGGTCGGTCGCACGCTCGACCTGATGCTCTCGACGCCGCTCAGGATCTGCGCCGAGGTCGTCCTGCGTGTCCACCAGAATGCGATGCGCAAGGGCGGTTCGCTCGCCGGCGTTGGCCGGGTGTACTCGCATGCCCAGTCGCTCGGGCAGTGCCAGGGGTGGCTCGCACGCACGTTGCCGGGCGCCGCGCGCGTGCCGGTCGCGAGCAACGCCGAAGCCGCGCGCCTCGCCGCGTCGGAGGCGGACGCGTGCGCCATCGGTCCTGCGCTCGCGGCCGAGCGCTACGGACTCGATATCCTGGCGGCGAACATCGAGGACGAGCCCAACAACCTGACCCGTTTCCTCGTCCTGGGCCGGCAGGACTGCGCGCCCACCGGCGCAGATCACACCTCGCTCGTCATGTCCGCCCCGAACCGTCCCGGCGCCGTGCACGCGCTGCTCACGCCGCTCGCGAAGCACGGCGTGTCGATGTCGCGCATCGAGTCCCGGCCCTCGCGCATCGGCACCTGGGAGTACATGTTCTTCGTCGATTTGCTCGGCCACCAGCGCGACCCCGCGGTGGCCGCGGCGCTCGGCGAGTTGCAGGGCCTCGCGCCGTTCCTCAAAGTCCTCGGTTCCTACCCCGCCGCCGTCCAATGACCGTCAAGACCGCTCCCGCCGTGCCCGAGCCGCTCGATCTGTGCGAGCGCGCCCCGTCGTACGTCCGCGCTATCTCGGCCTATCAGCCGGGCAAGCCGATCACCGAACTCGCACGCGACCTCGGCCTCGACGAGCGCAACATCGTCAAGCTGGCTTCCAACGAGAACCCCCTCGGGCTCTCGCCCAAGGCGCGCGCCGCGATCGAAGCAGCGCTCCCCGAACTCGCCCGCTACCCCGATCAGTTCGACCTCGTCGCCGCGATCGCCAGGAAGCTCGGCGTCGCGCAGGAGAGCGTCGTCCTCGGCAACGGTTCGAACGACCTGCTCGAGATGGTGGCGGCGGCATTCCTCGCGCCCGGCCGGTCGAGCGTGTTCTCGCAGCACGCTTTCGCGGTGTATCCGCTCGCGACGCAGTCGCGCGGCGCCGCGAGCGTCGTCGTCGCGGCACGGGACTTCGGCCACGATCTGGACGCCATGCTCGCGGCGATCCGGCCCGACACGCACGTCGTGTTCATCGCCAATCCGAACAATCCGACCGGCACGTTTCTTCCGGAAGCCGAGGTGCGGCGCTTCCTCGACCGGGCTCCCGGGAGCGTCGCGGTCGTCCTCGACGAGGCCTACAACGAGTATCTCGCGCCCGAGTTGCGTGCCGACACCGTGGCCTGGGTATCGCGCTATCCGAATCTCGTAGTCACCCGCACGTTCTCCAAGGCCTACGGGCTCGCCGGGCTGCGGGTCGGGTACGCGCTCTGCCACCCGCGGGTCGCCGATCTGCTCAATCGCGTGCGTCAGCCGTTCAACGTGAACAATCTCGCTCTCGCGGCGGCGATCGCCGCGCTCGACGACGCGCCGTTCATGGCGCGCAGTTACGAGCTGAACCGCGCCGGCATGAAGCAGCTCACCGACGGCTTCGCGCGGCTCGGGCTCGCGTGGATTCCGTCGCACGGCAACTTCGTGAGTGTCGAGATCCCGCGCGGCGGCGGCAATTCGCGCGCGGGCGCCGTCTACCAGTCGCTCCTCCGGCAGGGCGTCATCGTCCGTCCGGTGGCGGGCTATGCGATGCCCGATCATCTCCGCGTGACCGTGGGGCTGCCCGAAGAGAACGAGCGCTTCCTCGTGGCGCTCGCGAAAGCGCTCGAGTTCTGAGCCGCGCACGCCGCGCAGCGGACGCTCGGCGAGACGCCTCAATGACCCGCGTCCCTGCGAGCACGAGCCTGGCGTCATGCCGGTAGAGCCGAACATCGACACGCTCGTCGTCGCCGGCGTCGGCCTGATCGGCGGCTCCTTCGCGCTCGCGCTCAAGCAGGCGGGCGCGGTGCGGCGGGTCGTGGGCCTCGGCCGCACGCGCGCGAGCCTCGAGCGCGCGGCCGCGCTCGGCGTCATCGACGAGGCCGCTGACGACCCGGCACACGCGCTCGCTCACGCCGATCTCGTGATGCTCGCGATGCCGGTCGGCCAGACGGTCGCGGTGCTCGAGCGGATTGCGCCCCATCTTCGTGCGGACGCGGTCGTGACCGACGCGGGAAGCACCAAGCGGGACGTCATCGACGCGGCGCGCGCCGTGCTGAAAGGGGCGTTCCCGCGGTTCGTTCCCGGGCACCCGATCGCCGGGGCGGAGTCGAGCGGCGCCGACGCGGCGCGGGCCGATCTCTTCCGCGGCCGCAAGACGGTGCTCACGCCGCTCGCGGTGACCGATGCGCGCGCCGTCGCGCGGGTTGCCGGCGCATGGCGTGCCTGCGGCGCCGACGTGCGGGAGATGCCGGCCGAGGAGCACGACGCCGTGTTCGCGGCCGTGAGCCACCTGCCGCATCTTCTCGCGTTCGCGCTGGTGCACGAGCTCGCCGAACAGCCGAATGCGGCGACGCTCTTCGACTATGCGGCGGGCGGGTTCCGCGACTTCACCCGTATCGCGTCGAGCCACCCGGAAATGTGGCGCGACATCTGTCTCGCGAACCGCGAATGCGTCGGCGAGGCGCTTGCCCGCTATCGGTCCGAGCTCGATCGGCTGCAGCGGCTGCTCGCGGCCGGAGACGCCGAGGCCATCGAGCGCACGTTCGCCGAGGCGCGCGCCGCCCGGAACGCATGGCTCGCGCGCATCGAGTCCGGGGAGCGCAAGTGAGCGACAGCGAGACGCGCCCCGCGTATCTCGATCTCGCGCCGATCGCCGGGGTCGCCGGAACCGTGGCGCTTCCGGGCTCCAAGAGCATTTCGAACCGCACGCTGCTGCTCGCCGCGCTCGCACGGGGCATCACGGAGGTTCGCGGGCTGCTCGAGTCGGACGACACCGCGCGCATGCTCGACGCGCTGCGAACGCTCGGCATCGGCGTCGAGCGTGCGGGCGGCGCACGCGACTATCGGGTTGCAGGAGCGGGCGGAACCGTGCCCGTCAAGGAGGCGGATCTCTTTCTCGGCAACGCCGGCACCGCGTTCCGGCCGCTCGCGGCCGTGCTCGCGTTGTCGAACGGGCACTACCGGCTATCGGGCGTGCCGCGCATGCACGAGCGGCCGATCGGCGATCTGGTCGACGGGCTGCGCCCGCTCGGTGCCGACATCCGGTATCTCGGCGCCGCGGGGTTCCCGCCGCTCGAGATCAATCCGGCACGCGAGACCGGCGCGGACCGGATCGCCGTACGCGGGAACGTGTCGAGCCAGTTCCTCACCGCGCTGCTGATGGCGTTGCCGCTCCTCGGGCGCGCCGTGACAATCGACGTGGTGGGCGACCTGATCTCGAAGCCCTACGTCGAGATCACGCTCAACCTCATGGCCCGCTTCGGCGTCGAGGTGGCCCGCGAGGGCTGGTCGCGATTCGTCCTCCCGGGCGGCGCGACCTACGCCAGCCCGGGAACGATCCACGTGGAAGGCGATGCGTCCTCGGCGTCCTATTTTCTCGCTGCGGGCGCGGTCGGCGGCGGGCCCGTTCGCGTGGCGGGTGTGGGGCGGAGAAGCATCCAGGGCGACCTGCGGTTCGTCGAGGTGCTGGAGCGGATGGGGGCGAGCGTGGCGCTCGGCGACGACTGGATCGAATCGCGCGGGCGCGCGCCGCTTCGCGCGCTCGACGCCGACCTGAACCATATCCCCGATGCCGCGATGACGGCGGCGGTGCTCGCGCTGTTCGCAGACGGGCCGACGACGATCCGAAACGTCGCGAGCTGGCGCGTCAAGGAGACCGACCGGCTCGCCGCCATGGCGACCGAGCTCCGCAAAGTCGGTGCGAGTGTGGAGGAGGGTGCGGACTGCCTGCGAATCACGCCGCCACCGGGAGGGAAACTCACGTCGGGCGCGAGCATCGACACCTATGACGACCATCGCATGGCGATGTGCTTCTCGCTCGTCGCGCTCGGCGGCGTGCCGGTGCGCATCAACGACCCCGCCTGTGTCGGGAAGACGTTCCCGGAGTACTTCGATGTGCTGCGCGGAATCGCCCGTGCGTAGGCTTTGGGCAGCGGCCGGATCAGGTGCTCGCTGCCGCGTCCGCGCGCAAGCGGCTCCCGCTGCTCGGGCGCGCGCGCTCCCACACCTTCTCGTGGAAGAAATACGCGACAGTATTGACAAGCGGTTCGACGAGCGCGAGCGCGCCGCCGACGGCGGCGCTTCCGGTCATCGCGTAGCCCACGCCGAAGGCGACGCTCATGTGCACCGCGCCGAAGGAAAGCGTCTTGGCCATCGCGGAGATTCCTCTTGGTTTCAGGACGTCCACATCCTACCGGCGGGCCGGGCTCGCCGGGTTTGCTTGTTCCAATCGGTCTGATCGGCGCGCGCTATGGCTGCCTCGCGCTCCCAGTCGCTCGCCCCGGTGATCGCGATCGACGGCCCGTCGGCTTCGGGCAAAGGGACGGTCGCGCAAGGCGTGGCCGCGGCGCTCGGCTTCCACTATCTCGACAGCGGTGCGCTCTACCGTCTCGTGGCGCTGGCCGCGATGCGGGCCGGGACGCCGCTCGACGCGGAACGCGCGGTCGCGGCCCTGGCGGAATCGCTTCCGGCCTCGTTCCGGAACGGCGAGACTCTGCTCGGCGGGGTCGTCGTGACGGACGACCTGCGCACCGAGGCCTGTTCGGCCGCGGCGTCGAAGGTCGCAGCGTTTCCGGCGGTGCGAACGGCGCTCCTTGCGCGCCAGCGGGCGTTCCGGCAGCCGCCCGGGCTCGTGGCGGACGGCCGCGACATGGGCTCGGTGGTGTTCCCGGACGCCGGTCTCAAGGTGTTCTTGACCGCGGGCGCCGAGGTACGCGCCGAGCGCCGGTATAAGCAGTTGATCGACAAAGGAATCCCTGCTAACATCGACGCTCTTTTGCTTGACCTTCGCGAGCGCGACGCCCGGGACGCATCCCGCCCCGTTGCACCCCTCGTCCGATGCCCCGACGCGCGGCTCCTCGACACCACGGGGATCACCGTTGCCGAGGCGGTCGCGACAGTGGTGGCGTGGTATCGCGAGGCGGCATGAGAGAGGTGGCGGCGCGCCGGGCGCGCCAGCCGTTCAGCAACCAACCCCGCCTGCAGGCAATACTCCTCAGACCGCGCATCGCGGCGCCCGCAGCGGGCCACCACAGGTAAACCAGCATGTCCAACGTTTCTGCCGCAGCGGCGCCCGTCGAGAGCTTCGCCCAACTGTTCGAGGAAAGTCTCACGCGCAAGGAAATGCGCATCGGCGAGGTGATCACTGCGGAAGTGGTCCGTGTCGACCAGAACTTCGTCGTCGTCAACGCGGGCCTCAAGTCGGAGAGCTTCATTCCGCTCGACGAGTTCCGCGGCGACCGCGGCGAGCTCGAAGTGCAGCCCGGCGATTTCGTCTCGGTCGCCATCGAGGCGCTCGAGGACGGCTACGGCGAGACGCGCCTTTCGCGCGACCGCGCGCGCCGCCTCGCCGCGTGGCTCAACCTCGAGAAGGCGATGGAGACCGGCGAGAAGGTGAGCGGCGCCATCACCGGGAAGGTGAAGGGCGGTCTCACCGTCATGATCAGCGGCATCCGCGCGTTCCTGCCCGGCTCGCTCGTCGACCTGCGCCCCGTCAAGGACACCACGCCCTACGAGGGCAAGACGATG
>JALOSW010000164.1 GCA_025458245.1 Burkholderiales bacterium
GGCGATCGACTCCGTGTTCGGGATCTTGCTTTCGATCTCGATCGGCACCACCGCGCCGTTCTCGGCGATGTCCGGGGCCTTGATCACGATGTCCTTCGACTCGGCCGCGCCCGATACGCCGAGCGCCTTCATGGCGTCTGCGGTGTTCTTTGCGTCCGCTGCCGCCTTGTTCAGGGGCGCGGCGAACGACGTGACGGGCTTCACAAGCCCGGCAGCCGCGGCCGCGACGATCGCACCGGCGGCGCCGGCGCCACGCAAGACGGACCTACGCTTCGTATCCATGGAGAGTCTCCTCGAGAGGTGGCTTTCGGCAGGTCTTATGGCGCCGCCCGCTTGCGAAAGATGGGCAAGAGTACTGAAAAGACCTTCGTTGAATCAAGGGTCTGTTGCGGCGTTTCGCTGATGCGGGAATAAGAGCGGCTAATCTGAGGCGTTCGCCGGCGCCGGACCGTCGTCGCGCACGAAGCGCCCCGACTTGCCCCCCGCCTTTTCGAGCAGCATCACGCCGTCGATGCGCATGCCGCGGTCCATGGCTTTGCACATGTCGTAGACCGTGAGGAGCCCGACCGAAACGGCCGTCAGCGCTTCCATCTCAACGCCCGTTCGCCCCAGGGTTTCGACGGTGACGGTCAGCGTGATCGCGTTGCGTGCCGCATCGGGCGCGAAGTCCGCGGCCACGCGGGTGAGGGCCAGCGGATGACAAAGCGGGATGAGATCCGCGGTCCGCTTTGCGGCCTGGATCGCGGCGATACGTGCCACGCCGAGCACGTCGCCCTTCTTCGCGTCCCCCGAGCGGATCATCGCGAACGTCTCCGGGCGCATCGTGATCGTTCCGGCGGCGCGCGCCACCCGGTGCGTCTCGGCCTTGTCGCCCACGTCGACCATGTGCGCGCGGCCGTCGCCGTCGAAGTGCGTGAACTGCTGCGACATGCGAGTCAACCTCCGCAGAAGGCCGCGATTATGCCGCACCCCGGGGCGCCGCGGACCCGCAGGCAGGGGAACCCTCCCGGCGCGGAAGTATCATAGATAGATGCGAAAACTCACCGCGCTCGCGCTCGCGTGCGTGCTGGCCGCGACGCCCGTCGCCGGGCAGCCGCTGCCCGAGCTCGGCGACTCGTCCGCCACCGCGCTGTCGCCGCAGATGGAGCGGCGCATCGGCGAGATGGCGATCACCGAGTTGCGCCGCGACGCCTCCTATCTCGACGACCCCGAGGTGAATTCCTACCTCAACGCGATCGGGCAGCGGCTCGCGGCTGCGGGCCCAGACCCGCGGCAGAACTTCATCTTCTTCGCGTTGCGCGACCCGACGGTGAACGCGTTCGCGATTCCCGGCGGGGTGATCGGCGTGCACACGGGCCTCATCACGACCGCGCAGACCGAATCCGAACTCGCCTCGGTGCTCGGCCACGAGATTGCGCACGTGACGCAGCGCCACATGGCGCGGCAGGTGGCCGCGCAGCAGCAGCTCCAGCCGCTGATGCTGCTCGCGCTCGCGGTCGGCATCCTGGCGGCGCGGTCGAATCCGGGCATGACCCAGGCAGCGATCGTGGGCTCCCAGGCGGCGCAGGTGCAGGCGTTCCTGAACTACAGCCGCGACTTCGAGCGCGAGGCGGACCGCATCGGCTTCCAAACCCTGCAAGCCGCGGGTTTCGACGTGTCCGGCATGCCGAGCTTCTTCGAGCGCCTGCAGAAATCGACGCGCCTTTACGAGAACAATGCTCCGGCCTACCTGCGCACGCACCCGCTCACGAGCGAGCGGATCGCCGACATGCAGGGACGCAGCGCGAACGAGCCGTATCGCCAGACTCCCGACTCGATCGAATTCCGCCTGGTGCGCGCCAAGCTCCTGGCCGAAGCCGGTACGCCGCAGCAGGCGGTCACGACGTTCGAAGGGGTCGTCAAGGAGCGGCGCTTCGCGGACGAGGTCGCTGCGCGCTACGGCTACGCACGCGCGCTGCTGCGAGCGAAGAGCTACGCGCAAGCCGACGCGGAGATGACGGCACTCCGCAAGACCGGCGCGCATCACCCGATGATCGAGAACCTCGCCGCGTCGATCAAGCGGGAGTCGGGCGATCCCGAGGCGGCGCGCGTGCTGCTCGAGGCGGCGATGAAGGAGTTTCCGGCCAACCTCGCGCTCGGCTACAACTACGTCGAGACGCTGCAGGCGCTCGGACGCTACCCGGAGGCCCTCGATGCTGCGGACCGGCTGGCGAAGGCCTACCCGCTCGAGCCGCGGGTGCACGAGCTGATGGCCAAGACCTACGGCGCGCTTGGCAGACGGACGGCGCAGCACCGCGCGCTCGCCGAGTTCTATCTTCTGCAGGGCAGTCTGCCTGCCGCGATCGAGCAGCTGCAACTCGCGCGAAACGCAGGAGACGCCGATTTCTACACGCTCTCCGCGGTCGATGCTCGCCTGCGCGACCTGCGCGGACGTCAGGCCGAAGAGAAGAAAGAGCTCGGCAAGTAGGGCGCGAGTACCGGCTGCCCCGCGCGCGGCCGTGTGTCCCCCAAAGCGGCGGATGCTCGAGGGCGCTGCCACGGCGATGGCGCCGCCTCTGACGCGCGCCGGGCAACCGATCCGATGGCGATCCGCGGCTCGCGTTAGCCGCGCTTCGCGAAGTAGGCCTCGTAGAGCATGTCGAAGGTCTTCTCGCTCTCGGCGAGCGCCTCGGCGTCGCCGCGTGCGCGGTGCAGGGCGTTCTTGAGCAGAGCGCTCACGCTCGCCGCCTCGGGCGGCTGCTCGCCGCCGCTCTCGAGCGACCGGACGAGCTGCGCGATCTTGGCGAGGCCCGGGTTGCCGCTGTAGTCGAAGTGCACGAGCAGCGTGTCGAACGCGCCGCGGCCGTCGGAGCGGGCGAACGTCGCGCCGGGGTAGCCGAAGGCAAGCGCGTCCTCAGCGACCTGGTCCCCGGCCCCGAGCAGTGCGAACCGCGCCTCCGGATCGATGAAGCGCCGTATCAGCCACGCTGCCGCCGCACGGTCCGCGCTCGCCGGACCGCGCGTCGCCCAGACGCGCCGGAAGTACTGGCTGCGCGCTTCGGGATCGGGCGAGGTGAGGCCGCCGTCCGAAGGCGTGCCCACGAGCTTCCTCACGATCGACTCGGCCTTGGCGAGCACGCGTTCGGCCTCCTTGCGCAGCGGCGAGCCGAAGAAATCGATCTCGATGGTGGCAGCGAGATCGCGTCGCTGCTTCGCGAGCACCCCGGCGATCGCCGCCGGCTCCGCGACCCCGTACCCCGCACGCAGCGACTCGACCGTCTTGATGAGCTCCGCATAGCGCGGCGCACGGTCGAACAGCGCGGCGAGCTCGACGGTCCCGGCCGTATCGACGGGGCGGCCCACCAGGAGGTGCGCCTGTCCGCCCGAACGCTGGATATCGTCGGCGATGCGCGCGAACGCCTGGCGATGCGGCGCGCTTTCGGGCAGGAGGTAGACGCCGTCGCGGACGATGCCCGCGCCGAGCGCCTCGATCGCGCGCAGCGACCGCATCCGTGCGGGGATGTCGTCGACCGGCAGCGTCGCGACGAGCGCGAGCCAGTCGCTCGCGTAAGCGTCGGCCGCGGGCCGGGTCACTTGCCGCGCCCGGGGGCGCTCGAGTAGAGCTGCATCTCGGCGCGGTCGCGCCAGGTCTTCTCGTCGAGCACGGCGCCCGGGATGAAGAACCGCTCCGCGGGCGCAACCGCGTGCTCGTGGACGATGCGTTCGACGTTTTCGTAGCCGATACGGCGCAGCAGCCCTCCGCCGCTCGTCTCCCGCGCGACCATGAACTTGTCGTACACACGGTAGACGTATAGGTTGAGCGGCTTCGCGCGCCCGCTCTCATCGCGCCAGGTCAGCGTGTAGCGGGTGTCGGGTTTGAAGTCTTCCTTGGTCATGCGATTCCCCCTCGTCGTCGGGCCGGCGCCGCGGTGCGGCGGCGCCAAGGTTAGGGCAAAAAACCCCGGTCGGCCAATGAATTAGCGAGTCTTATCGGCAGATCGAAACGGCTGCCTTGCCGATGCTCCCGACGGTATCGAGAATACGCGCGCTCCCTTCCAGGCTCCAGCCCCCCCGATGACGACCGAGATCCGCTTCGACGACCACGCGCGCCAGGAGATCCGGTACACGACGTGCTACATGTGCGCGTGCCGTTGCGGCATCAAGGTGACGCTCCAGGACGGCAAGGTCCGGTTCATCCAGGGCAATCGCAATCACCCCGTCAACCAGGGCGTGCTCTGCGCCAAGGGCTCTGCCGGCATCATGAAGCAGTACTCGCGCGCCAAGCTGCGCCAGCCGCTGCTGCGCAAGGCCGGGGCGGAGCGCGGCTCCGGCGAGTTCGAGGCGATCTCCTGGGAGCGCGCGCTCGACATCCTCACCGACCGGCTTGCGAAGATCCGCTCGACCGAGCCGCGCAAGCTAGCTTTCTTCACCGGCCGCGACCAGATGCAGGCGCTCACCGGCCTCTGGGCGCAGCAGTTCGGCACGCCCAACTGGGCCGCGCACGGCGGGTTCTGCTCGGTGAACATGGCGGCGGCCGGCCTCTACTCGATCGGCTTCTCGTTCTGGGAGTTCGGCGCGCCCGACTGGGATCACGCGAAGTACTTCATCCTCTGGGGCGTCGCGGAGGATCATTCGTCCAATCCGATCAAGATCGGGCTGGAGAAGCTCAAGCGCCACGGCGGCAAGTTCGTCTCCGTGAACCCGGTGCGCACGGGCTACTCCGCGATCGCCGACGAGTGGGTGCCGATCCGGCCCGGCACGGACGGCATGCTCGCGCTGTCCATCGTGCACGTGCTGCTTTCGCGGCAGCTCGTCGACTGGGAGTTCCTCGTCCGCTACACCAACGCGCCCTGGCTCGTGATCCAGGCGCCGGGCACCGCGCAGGACGGGCTTTTCCTGCGCGACCCGAGCGGCAACCCGCTGGTGCGCGACAAGACTTCCGATTCGCTCGTGAGCGGGCTCGCGCCCGAGGTCGCGCCGACGCTCTTCGCGGACTTCACCGCGCCGGATGGGCGTCGCGTCAAGACCGTGCTGCAGTTGATGGCCGAGCGCTATCTCGATCCGGACTATGCGCCGGAGAACGCGTCGAAGGTGACCGGCGTGCCGGCGGCGACCATCGAGCGCATGGCGCTCGAGATGGCGCATGTCGCCTTCAAGGAGACGATCGAGCTTCCGATCGAGTGGACCGACGTCTACGGACGCAAGCACGACAAGGTTGTCGGTCGGCCGGTGTCGATGTACGCGATGCGCGGCATCTCGGCGCACTCCAATGGATTCCACGCGTGCCGAGCGCTGCACCTCATCCAGATGCTGCTCGGCGCGCTCGACGCACCCGGCAATTTCCGCGCGCGCGCTCCGTATCCGCGGCCGATTCCGCCGGCGCAGCTCCCCGAGAACAACCTCGAGGTCATCGACGCGCCGGACACGCCGCTCACCAAGCCGCCGCTCGGCTTCCCGACGAAGCCCGAGGACCTCGCGATCGACCGCGACGGCAATCCGATCCGCATCGACAAGGCCTACTCGTGGGAGGCGCCGCTCTCGGCGCACGGCATGATGCACATGACGATCACGAACGCGGCGAACCACGACCCGTACGCGATCGACACGCTGGTGCTGTTCATGGCCAACATGGCCTGGAACTCCACGATGA
>JALOSW010000165.1 GCA_025458245.1 Burkholderiales bacterium
GAGCCGCTTCCCATGCTTCACGCACGAGCGCACGATCGGCAGGTTCGCCTCGAAGTCGAGCTCGAAGACGCGCAGCGGCTCCTTCACGTAGGTCGCCGGCGTCGCGATCGCGACGAGCGGCAGCACCGTGTCGCACTTGCGCACGTGGTACTCGATCCACTCCTTGTTGATCGTGATGTCGCCTTCGAAGAAGTGAAAGCGTTTCTCCGGGAGGAGGTCGGCGATCCGGTCGGTCGCCATGTCCATGCCGTACACCTCCCAGTCCGTGTCGCGGACGATGCGCTTGGACAGGTGATGGCCGATGAAGCCGTTGACGCCGAGGATGAGGATTCGTTTCATGAGGTCGATGAGCTTTCGAAGGGCAGGGGGACGGTCAGTCGAGCGCAATCGGGCCGGGACCGAAGCGGCGCGCGAAGCCCGAGGCGTCGAGCGGCGCGCCGTCGAACTCGGCCTCGAGCACGCGCAGCACGCCGCCGTCCGCGCAGCGAAGACGCAGGGCGTCGTCCGCGACGAGCAGTGCGGCGGGCGCGCCCGGCAGGACGCGCTCGCCGGTCCAGAACGTGCGGAGGAGGCGCAACTGCGCTCCGTTCAGCGACGCGAATGCGCCGGGATAGGGCGGCGCCACGGCGCGAACGAGGTTGTGCACCGACCACGCGTCGCGCGTCCGGTCGATGCGCCCGTCGGCCGGTTTGCGGCCGCCGAAATAGCCGCCGCGCGAGAGATCCTGATCCCGCAGCGTCGCGGTTCCGGCCAGCAGGCTCGGCATGCTCCGGTCGAGGACCATCTCTGCGGCCACGGTCACCTTCCCGAAGACCTCGTGCGCGGTGTCGTTCGGCAGGATCGGCACGGCCTGTTGATCGACGATGCGCCCGGCGTCCGGTTTGGCCACCATCTCGTGAAGCGTCGCGCCGGTCTCGCGCTCGCCGTGCAGCACCGCCCAGTTGACCGGAACCCGGCCGCGATACTTGGGCAGCAGGGAACCGTGCATGTTGAACGCGCCGCGTGCGGCGACGGCGAGCAGCGCGGGCGAGAGCATCTGGCGGTAGTAGAAGGAGAAGAGATAGTCCGCGCGCAGCGCGGCGAGGCGCGCGACGAACGCCGCCTCGTTCGGGTCGGCCGGCGTCGCCGTGTCGATTCCGTGGAGCCGGGCGAGCGCGGCGACGCTGTCGAACCAGATGGTCTCACCCGGGTTGTCTTCGTGCGTCACGACCAGCGGCACGTCCACGCCATGCGCGCGCAGCACGGCGAGGCAGCGCACGCCCACGTTGTGGTAGGCGAAGACGATCGCGCGCGTCATGCCGCGTTGCGCGGCGCGTCGTCGCGCCCCGCTGCTTCGCGCGGCACCACCGAGACTGGACCCGGCGCCGGCCGCTCGAGCACGGCCTGGATGAGGTAGCGCGGACGTCCGCGCACCTCTTGATAGATGCGGCCGACGTACTCGCCGAGGAGCCCGATGCCGAACAGCGCGGCGCCGATCAGGAAGAACGCGATGCCGAAGAGGGTGAACAGCCCCTCGGCTTCCGGCCCGACGATCAGCCGGCGCACGGCAAGGAAGATCACGAACGCCAGCGAGGCGACCGAAATGACCATGCCCGCCATGGAGAACATCTGCAGCGGGACGACCGAGAAGCCGGTGACCAGGTCGAAGTTGAGGCGGATGAGCTTGTATAGGGAGTATTTCGTCTCGCCGGCGGCGCGTTCCTCGTGCGCGACTTCGATCTCGGTGGGGTTGCGCGAGAAGCTGTAGGCGAGCGCCGGGACATAGGTGTTGATCTCGCGGCAGCTGTTGATGGTGTCGACGACGCCGCGGCTGTAGGCGCGCAGCATGCATCCCTGGTCGGTCATGCGGATGCGGGTGATGCGCTCGCGCAGCCGGTTCATCGCCCGCGAGGCGTAGCGGCGCCACGCGACGTCCTGGCGCTTGCGCCGGATCGTGCCGACGTAGTCGTAGCCTTCGTCCATTTTCGCGAGCAGACGGCCGATCTCCTCGGGCGGGTTCTGCAGGTCCGCGTCGAGCGTCACGACACGGTCGCCGCGGCTGTGGGCGAAGCCGGCCATGATCGCGAGATGCTGGCCGTAGTTGCCGTTGAAGAGCACCACGCGCGTCACGTCGGGCCGGCGCTCGAACTGCTCGCGCAGGATCGCGGCCGAGCGGTCCGCGCTGCCGTCGTTGACGAACACGATCTCGTAGGAACGGCCGAGCGCGTCGAGGGCCGGGTAGAGGCGCGCGAAGAGCGCGTCGAGCCCCGCCTCCTCGTTGTAGACGGGAATGACGATCGACACGTGGGGTTTGGCCGTCACGACAGCCCTCCGCGAATGACCTCGGACACCGCTGCGCACACCCGGTCGACGTCCGCGACCGTCATGGCGGGGAAGAGCGGCAGGGTCACGATGCTGCGCCCGATCCGCTCCGCGTGCGGGAAGTCGCCTTCCCGCCAGCCCATAACGCGGTAGAGGCCGAAAAGGTGTACCGCCGGATAGTGAACGCCGACGCCGACGCCGCGCTCGCGCATCTGGCGGATGAACCCCGCGCGGTCGAACGCGAGACGCGGGAGCGGCAGGGTCACCTGGAACATGTGCCAGTTGGACTGCGCGAAATCGGCCACCGGCAGTTCGCAGCCGAGCGTCGTGTCGAAGCGCTCGAAGTAGCGGCGCGCGAGTTCGCGGCGCCCGGCGGTGAACGCTTCGAGCTGGGTGAGCTGACCCAGCCCGATGCGGGCCGCGACATCGGTGAGATTGAACTTGTAGCCGAGGACGTCGACGTCCATGCCGTCCTCGCCGGACCGGGTCACGCCCTGCAGCCGGAGCTTCTCGCACAGGCGCGCTTCGGCGGCGTCGTTCAGGACGAGCGCGCCGCCCTCGGTCGTCGTGATGTTCTTGTTCGCGTGGAAGCTGAACGCGACCAGGTCGCCTGCCGCCCCGATCGGCGTTCCGCGCCAGTTGGCCCCGAACGACTGCGCCGCGTCTTCGACCACCCGCAGGCCGCGCCGCCGCGCGATCTCGTAGATCCGGTCGCGGTCCACCGGCAGGCCCGCAAGATCCACCGGAATGACGGCTTTCGTGCGCGGCGTGATCGCCGCTTCGACGCCGTCGAGGTCGAGGTTGCGCGTGACCGGATCGACGTCGACGAACACGGGCCGCGCGCCGACCGTGAGCACGACGTTGCTCGTGGCGACCCAGGTGAGCGGAGAGGTGATCACCTCGTCGCCGGGGCCGATTCCCGCGATGCGCAGCGCCAGCTCGAGCGCCGCCGTTCCGGAGTTGAGCGTGCGGACGGGCCGGCCGCGGCAATGCGCCGCAAGCGCCGCTTCGAACGCTTTCACCTGGGGACCCGACGTGATCCATCCCGAGCGCAGCACCTCCGCAACGCCGGCGATGGTCTCCTCGTCGATGGACGGACGCGTGAAGGGGAGGAACTCGCCGGCCATCAGCTGCGCGCCACGATGAACACGCCGAGGATGATGATGCCGATCCCGACGAGCCGCATCGGCGTCACGGCCTCGCCGAAGAGATACCAGGCCGCGATCGCGTTCACGACATAGCCGATCGAGAGCATCGGGTAGGCGATGCTCACTTCGACGCGCGAGAGCGCCATGATCCAGACCACGACGCTCACGACATAGCACGCGATGCCCGCCACGATCGAGGGCTGGCCGGCAAGCTTCATCCCGACGGGCAGCGCGTTGCCCGCGGTGAACTCGAAGTGGCCGACGGCGTTCGTGCCGGCCTTGAGCAGAAGCTGCGCCGCCGCGTTCAGGAGCACCCCGAGCAGGATGAGCGCGAAGCTGACGGGGGTCATGCGGACGGGGCGCCGAGCAGGAGGGCGGCGGCGACGCGCCGGCCCTCGGCGAGCAGGATGTTGTAGGTGCGCGCGGCAGCGTGCACGTCCATCACTTCGACGCCGATACGCGCCGCGACGAGCGGCCTAAGCACCTCGGGACTGGGGAACCGCGACGTGGCGCCCGTGCCGAGGAGCAGGACTTCGACGTCGAGCGCGACGAGCGGCGCGAGGTGGGCGGCCTCGAGCGCGTCGACGCTCGCCGGGGCCCAGTCCGCGATCAGGCGCTCCGGCAGCACGACGACGCTGCGCTCGTGCCGCGTCCCGTTGACCACGACGTATCCCGGACCGTAACCCGAGAACCTGTTCTGGGTCGTGGGGCCTTCCAGGTGGAGCTTCATGCGGCGCCCCGAACCGGCCGCCCGTCGCGCGGCACTCGCGCGCAAGGCGCAAAAAAGGCAGGCGCCGGGCCCCGGCGGGCATGCCGCTTCCGGGACCCGGTCGAGGCGAAATTCATAATTGCGGTGAGGGCTTAGCTTCGTTAGCATTATACCTTTTTGGCTTCGCCGTACCGCCGGCTTCCGGGTTCGCCCGCGGCGGGCGCGTGCCGCCCACGAAAGACACCGCCCCTGCCATGAAGGACTTTCCCCGCATCAAGCGCCTGCCGCCGTACGTGTTCAACATCACGGCCGAGCTCAAGATGGCGGCGCGCCGCCGCGGCGAAGACATCATCGATCTGTCGATGGGCAACCCCGACGGGCCGACGCCGAAGCACATCGTCGACAAGCTGGTCGAGTCGGTGCAGCGCCCCGACACGCACGGCTACTCCGTTTCGAAGGGCATTCCGCGCCTGCGCCGCGCCATCTGCAACTGGTACGGGCGGCGCTACGGCGTGGAGCTCGATCCCGACGCCGAGGCGATCGTCACGATCGGCTCGAAGGAAGGCATCGCCCACCTCGCGCTCGCGACGCTGGAGCGCGGCGACATCGTGCTCGTGCCCAACCCGAGCTACCCGATACACATCTACGGCCCGGTGATCGCGGGCGCCGACATCCGCCACGTGCGCAACACGCCGGACGTGAACTTCTTCGACGAACTGGAGCGCGCCATCAAGGAATCGTTCCCGAAGCCGAAGATGCTGATCATCAACTTCCCCGGGAATCCGAGCACGCAGTGCGTCGAGCTCGATTTCTTCGAGCGGATCGTGGCGCTCGCGAAGGAGCACGACATCCTGGTCGTGCACGACCTCGCCTACGCCGACATCGTGTTCGACGACTACAAGGCGCCGTCGATCATGCAGGTGCCGGGCGCGCGCGACGTGGCGGTCGAGTTTTTCACCATGTCGAAGAGCTACAACATGGCGGGCTGGCGCATCGGCTTCATGGTCGGCAACGCCGACCTGGTCGCGGCGCTCGCGCGGATCAAGAGCTACCACGACTACGGCACGTTCACGCCGGTGCAGGTCGCGTCGATCGTCGCGCTCGAAGGGCCGCAGGAGTGCGTGGAAGAGATCCGCATGAGCTATCAGCGGCGCCGCGACGTCATGGTGAAGGGCCTGCGCGAGGCGGGCTGGATGGTCGACAACCCGAAGGCGTCGATGTACATCTGGGCCGAGATCCCCGAGGCCTATCGCGCCATGGGATCGCTCGAATTCGCCAAGAAGCTCCTCAACGACGCCAAGGTTGCGGCGTCGCCCGGCGTGGGCTTCGGCGAGTACGGCGACACCCACGTGCGTTTCGCGCTCATCGAGAACGAAAACCGCATCCGGCAGGCCGTGCGCGGCATCAAGGAGATGCTGCGCAGGGACGGCCTGCTCGCGGCGCCGCGCGCCGCCTGA
>JALOSW010000166.1 GCA_025458245.1 Burkholderiales bacterium
TGCCTTCATGGCGATTTCCGCTCTCCTGAGGATGTCTTCTAAGTTGTCCGCGGCACGTTGCCTGCCGCGAGAGGGAGAGGCTACCATGGTGAACTTTCCCACGGCGCCGCTCCCGGCGCCCGACTCGCCCCCGAAGGAGACCCATGGATCTGAACTACACCGCGGACGAGCTCGCGTTCCGCGACGAGGTGCGCAAGTTCACCGCCGCGAACCTCCCCAAGGACATCCAGCGCAAGGTGCTCGAGCACCGTCGCCTCGAGAAGGACGACATGGTGCGCTGGCAGGACATCCTCGCCAGGAAGGGCTGGCTCACCGGGCACTGGCCCAAGCAGTTCGGCGGGCTCGGCTGGTCGCCGGTCGAGATCCACGTCTTCGACGAGGAGACGGCTGCGCTCGGCGCGCCGCGTCTCGTGCCGTTCGGTCTCAACATGGTGGCCCCGGTCATCATGGCCTTCGGGTCGAAATGGCAGCAGGACCACTACCTCACGCGCATCCGCGAGAACAAGGACTGGTGGTGCCAGGGCTATTCCGAGCCCGGCTCGGGCTCGGATCTCGCGTCGCTCAAGACGCGGGCGGTGCGCGACGGCGACCATTACGTCGTGAACGGCCAGAAGACCTGGACGACGCTCGGCCAGCATGCCGACATGATCTTCTGCCTGGTGCGCACGAACACCGAGGTGCGCAAGCAGGAGGGCATCAGCTTCCTCCTGATGGACATGCACGCACCCGGCATCACCGTGCGCCCGATCTTCACGCTCGACGAAGAGCACGAAGTGAACGAGGTCTTCTTCGACAACGTGAGGGTGCCGGCGCAGAACCTCGTCGGCGAGGAGGGCAAGGGCTGGACCTACGCGAAGTACCTCCTCGGTCACGAGCGCACCGGCATCGCGGGCGTCGGCGCGTCCAAGCGCGAGCTCGCCACGCTCAAGGAGATCGCGAAGAAGCAGCAGAGGAACGGCAAGCCGCTCAGCGAAGATCCGCTGTTCGCGTCGCGGATCGCCGATGTCGAGCTCGAACTTATGGCGCTCGAGATGACCGTCATGCGCGTGCTCGCGAACCGCGGCAAGGCGCCCGGCCCGGAGGCGTCGATCCTCAAGATCAAGGGCACCGAGATCCAGCAGGCGATCACCGAGCTCCTGATGGACGCCATGGGCGACTACGCGCTTCCGTTCGATCCGGAGTGGAACACGCTCGAGGGCGCCGACCACGCGCCGGGCCCGGAGTATGCGGCGCCGATGGCCGCGCGGTATTTCAACTACCGCAAGGTCACGATCTACGGCGGATCCAACGAGATCCAGCGGAACATCATCGCCCAGATGGTGCTCGGGCTCTGAAACGCTCAGGACGAATCCCATGAATTTCTCGCTTACCGAAGAGCAGCAACTGCTCGCCGACTCGCTCGCCCGCTTCTTCGAGCGCGACTACACGTTCGAGAAGCGCCGCGCCATCCAGAAATCGCCCGAAGGCTTCGGCCGCGACGCGTGGGCGCAGCTCGCGGAAATGGGCATCGTCGCCCTGCCGCTCCCCGCCGATCACGGCGGTTTCGGCGGCGGTGCCGCCGACATGCTCCCGGTGATGAAGGCGCTCGGCGCGGGGCTCCTCACCGAGCCCTATCTCGCGACCGCGATCCTCGGCGCCGGCCTCATCGCCCGCGCGGGCACGGCGGAGCAGAAGGCCTCGGTTCTTCCCGGCGTGGCCGAAGGAAAGCGCGTCCTCGCGCTCGCACTTCGCGACGCGGAAGGCGCAGCGGTCAAGGTCGCGGGCGACGGCAAGGGCTGGACGCTCGATGGCAAGAAGCGCGTCGTGCTTCACGGCGGCCAGGCGGACACGCTGGTCGTCGTCGCCGCGGTCGGCGGCGGCCACGCGGCGTTCCTCGTCGACCGGAAGACGCCCGGCGTGACGGTGCGCGACTACCGGACCATCGACGGTCTGCGCGGGGCGGACGTCACCCTCGCGGGCGTGAAGGTCGCGGCCGATTCCCGCGTCGGCGGCGACGCCGACGTGACGAAGGCGCTGCGTGCGACGCTCGACGCCGGCGCCGCGGCGCTGTGCGCGGAAGCCGTCGGCGTCATGGAGCAGCTGAACACGCTGACACTCGACTACATCAAGACCCGCCAGCAGTTCGGGCAGCCCATCGGACGCTTCCAGGTGCTGCAGCACCGCGCCGTGGACATGTTCATCTCGGCCGAGCAGTCGAAGTCGATGGCGTATCTCGCCGGCATGCGGGCGGAGGCGGGCGACTCGGCCGCGGTGGCCGGCGCGGCGCGTTATGTCGCGCGCGAGGGCCGCAAGGTCGCCAAGGAAGCGATCCAGCTGCACGGCGGCATGGGCGTGACGAACGAGCTTCCCGCGGCGCACTACGCCAAGCGCGCCACCATGATCGGGTTCTGGCTCGACCAGCTCGCCTGAGCCCGGACGCTCCGCGGCACGCGCTATCGGGCGGGCTCCCTTCGGGGACCTCGCCCGATTTCTTTTGCGGGAGCGCGTTGCCGGGCGCGGGCCGGTAGGGCGCGCTGCCGGCCGCGCCGGGGAGGGCGTGTATGCGAGAATGCCGACCGCTTCTCCAGACTGGAACGCCCATGACCGTGAACCGCCAGATCCTGCTCGCCTCTCGCCCCACGGGATGGCCCACCGACGCGAACTTCAAGCTCGTCGAGTCGCCCCTGCCGCAGCCCGCCGACGGCCAGGTCCTGGTGCGCAGCCACTATCTCTCGCTCGACCCGTACATGCGCTCGCGCATGGACGCCGCGAAGTCCTACGCGAAGTCCGCCGAGATCGGCGAGGTGATGATCGGCGGCGCGGTCGGCGAAGTGATCGAGTCGAAGAGCGCGAAGCTCGCGAAGGGCGAGTTCGTCGTCGGATCGCTCGGCTGGCAGGAATATGCCGTCGCCGACGCCGCGATGCTGATGAAGGTCGACACGAGACTCGCGCCGCCTTCTGTCTACCTCGGCACGCTCGGCATGCCCGGCGTCACCGCGTGGGTCGGGCTGATCGATATCTGCCAGCCGAAGGCCGACGAGACCGTCGTGGTCTCCGCTGCGTCCGGCGCGGTCGGCAGCGTCGTCGGCCAACTCGCGAAGTCGCGCGGCTGCCGCACGGTGGGCATTGCCGGCGGGCCGAAGAAATGCGAGTACGTCGTGAAAGAGCTCGGCTTCGACGCCTGCGTCGACTACAAGGCCGGCAATCTCCACCACGACTTGAAGGATGCCACGCCGGGCGGCGTCGACGTCTATTTCGAGAACGTCGGCGGCGAAACGCTCGACGCCGTGCTCACCCGCATGAACCCGTTCTCGCGCATCGCGGTCTGCGGTCTCATATCGCAATACAACACCTCCGACCAGTACGGCGTGAAGAACCTCCGCAGCGTCCTCATCAACCGCGTGAAGATGCAAGGCTTCATCGTGTCGGACCGCATGGAGCTCTGGCCCGCCGCGCTCAAGGAACTCGGCACGCTGTTCGCGCAGGGGAAGCTCAAGTACCGTGAGACCGTCGCCGACGGGCTCGCGAGCGCCCCCGCCGCGTTCCTCGGCATGCTCCGCGGCGAGAACCTCGGCAAGCAGGTCGTCAAGCTCGTCTGAGCGCGACGCGCGGCGGCCGCGATGCAACCCGGCGAAGAGCCCCCGTTCACGGCGAGCGCGTCGCCGGCCGCGCCGGCGCCCGAACGTGCCAGCGCGCCGCCGGCTCCCCCGCGCGGCCCCGAGTCGCTCGAAGGCGTGGAGTACGTCGGGTTCGGCCGGCGGCTTGCGGCCGTCGTCATCGACATGCTGATCCTCGGAATCGCGACGTTTCCGCTGCTCTACGCGGCGTACGGCGCGGAGATCTTCGCGGCCGACCGCATGCTGCTCGGCCCGGTCGATTTCGCGCTGAGCTACATCCTGCCTGCGGTCTACACCGTCGCGTTCTGGTCGTATCGGCGGGCGACGCCCGGCAAGATGGCCATCTCCGCGATCGTGGTGGACGCGCGCACCGGCGGGCGCGTTCCGCTCGCCCGGCTGGTCGGCCGGTACTTCGCCTACGTCATTTCGTTGGTCCCCCTCGGGCTCGGCTTCCTCTGGATCATCGTCGACAAGCGCAAGCAGGGCTGGCACGACAAGATCGTGCGCACCGTGGTGATCGAGGAGCCGTTCTAGGAGCGCGCGCGATGATCGATCTCTACACGTGGCCCACCCCGAACGGCTTCAAGGTGAGCATCGCGCTCGAGGAAACCGGCCTCCCGTATCGCGCAATCGCCGTGGACATCGGCGCGGGCGACCAGTTCAGGCCCGAGTTTCTCGCCGTCAGCCCGAACAACAAGATCCCGGCAATCGTCGATCCCGACGGCCCCGACGGCGCGCCGATGTCGCTCTTCGAATCCGGCGCGATCCTCGTCTACATCGCGGGGAAGACCGGCAAGCTCCTGCCCGCGTCCGTGGGCGACCGCTATCGGACGCTCGAGTGGCTCATGTTCCAGATGGGCGGGGTGGGTCCGATGCTCGGGCAGGCGCATCATTTCCGCATCTACGCACCCGAGAAGATCGCGTACGCGGTCGACCGCTATACCAAAGAGGCCAACCGGCTCTACGGCGTCATGGACCGCCGGCTCGCGGATGCGCGGTACATCGCCGGCGACGAGTACACGATCGCGGACATCGCGATCTTCCCGTGGCTGCGGTCGTATCGAAACCAGGGTGTCGACCTGGAAGCCTATCCGCGCGTTAAGCGCTGGTTCGACGCCGTCGCGGCGCGCCCGGCGGTGCAGCGGGGCCTCGCGGTGCTGGCGGATCGCCGCAAGCCGCTGCTCGACGACAAGGCGCGCGAGAACCTTTTCGGGACGAAGCAGTACGAGCGGCGTTCCGGCGCCTGAGTCGGCAGGGGCGGAGCAACGCGGAGCGCGGCGCATCGACGCGGCGCGGCGGCAGGAACGAGATCGGCAGCGCCGAAGGCGCAGAGCCGGCAGGTAACGAAAGCATCGACGAGGGGAGGAGAAAAGCGATGAGAATCGGGCGGCCGTGCGCGTCGGCGCGTGCGTGGCCGGCGCGACCGGGCGGGGCCGGCCGATGGTGAGCCGCTCGCCGGCCGACCGGCTGACGGCGCGCGACTTCGCCGGCGCAGCACTCGTGCTCCTGTTTGCCGCCGCGCTCCGCTTCCATTGCCTCGGCTGCGAGGCGCTCTGGCTGGACGAGGGCTTCTCGTGGTGGGACGCGAAGCAGCCGCTCGGCGACCTCTGGTCGGTCGTGCCGCGGTGCGATCCGCATCCGCCCCTCTACGCGCTGCTACTCAAGGGATGGATCGCGGCGTTCGGCGAGAGCGTTATCGCGGTCCGCTCGCTGAATGCGACGATCGGCGTCGCGACCGCCGGCGTGGTCATGCTCGCCGGACGCGAGATCGGTCCGCGCACCGCCATCGCCTCGGGGCTCCTGTTCGCCACGGCTCCCTTCCAGATCGAGTTCGCGCACGAGGCGCGCCCCTACGCGCTGCTCGCCCTGGCGGCAGCAATGCTGGTGTTCGGCATCCTCCGGATCCTGCGCGCCGAAGAGGGCGCCGGCCGCCCGGCGCGCACCGGATGGCTCGTCTTCGTCGCCGGGGGCGCGCTCGCGCTGTGGTCGAACAACACCGCGATCCTGCTGCTCGGGGCCGGCATCCGGCCGCTCCTGCGGCCCGGGCTCGTCGCGGGCGCCGCGATCCTGCTCCTGTGGGCGCCTTACATGCCTACGCTCGCCGAGCAGGCCGGCGGCGTCGCGGCGGATTTCTGGATTCCGCGCCCGGATTGGTGGCGCGTCGCGAACGAGCTGCGCTTCGCGATCGGATTCTGGACGTTCCCGTCGCTATGGCCCCTAGCCGCCCTCTGGGCGCTCGGGCTCCTGGCACTCTGGCGGCGAGGCGACCGACGCGAGGCGATCGCCCTCGCCGCGATTCCGCTGCTCACCGTGGGCCTCAACCTCGGCGTCAGCCTGCTGGTGCGGCCGGTCTACATCGCGCGCGCCCTCATCGGCATCGGCCCGGCGTTCGTGGTCGTGATCGCGGCCGCGATTGCGACCCTCGAGAAGCGCGCGGTGCGCATCGCCGCCGTGGTCGCGATGGTGGGCGTGCAACTCAGCGTGGCGAGTGCGCTCTACGCCACCCACCCGCGCAAGGAGCCCTGGAACGACATCGCGCGCATCGCGGACGCGGCGGCCGGCGCGGACGGAATCGTTCTGGTGGCCTCGAGTCAGGAGGCGCTGCCGCTCGCGCATGCGCTGCAGATGGCGGGGCTCCAGGTTCCCGTGCGCGGCGTGCCCGCGGATTTTCCGGCGATCGGACTCGCCGCGCGCTATCCATCGGGCAAGTGCACGCCGTCGATCGAGGGGCAGGACCTGACCGCGATCCGCAACGCAGTCGAGGGGCGGCCCGTGGTGGTCTTCATCACGCGGCGGGACAACGTGTACGACCCGCACCGCGACGTCGAGATCCTGCTCGCATGGATGGGCTATCGGCAGCTCGAATTCATCGCGTTCCAGCCCGGCTACCTGGAAATGCGAATATTCGTACCGGCCGCGACGCGCCGATAGGAGGAGAAATCGAATGAGCACGCTGACAGGCAAGATCGCATGGATCACGGGTGCGGGGAGCGGCATCGGGCAGGCGGGCGCCGTAGAACTCGCGAAGGCCGGCGCGACGGTGGTGATTTCCGGGCGCCGCGCGGAGGCGCTCGAGGAAACCCGACGGCTCGTCGCCGGCGCGGGCGGGCGGGTCGAGAAGCTCCCGCTCGACGTGGCCGACAAGAAGCGGGTCGCGCATGGCGGCGCGGAGATTCTCGAGCGGCACGGGCGCATCGACATTCTCGTCAACAGCGCCGGCACCAACGTCGCGAAGCGGTTCTACCGCGAGGTCGTGGCGGAGGACTGGGACAAGGTGATCGGCATCAACCTGAACGGCGCCCTCTACACGACCCTCGCCGCGCTGCCGTCGATGCGCGAGCGCCGCGACGGGGTCGTCATCAACATCGCGTCGTGGCTCGGGCGGTGGCCGGCGTATCTCGGCGGGCCGGCGTATGCGGCGAGCAAGCACGCGATGGCCTCGATGACGCACCAGTTGAACATCGAGGAGGGTGTCCACGGCATCCGCGGCTGCGTCATCTATCCCGGCGAAGTCGCCACCCCCATTCTCAAGAGCCGCCCCATCCCGCCGTCGGCCGACGAAATGGCGAAGATGCTGAAAGCCGAGGACATCGGACGCGCCATCCGCTTCGTCGCCGAGTCGCCCCCGCACGTCACGCTGAACGAGATCGTCATCACGCCGACGTGGAATCGTCTGATCCTCGGCGGCGACGATATCCGCCTCGCACCCGAGCGGCGCTGACGCCGAGCCGCCCCAGGGGGGCGTCGCCGCGGCGCGTGAACTCGGACGGCGCCGCGCTGGAAGCCGACACCTCGGCCGCGCACTCATCGACCCGCCGGACGGAGCCCGTGCGTCGGCTTCATCCGACCCGGGCCGGGACAGGGCTTGTGGGGTTTGCGAGCGCGGCACCCTTTGCGCCGCTTCCGCCGGCCCTGTTGCGCAGGGCGACCTGCCCGTAATCGCGGCTCGCGTTGCCTTTCTTGCAGACGGCGCCGCGCGCGCTGCGGCTACTTGCGCTCGCCGATCAGCTTGAAGGTGCCGATCGCCTTGGCGAGCAGCGCGCCCTTCTCGTCGCGCGCTTCGCCCTCGCAGAACGCGGTCGACTGACCGCCATGCAGGACGCGTGCGTCGGCGAGAATGCTCTCGCCGAATCCGGCCTTCATGAAGCCGACGCTCATGTCGACGGTCAGCACGCCGCTGTCCACGCCGTAGTGGCCGCGCACCGCGGCGCTCATGACGTAGTCGAGCATCGTCATCACCACGCCGCCGTGGGTCGCGCCCCAGCTGTTGAGGAGCTCGGGG
>JALOSW010000167.1 GCA_025458245.1 Burkholderiales bacterium
CGACGAGCCGATGCACGGCACATTCGCGCTCGCAGCCGGCCGGCCGGTCGGCATCGTTCACTACATCGAGCACCGCAGCTGCTGGACCGTCGGCAACTATGTCTACCTGCAGGACCTCTTCGTGGAGCCGGGCGTGCGGGGAACCGGGCTCGGGCGCAGGCTGATCGAGAACGTATACGACTGGGCGCGTCGCAAGGGTTGCTCGCGCGTGCACTGGCTGACGCACGAGTCGAACACGGACGCGATGAAGCTCTACGACCGCATCGCCGACCGGTCGGGGTTCGTGCAGTACCGTAAAGTGGTCTGAGCGGTGGCCGTTGCCCCGGTGCGAGAGCACGCGCCGGGGTGCTCGGCCGGACCTGCTGGCGCCGCAGAGCGCGTCGCCGGTCGGGTGCCCGGCGCGCGGACGGCAGGTCAACACACGACCAGCCGCCGCGCGCCACCCGACGACGGCGACTGCGGCGCAAAGCAGGCCCGGCCGAACACCCCGGCGCTCCGTGGGCCGGATCGGTCGGAGAAGCTCTCGAACTAACGACGCTTCTTGAGCCCCCGCGGCCGCCGCCACTGGCGCATGAGATCGACCTCGTGCTCGACGCGATCGCGAGTGCGCAGGAGCTTCACCTGGCGCAGCGTCACCAGGTCGTAGTGACGGATCTCGCCGAGCGCGTCGTCCACTTCCCAGCAGCTTTTCTCGTTCGTGACCCAAAGCGCCGGGTCCATGCGCCGCAGATCGAACGCGACCGAGTAGTTCCGCAGCGTCTTCTCGCGGCGCCGGTTCGAGTACTCGTGGAAGTAGGACATCATCAGTTCGCGCAGCGACCGGTACACCGGGTCGCGGTAGCGAAGCGGCGGCGCGTTGGTCTTGGAGATCGCGCCCCAGCAGCGGCCGCGGCGATAGAGCGCGATCACGTGGTCGTAGTCGTTCACCGCGCCCATGTGGGCGAGGAGCGGCGGCTCGCCGTGGATCCAGAGGGCGCACGCGGCCACCATCGCGCCCTCGATGCAGTGCGCGCGCCGCTGGGCGAGCACCTCGCGCACCGAGAGCACCGTATCGCCGTCGGGCTCGAAGTTCTGGCGGACCTCGAACGAGAGGAAGTCCTGGATCTTGCGCGGCGAATCGAGCCTCGCGAGCGTGCGGAATTCGGCGGGGGTGAGCCCGAGGTGCTCGCGACGCGCGTAACGGTGGATGGCCATGGCTCCCGGCTTCATGCGGCACGGAGCCGCGAACGCGCGCCATGGTAGCAGCGCTCCGGTTGCGCGCCGGTCCTGCGGCGCAGCGGGCCCCTACGAGGCGGGTGGCAGCAGTCCCCAACTACGCGACGTGACGGCCACGACTCTGCCGAGGTTGGCGAACGTGCGGCTGCGCACGTCGTCGTCGCCTCGCGACGCCGGACCGACCGTGAAAGGCCATGAGCGGGCCGTGGTCTCTGAAGGGCGAGCGAAGCGGGGCAGCGCCGCGCGGAAGCGCATGGAATCGGGAAATGGGGCCATGTCGTCGTCTCCTCCTCGCCTTGGCGGATGCCCGCGAGTGTCACAGGACTGTGTTTCAGGCGTTGGCTCGCTCTTCGCGCAATGGGTTCCTGCCGCACTTCTGCACGGTTTGGCGGGCGGCGGCTTTCCCGCGTCCGACATCAAGGAGTAACATCAGCGCGGCCAAAGGGTTAATACAAGAAGCTGATCGAGCCGCCGCGCGCCGAGAGCCAGCGCGCCAAAAGCGGACGAGGGCGTAGGAGACGCGTTGAAACCCACCGACATCTCGCATCCCGACTACTTCCACAAAGTCGTCGACTGCCAGTGGGCGTGCCCCGCCCACACCCCTGTTCCCGAGTACATCCGGATGATCGCGCAGGGTCGCTACGGCGACGCTTACATGGTCAACTGGAAGTCGAACGTCTTCCCCGGGATTCTCGGGCGCACCTGCGACCGTCCGTGCGAGCCCGCGTGCCGCCGCGGCCGCGTAGAGGAAGGCAATGGCGAGAAGCCCGAGCCGGTCGCGATCTGCCGGCTGAAGCGGGTCGCCGCGGACTACAAGGAAGACATCACCGCGCGGCTCCCGAAGCGCGTCGCCCGAAACGGCAAGCGGGTCGCCTGCGTCGGCGCGGGCCCGGCGTCGCTCACGGTCGCGCGCGATCTCGCGGCGCTCGGCTACGAGGTCGTCGTCTTCGACGCGTCGGACCGCGCGGGCGGGATGATCCGCTCGCAGATCCCCAAGTTCCGCCTTCCCGAGGAAGTGATCGACGAGGAAGTCGGCTACGTCCTCGGCATGGGCGTCGAGTTCCGCGGAAACACCTGGGTCCCCTCGCTGAAGGGGCTGCTCGCCGAAGGCTGGGACGCGGTGTTCGTCGGCACCGGCGCGCCGCGCGGGCGCGACCTCGACATCCCGGGCCGGCAGGAAGCGGCGGCCAACATCCACATCGGCATCGACTGGCTCTCGAGCGTCGCGTTCGGACATGTTTCGTCGATCGGCAGGCGCGTGATCGTGCTCGGCGGCGGCAACACCGCGATGGACTGCTGCCGCTCGGCGAAGCGGCTCGGCGGCGAGGACGTCAAGGTGATCGTCCGCTCCGGCTTCGAGGAGATGAAGGCGAGCCCGTGGGAGAAGGAGGATGCGATGCACGAGGGCATCCCGATCCTCAACTTCCTGGTGCCGAAGGAATTCACCCACGCGAACGGCAAGCTCACCGGCGTAACCTTCGAGAGCGTCAAGGCGATCCGCGACGGCGCGGGCCGGCGGCAGCTGGTGCCCACGGGCGAGCCCGACCAGCATTTCGAATGCGACGACGTGCTCGTCGCGGTAGGCCAGGAAAACGCCTTCACCTGGATCGAGCGCGACATCGGCATCGAGTTCGACCGCTGGGGGATGGCGAAGATCGACCCGCAGACGCTGCAGTCCACGCACCCCAAAGTCTTCTTCGGCGGCGACGCCGCGCTCGGGCCCAAGAACATCATCTGGGCGGTCGCGCACGGGCACGAAGCGGCGATCTCGATCGACCGCGCCTGCCACGGCGAGAACGTTCGCGAGCGCCCCCCGCCGCACGTGAACCTGGTGTCGCAGAAAATGGGCATCCACGAGTGGAGCTACGACAACCAGGTGGCGCCGGACGCGCGCTACAAGGTGCCGATGAAGGACCTCTCGAAGGCGCTCGCCGACATCAAGGTCGAGGTCGAGCTCGGGTTCGATCCGAAGCTCGCCTTCTCCGAGGCGCAGCGCTGCCTCAACTGCGACGTGCAGACGGTGTTCACGGACCGTCTCTGCATCGAGTGCGACGCCTGCGTCGACATCTGCCCGATGGACTGCATCAACTTCCTCGCGAACGGCGAGGAGAGCGACCTGCGCGGGCGGCTGCGCCTTCCCGCCCGCGATCCATCGCAGAGCCTGTATGTCTCCGGCGAGCTCAAGACAGGGCGCGTGATGGTGAAGGACGAGGACGTCTGCCTGCACTGCAGCCTGTGCGCCGAGCGCTGCCCGACCGGCGCCTGGGACATGCAGAAATTCCTGCTCGAGGTCGCGCACGCCGGAACGCCCTGCCATGCGCGCCCTGCGCCGCGCAAGGCGGCTTGAAGCGAGAACCCCCATGGCTCCCAACAAGATCGAGGCGGTCAACGACTTCGTCATCAAGTTCGCGAACGTGAACGGGTCGGGATCGGCCTCCGCGAACACGCTCTTCGCGAAGTCCATCATGCGCATGGGCGTGCCGATCAGTCCGCGCAACATCTTCCCCTCGAACATCCAGGGGCTGCCGACCTGGTACGAGGTGCGCGTCTCGGAAAAGGGCTGGCTCGGCCGGCGCGGCGGCGTCGACCTCATGGTGGCGATGAACCCGCAGACCTGGGACCGGGACGTGGCCGAGATCGAGCCCGGCGGCTATCTCTTCTACGACTCCACCAAGCCGCTGCCGCCGGCGAAGTTCCGCGAGGACATCACGGTGATCGGCATGCCGCTCACCGCGATCTGCAACGACGCGTACACCGACGCGCGCGAGAGGCAGCTCTTCAAGAACATCATCTACGTCGGCGCGCTCGCCGCGCTGCTCGAGATCGAGCCCGACGTGATCGCCACGCTGATCGGCGAGCAGTACCGCGGCAAGGAGAAGCTCCTGCAGCCGAACGTGCACGCGCTGCACATGGGATATGCGTACGCGCGCGAGCGGCTCGGCGGCCCCATCGGGCTCAAGGTGGCGCGCTCCCATACCGTCGGGAACAAGATTTTCATCGAAGGGAACAGCGCCGCGGCGCTCGGCTGCGTCTATGGCGGCGCCACCGTTGCGGCGTGGTATCCGCTCACGCCGTCTTCGTCGATGGCGGAGGCGTTCGGCAAGCACTGCAAGAAGCTCCGTACCGACCCCGAGGGCGGCCGCGCGCGCTACGCGATCATTCAGGCCGAGGACGAGCTCGCTTCGATCGGCATCGTGATCGGCGCCGGGTGGAACGGCGCACGCGCCTTCACCGCGACATCGGGCCCCGGCATTTCGCTCATGCAGGAGTTCATCGGGCTCGCGTATTTCGCCGAGATTCCGGCGGTGTTGTTCGACGTGCAGCGCGGCGGGCCTTCGACCGGGATGCCGACGCGCACGCAGCAGTCGGACGTTCTGCTGTGCGCGTACGCGTCGCACGGCGACACCAAGCACCCGCTCTACTTCCCGCAGGATCCGAAGGAGGCGTTCGAGTTCGCCGCCGACGCGTTCGACCTCGCCGACCGGCTGCAGACGCCGGTGTTCGTGCTCTCCGATCTCGACATCGGCATGAACGAGCACCTGTGCGATCCGCTCGAGTGGGACGACAGCCGCCGCTACGATCGCGGCAAGGTGATGACCTACGAGATGCTGGCGTCCGGACGCCAGTTCGGCCGCTACCTGGACGTCGACGGCGACGGCATCCCTTACCGCACGTATCCCGGCACGCATCCCGAGCGCGGCGCCTACTTCACGCGCGGCACCACCAAGGATCGCTACGCGCGCTACAGCGAGGCCGGCCCCGACTACGTGGACAACATGAAGCGGCTGACGCGGAAGTTCGAGACGGCGAAGTCCCTCATGCCCAAACCCGAGCTGATGGCCGCCAAGCACCCGGCGCGCTTCGGCGCCATTTTCTACGGCTCGACCAGCTCCGCGATGCGCGAGGCCCTGCACACGCTGGCCGCACAGGGCATCTACGTGAACGCGCTGCGCGTGCGCGGCTTCCCGTTTCAGGACGAGATCGCCGAGTTCGTCGCCTCGCACAACAAGGTGTTCGTCGTCGAGCAGAACCGCGACGCGCAACTCAAGACGCTGCTTGTCAACGACGCCGGCGTGAACCCTGCGAACCTCATCCCGATCCTGCACTACGACGGCACGCCGATCACCGCGCGCTTCATCACCGAGGCGGTCGGTGCGCAGGTGCGCCGCCTCAACGTCCGCCCGATCAAGACCGGCAAGGCCGCGTAGAGGAATGAGGAGTGAGGATCGAGGATTGAGGATCGAGTGCTCAATCCTGGATCCTCAATCCTCGATCCTAAATCCTGGATCCTAGATCCTGAATTCGAGATCCTGAAGCCATGACCTAT
>JALOSW010000168.1 GCA_025458245.1 Burkholderiales bacterium
GAAGAGGGCGAAGCGCCCAAGGCCGAGGGCGGCGTTGCCGAGCCGCCCGGCGCCGAGAAGGCGGCTGCCGCCGAGGCCGAGACGGCGGAACCGGCGGCGCCTGCCGCGCCCGCGGAGAGACTGCCGACGCCAACGTGGTTCTGGATCTTCGTTGCGGGCGCCGCACTGGTCGCGGCACTGCTGTACGCGCTCTGGACCTGGCAGCGGCTCGAGATTTTCAAGATGCTGCTCGCCTCGTTCTTCCCGCTCGCGGTCCTGATTCTCGCGGTGCTCGGGTCGATCGTGTTCGGCCTTGCGACACCGACGGAGGCGGCAGCGGTGGGGGCGTTCGGCGGCTTCATCCTCGCGGCGATCTACCGCTACGTGGGCCACGTGCGCGAGACGCGGCGCGGGCACGAGACCGGCTCGCCGATCGCCCGCACCGGAAGCGACCTGTGGGGCATCATCAAGGAGTCGTCGTTCCTGACGGCCAAGACGAGCGCGATGGTCTGCTGGCTCTTCGTCGGCTCGTCGATCTTCTCCGCGGCGTTCGCGCTCCTCGGGGGACAGGAGATCATCAACAAGTGGGTGCTGTCGATGGATCTCACGCCGATCCAGTTCATGCTGCTCGCCCAGTTCATCATTTTCATACTGGGCTGGCCGCTCGAGTGGACGGAGATCATCGTCATCTTCATGCCGATCTTCGTTCCGCTGCTCGGGCACTTCGACATCGACCCGCTTTTTTTCGGCCTGCTGGTCGCGCTGAACCTGCAGACGGCGTTCCTGTCGCCGCCGGTGGCGATGGCAGCGTTCTACCTGAAGGGCGTCTCGCCGCCGCACGTGACGCTGAACCAGATCTTCGCGGGCATGCTGCCGTTCATGGGCATCCAGGTCGTCGCGCTCGCACTGCTCTATATCTTCCCGGAGATCGGGCTCTGGCTGCCGCAGGTGCTGTACGGCCGTTGATGCATCGCGATCCATGAGGCAGGGAACGGGGCCGCGCGAGCGGCCCCTTTTTTCGCCGCACGATGGGGCGCTCGCGCGCATGGACGCTCGGCGCGTGCCGCGCTACGCTCGTCGTCCTTGACCCGCGAAGGAGGGCAACGATGCCGCTCAGCTTCCAGTACGACGGCGCAGCGCGGATCGATCTCTCGGTGGGCAGTCTCGACGACCCGCGCCGGGTGCGCCCCGCCTTTCACCTCTGTGTCGAAAGCCGGCTCGATGCGTTCCACACGCCGGACGGGCTGCCCGAGCACGCCATCGAGGAAAGCGCGGACTATCAGCGTTGTCTCGCCGCGACGGGCGGGATCCGGCCGCGCGCGCGCTGACCGGAACCCCTGCCAGTGAGCGACAGCCGCGCCGCGCGCCGGTGGATCATCTTTCTGGTCGCCCTCGCGGCCTACATGCTGGGTCTGTTTCATCGCGTCGCCCCTGCGGCGATGGCGCGCGAGCTGGTGACGGCGTTCGCGGCGAGCGCCGCGGCGCTGGGCACCCTCTCCGCGACCTACTTCTGGGTGTACACGGCGATGCAGCTCCCGTCCGGAATCCTCGCGGATACGATCGGGCCGCGGCGTCTCCTGTTCGCCGGCGGCCTCGTCGCCGCCGCGGGCGGCGCGATGTTCGGACTCGCCGAGTCGCTCGCGACGGCCGGCGCCGGCAGGATGCTCGTAGCGCTCGGCACCTCGGTCGCGTTCGTCGCGACGCTCAAGCTCATTGCCACGTGGTTCGAAGAGCGCCGATTCGCGACGCTGACGGGCGTCGCGGTATTGGCCGGCAATCTCGCCTCGGCCGCCGCCGGAGGGCCGTTCGCGTGGCTGCTGGAGCAGCTCTCGTGGCGCGCGGTGATGCTCGCGCTCGCGGCGGTCTCGGCCCTGATCGCGGTCGCGGCGCTCGCGCTCATCGACGATCCGCCGCGCTCGGCGGCATCGGCCGCATCGCGCGGGCGCTGGCGACGCGACCTCGCCGAGGTGCTCGCGAACCGCGCGACGTGGCCGATCGTGGTCGCGAACTTCGGGCTGGGCGCGGCGTTCCTGGGCTGGGCCGGACTGTGGGCCGTGCCGTGGCTCGTCGACGTGCACGGCATGTCGCGGCTCGCCGCGTCCAACCACGCGAGCATGCAACTCGTGGGCTTCGCGGTCGGCGGGCTCGTGCTCGGGGCGCTTTCGGATCGCATCGGGCGCCGCAAGGCGGTATTCCTCTTCGGCGCGCTCGCGCAGGCGCTGCTGTGGCTGCCGATCCTCGCAGGCACGCCGCTTTCGGTCCCGTGGAGCTACGGCCTCTTTCTCGGCCTGGGATTCTTCGGGTCGGGCCTGACGATGAGCTGGTCCTGCGCGAAGGAAGTGAACGCGCCGCAGTCGGCGGGCATGGCGACCGGCGCCGTGAACCTCGCGATCTTCCTCGGACCCGCCGTCGCCCAGCCGCTAGTCGGCTGGGTGCTGGACCTCACGGGCGCCGGTCTCGCGACGGGCGCACGCACGCCGGCCGAGTGGCAGCCGGGGCTCGTCGTCCTTGCCGGTTTCGCAGCGGCGGGCGCAGTCGCCGTGTTCTTCGTGCGCGAAACCTACGCGCGGAACGTGCACGCGAGGTGACGACCGCTCGACGCGAAGCGACGAAGAGCGCCAAGGCGCGTCGCGAGTTGTTGGATAATCACTCCCGCTGCCCTCCGCTGCGGTGCACTGGACGAATGGCTCTCCCCGTCGCTCGCAAATCAACCTGGCCCCGCCTCGTGTGTCTCCTGACTTCGATGATGCCGTTCCCGCTGTGTCTTGCCTCCCCTGCGTCCGTGCGTTGAAGCCCCAGCCATGACCACTCTCTCTCTCGTCGACGCAGCGCGCCGGCTCTCGCTCGGTACGCTGCGCGCGCGCGACTACGTCGAGACGCTGCTCGAACGCATCGGCCGCGTCGATGACGACATCCTCGCGTGGGCGACGCTCGATGCCGCCCGAGCGCGCGCCGTGGCCGACACGCTGGACGCGGCGCGCGCCGCGAGCACCGAGGTCGGACCGCTTTTCGGCGTCCCCGTCGGGGTGAAGGACATCATCGACACCGCGGACCTTCCGACGCAGATGGGCTCGCCCCTTTTCACCGGGCACTATCCGGCTCAGGACGCTGCAATCGTCGCAACGCTCGCCAGCGCGGGCGGCTTCGTGCTCGGCAAGACGGTGACCACCGAGGTCGCGTTCATGCATCCGGGCAAGACGCGCAATCCGTGGAATCCGGATCACACGCCGGGCGGCTCGTCATCGGGCTCTGCCGCGGCGGTCGCGGCGGGCTGCGTGCCCGGCGCGATCGGCACGCAGACGAACGGTTCGGTCATCCGCCCTGCCGCGTATTGCGGCATCGTCGGATTCAAGCCGACGTCCGGCCTGCTGCCGTGGGGCGGCGCGTTGCAGTTCTCGGCCACGCTCGACCAGATGGGAACGTTCGCCCGCAGCGTCGACGATGCCGCGTGGCTCACCGCGCCGCTCGCAGGCGGCGAAGTGCTCGCCCAGCGCGTCGCGATGCCGGGCGGAGCGCCGCGGATCGGCGTGCTCGAGCGGTTCCCGTGGAGCGCTCCCGACGGAGAGTCGGCTGCGCATCTCGCGCACGTGGCTGCCGTGCTGGGCCGTGCGGGGGCCGTCGTCGACTCGGTCGCACTGCCGCTCGAGCTGCACGACGCCAACGCCGTCCATCGCACGATCATGCTCTACGAAGCGCTCGGTCAGCACGGCGCCCGCCAGGCAGCGCAACGCAGCGCGCTCTCGGCGGAGCTGAATGCCGCCCTGGACGATGCGCGTGCGATCTCGGCCGAGGCGTACCGCAACGCGCTCGCGAAGCGCGGCGCCGCGATGGAGCGCGCGCTCTCGTTGTTCGAGCGCGTCGACGTCGTGCTCACGCTCTCCGCGCCGGCGCCCGCCCCGCGGCGGCTCGACATCACGGGCGATCCGGGCTTTTGCACCCTCTGGTCGCTCGCAGGGTTCCCGGCGATCAGCATCCCGAGCGGCCTCTCGCGCGACGGCGTGCCGTTCGGCGTGCAGCTCGCCGCCCCGGCGGGCGCGGACGAGCGGGTGCTGTCGGTGGCGAAATGGTGTGAGGCGCAGCTCGGCTTCGAGGGGCTCGCGGAATGAGCGAAGCCATCGTCCTCTTCGCGCATGGCGCGCGCGATCCCGAGTGGGCCGCACCGTTTCGCGTCATTCACGACCGCGTGTGTGCCGAGCGGCCGGGCGTCGCGGTCGAGCTGGCGTTCCTCGAGTTCATGACGCCGTCGCTCGACGAAGCGGTGGCCGCCTTGGTTGCCGCCGGTGCCACCCGCGTCGGCGTCGTGCCGCTTTTCATGGCGCAGGGCGGACACCTGCGCCGCGAGGTGCCGCTCATGGTCGAGCAGCTGCGCGCGCGCCACGCGGGCGTGGAGATCGTCCTCACGCCGCCGATCGGCTCGAGCCCGGAGTTGCTGGACGCGATCGCCGCGTGGGCGGCGCGCGCCGTCTGAGACAGCGGCGCGCCCGAAGCCGGCACGCGCGGAAGACAGCCGGGTGGCGCCGCGGCGCGGCAGCCTGCTAACATCGCGCCCCGTGAAGCGCACATTCCCCACCGCGCAGGACGCCGAAACCGCTTTCTACGACGCGCTCGAGAAGGGCGATCTCGAGGCGATGATGGAAGTCTGGGCCGAGGACGAGGAGGTCGTCTGCGTGCACCCCGGCGGACCGCGCCTGGCCGGCTACGAGCAGGTGCGCGAGAGCTGGGCGCGGATCTTCCAGAGCGGCCAGCGCCTCAAGGTGCACTTGAGTCATCATGCCGTGCTCTCGGGAATGATGCTGGCCGTACACAGCCTTCACGAGAACATCACGGTTGGCGGCGAGTCGAAGCCGCGGCCGCCGGTGGTCACGACCAACGTCTATTCGCGCACGGCGACGGGCTGGCGGATGCTCGCTCACCATGCATCGCCCGCGCCGCAGGCGCCCGCACGCCCGGCCGGCGACGGACCGAAAGTGCTTCATTAGGATTCGGGGTCTCGGGTCCAGGACTCGGTTCGCGACCCCGAACTCCGAATCCCAGGATGGTGTCGATCGACTCTCCCGGACCCTACGTGGCGCCCTGGTGGCTGCCCGGCGGCAATCTGCAGACCCTGTGGGCGGCGGCGCTCGCGCGCCGCGAGCATCCGCGCCTGCGGCGCGAGCGCTGGGACACGCCCGACGGCGATTTCGTCTTCGTGGACTTTCTCGACGGCCCTGCGGACGAACCGTTCCTCGTGCTGTTCCACGGACTCGAAGGCGGAGCGGACAGCCACTACGCCGAGGCCACGATGGCGGAACTCGCGCGGCGCGGCTGGCGCGGTGCGATTCCGCACTTCCGCAGCTGCGGGGGCGAAGTGAATCTGCTGCCCCGTGCGTATCACTCGGGCGATTGGGAGGAGATCGACTGGATGCTCGCGCGCTGCCGCGGCTTCGCGGGGAGCGCGCCGCTCTTCGCGGCGGGCGTCTCACTGGGCGGGAACGCGCTGCTCAAGTGGCTCGGCGAGCGCGGCGAGGCGGCG
>JALOSW010000043.1 GCA_025458245.1 Burkholderiales bacterium
GCGAAGATGATGGCGCGCAAGGAGGCGATCGTCTCCAAGATGACCAAGGGCGTCGAGTTCCTGTTCAAGAAGAACAAGATCACCTGGCTCAAGGGCCACGGCAGGCTCGTCGGCAAGGGCGCGCACGGCTGGCAGGTGGAGGTCTCCGGCGCGGGCAACGCGGAAGTCGCCGAGGGAAAGTACATCGTGATCGCGACCGGCTCGAAGGCGCGGCACCTCCCCGGCATTCCGGTCGACAACCAGATCGTCAACGACAACATCGGCGCGCTGTCGTTCAAGGATGTGCCCAAGCGGCTCGGCGTGATCGGTGCGGGAGTGATCGGCCTCGAGCTGGGCAGCGTATGGCGCCGCCTCGGATCGAAAGTGACGATCCTCGAGGCGCTGCCGACGTTTCTCGGCGCCGCCGACGAGAGCATCCAGAAGGAGGCGTGGAAGATCTTCACCAAGCGCCAGGGGCTCGACATCCGGCTCGGCGTGAAGATCGGCAAGGTCGAGGCCGGCAAGAAGGGCGTCACGATCGAGTACGAGCTCGAGGGCAAGGCCGAGAAGCTCGAGGTCGACAAGCTCGTCGTCTCCGTCGGCCGCGTGCCGAACACCGACAACCTCGGCGCCGAGGCGGTCGGGCTCAGGATCGACGCGCGCGGCTTCATCGAGGTGGACGCGCACTGCCGCTCGAACCTGCCGAACGTCTTCGCGATCGGCGACGTGGTGCGCGGGCCGATGCTCGCGCACAAGGGCGAGGAGGAAGGCGTGATGGTCGCCGAGCTGATCGCGGGGCAGAAGCCGCATATCAACTACGACGCGATCCCGTGGGTGATCTACACCTCGCCCGAGATCGCCTGGGTGGGCAAGACCGAGCAGCAGCTCAAGACCGAGGGCGTGCCTTACAAGCTCGGTCAGTTCCCGTTCTCGATCAACGGCCGCGCGCTCGGCCAGGACGAGACCGACGGCTTCGTGAAGGTGCTCGCGCACCAGCGCACTGACGAAATCCTCGGCGTGCACATCATCAACAGCCAGGCCTCGGAGCTCGTCTCCGAAGGCGTGGTGGCGATGGAGTTCCACGCCGCCGCGGAGGACATCGCGCGCATCACGCACGCGCACCCGTCTCTGTCGGAAGTGATCCGCGAAGCGGCGCTGGCCGTGGACAAGCGGGCACTCAACATGTGAACGCGCGCGCTGTCGGCGGTCGGCATTCGGCAGGCCGACGCGCGCGAGGCCCGCAGGCTGATCGCTGATCGCTGAACCCGATGCGCGACAGCGCTTTCGAGCCCGAGGAACTTGAACCCCTGCCGCCGCTCGGCGGCGGCAGCGTCTTCGATTCGGCCGAGTACACCGAGCCCGCGAAGCGGCTTCCGGTCACCGTTCTCGAGTACTACCAGGAATCGCTGCGGCGCCGCGGCTACTCGGAAGACCCGGCGCAGCACGCCGCGGTGCTGCGTCTGCAGCGGCTCTACGAGGAGTGGGTGGCCTACAAGGCGCGCCGGAACAACGCGCTCAAGCGGCTCGTGGTGCGCCCGGCCCTGCCCAAGGGGGTATACCTCTGGGGCGGCGTCGGCCGCGGCAAGAGCTTCCTCATGGACAGCTTCTACCTCACGCTGCCGCTGGTGCGGAAGCGCCGCGTGCACTTCCACCACTTCATGCGCGACGTGCACCGCGAGCTGGAGAATCTCAAGGGCACCGAGGACCCGCTCGCCGCAGTGGCGCGACGCATCGCAAAGCGCTATCGCCTGATCTGCTTCGACGAGTTCCACGTGAACGACATCGCCGACGCGATGATCCTCGGACGGCTGCTCGACCGTACTCTCGCGCTCGGGGTCGTCTACTGCATGACTTCGAACTACCGTCCCGACGAGCTCTACAAGGATGGCCTAAAACGCGACGATTTCCTGCCCACCATCCGCTTGCTGAAGGAGCGGCTCGACGTCGTGCGCGTCGATAGCGGCGTGGACTACCGCGTGCGCACCATGGAGAGGCTGCAGGTGTATCACCAGCCGCTCGGCGCGATGGCGGACGCCGCCCTCGCGGAAGCGTTTCGCCAGGTCGCGGACGTCGAGGAGGAGCATCACGAGCTCGACGTGGAGGGGCGCATGATCCCCTACGTGAAGCGTGCCGGCGGCGTCGTCTGGTTCACTTTCGACGCGCTCTGCCGCGGCCCGCGCTCGCAGCTCGACTACCTCGATCTCGCGAAGCGCTTCCACACCGTGATCCTGCAGGGCGTCCCGAGCATGACGCCGGCGATGGCCAACGAGGCGCGCCGCTTCACGCTGCTGGTGGACGTGTTCTACGACAATCGCGTGAAGCTCGTCGTTTCGGCGGAGGCACCGGCCGAGGAGCTCTACCCGGCGGGCGCGCTCTCCCACGAGTTCGCGCGCACCGTCAGCCGGCTCGCCGAGATGCAGTCACGGGCCTACCTCACCTCGGCGCGGCGCCTGCCGGGGGCGCAGCCCGACGCGCTGCCGCCGGCCGGTTGATTTTGATCGAGGACGATTTCGCTAAGGAGGCGGGGCATGACGAAGTTCAAGGCGTTCCGGTTGCGCGAGCACGAGCGGAAGGTGACGGCCGGATTCGAGGACATGACCGTGGACGAACTCGACCCGGGCGACGTCGTGATTCGCGTCGCCTATTCGAGCGTCAACTACAAGGACGCGCTCGCCGCGACGGGTGCCGGCCGCATCGTCCGGAGGTTCCCGTGCGTCGGCGGCATCGATCTCGCCGGCACGGTGGTGGAGTCGTCGGACGGGCGCTTCGCAAAGGGCGACGCGGTGCTCGCGACGAGCTACGACATAGGCGTCGCGCACGACGGCGGTTATGCCGAATATGCGCGCATCCCGGCCGGCTGGATCGTGCCCATGCCGAAGGGCCTCACGCTGCACGACGCGATGGCGCTCGGCACGGCCGGCTTCACCGCCGGGCTCGCGGTCGAACGCATGGAGCACGACGGACTTGCGCCGGCGAACGGGCCGGTCGTCGTCAGCGGCGCCACCGGCGGCGTGGGTTCGATCGCCGTGGATATCCTTTCGCGGCGCGGCTACCACGTGGTCGCGCTTACCGGGAAGGACACGGAAACCGACTACCTGCACCACCTCGGGGCGAAGGAGGTGATGCTCCGGTCGAGCCTCGACCTCGCGAAGATCAAGCCGCTGGACCGTGCCACCTGGGCCGGCGCGGTCGACAACCTGGGCGGGGACGTGCTCGCCTGGATGGCGAGCACCATGCAGGTCGGGGGCGTCATCGCGTCGGTCGGACTGGCTGCCTCGATGAACCTCAACACCACCGTGGCGCCCTTCATCCTGCGCGGGGCGAGCCTTCTCGGCGTGGATTCGGCAAATTGCCCGATGCCGCAACGGCGGCGCGTTTGGGAGCGGCTCGCGACCGACCTGCGCCCCGCGCACCTCGCGGCGTGCACCCGGACCGTCCCGTTCGCGGAGCTGCCGTCCGTGTTCGACGCGTTCGTCCAGGCTAAGGTCAAGGGGCGCGTCGTCGTGGATCTCGCGCCGTAGCGAGGCGGTCCACGGGATTGATCTGCCTCAAAGCCTGCCGGAAGGGCGGGCAGCACCATCCCCCGGCCGGACCGCCGCAGGAGCGGGCCGGTAGGCGCGAACGAAGAACAAGGAGGAGAGAAGACCATGGCCGGTGAGATCTACAGGGCGTTCCACGAGCGGTCGGTGAAGGACCGCGAGGGCTTCTGGGCGGAGCAGGCGCGGCTCATCCATTGGCAGAAGCCGTTCCAGAAGGTGCTCGACTTCAGCCGGCCGCCGTTCGCGAAGTGGTTCGTGGGCGGGGAGACGAACCTCTGCTACAACGCCGTCGACCGCCACCTCGCCGCGCGCGGCGATCAGAAGGCGCTCGTCTACCTCTCGACCGAAACCGACGAGGAGAAGCCGTACACCTATCGCGAGCTGCACGCCGAGGTGAACCGCATGGCGGCGATCATGCAGGCGCTCGGCGTGACCAAGGGCGATCGAGTGCTCGTCTACATGCCGATGATCGCGGAGGCTGCGTTCGCGATCCTCGCGTGCGCCCGGATCGGGGCGGTCCACTCGGTCGTGTTCGGCGGTTTCGCTGCGGGCAGCCTCGCGACGCGGATCGACGACGCAAGACCGAAGCTCATGGTGACCTCCGATGCCGGCATGCGCGGCGGCAAGGCCGTCCCCTACAAGCATCTCGTCGACGAGTCGCTGCGGGTCGCGCAGTTCCCGCCGGAGAAGGTGCTGATGGTGAACCGCGGGCTCGACAAGGACATGAAGCTCGTCGCCGGCCGCGACGTGGACTACGCCACCCTGCGCGCCCAGCACATGGACGCGCAGGTCCCGGTGACGTGGCTCGAATCGAACGAGCCCTCGTACATCCTCTATACGTCGGGCACGACGGGCAAGCCGAAGGGCGTGCAGCGCGACGTCGGCGGCTACGCGACCGCGCTCGCGGCGTCGATGAAGCACATCTACATGGGCAACGCGGGCGAGACGATGTTCACGACGTCCGATATCGGATGGGTCGTGGGGCACTCGTACATCATCTACGGGCCGCTCATCGCCGGCATTACGACCATCATGTACGAGGGCACGCCGATCCGCCCCGACGCCGGCATCTGGTGGAAGATCGTTCAGGACAACAAGGCGAGCGTGATGTTCTCGGCGCCGACCGCCATCCGGGTGCTGAAGAAGCAGGACCCGGCGTTCCTCAAGAAATACGACGTCTCGAGCCTGCGGCATCTTTTCCTTGCCGGCGAGCCGCTCGACGAGCCGACGCACCGCTGGATCTCGGACGCGCTCGGCATTCCCGTGATCGACCACTACTGGCAGACCGAGACCGGCTGGCCGATGCTCTCGGCGGTTCCGGGGGTGGAGAAGACTCCGATCAAGTTCGGATCGCCCTCGTTCCCCGTTTTCGGCTACGACCTGCGGCTTTTCCGCGAGGCCGACGCCTCGGAAGCGGGTGCCGACGAGAAGGCCGTCGTCGCCGTGGTCCCGCCGTTGCCGCCGGGGTGTCTCTCGACGCTGTGGGGCGACGACGAGCGCTTCGTGAAGGTCTACTTCTCGATGTTCTCGACCAAGCAGGTGTACTCGTCGTTCGACTGGGGCATCCGCGACAAGGACGGGTATTTCTTCATCCTCGGGCGCACCGACGACGTGATCAACGTCGCCGGCCACCGCCTCGGGACACGCGAGATCGAGGAGGCGGTGCAATCGCATCCGAACGTCGCTGAGGTCGCGGTGGTGGGCGTCGCCGACCAGCTCAAGGGACAGCTGCCGGTCGCGTTCGCCGTGGTCAAGGACGTCGCCAGGATCGCGACGCCCGAAGCGCGCGCCGAGCACGAGAAGGAGGTGATGGCGACGGTCGACAAGCTGCTCGGTGCGATCGCGCGGCCCGGCCGCGTGCACTTCGTGACGGCGCTGCCCAAGACGCGCTCCGGGAAGCTGCTGCGCCGGTCCATTCAGGCGCTCGCGGAGGGCCGCGACCCGGGCGACCTCACCACGATCGAGGACCCAGGGGCGCTCGAGCAGATCAAGGCAGCGCTCGGCGGCGCCTGACCGCTCTTGCTTTCACGCCACCACGGCGGGGCTCAGGCGCGATGACCCGGCACCGACTCGCGCGTCGCCACCACACGGGCGCGATGGTCGGCGCGGCGTTCGCTGGCGGCGGGTGAGCGTGACGACGGGCTTGCTCTTCCTGGCCGGGCTTGCGCTGCTCGTGATCGGCGCCGAGGTGCTCGTTCGCGGCGCGGGCCGGCTGGCGCTTGCCTGGGGCATATCGCCGCTGGTCGTAGGTCTCACGGTCGTCGCGTTCGGAACGAGCTCGCCCGAGATCGCCGTATCCGTCGGCGCCGTCATGAGCGGCAAGGTCGACCTGGCGGTGGGCAACGTCGTCGGCAGCAATATCTTCAACGTTCTGTTCATTCTGGGCCTCTCGGCGCTGATCGCGCCGCTCACGGTGGCGCAGCAGCTCATCCGCCAGGAGGTGCCGATCATGATCGGCATCTCGCTCCTGCTGTGGCTCTTCGCGGCAGACGGGACCATCGGACGGCTCGAATCGGCCGTGTTCCTCGCGGGCCTCGTCGCGTACACCGTGTTCCTCATCCGGCAAAGCCGCGCCGAGACCCAGGCGGCGGTGAAGGCCGAGTACGACGCCGGGATCGGCGGCCGGCGTCCGGGCCGCGGCGGCGCCATCGCCCTGAATGCTGCGCTGGTGGTGGTCGGGCTCGCGCTGCTGGTGCTCGGCGCGCGCTGGCTGGTCGAGGCGGCAATGGTCATCGCCCGTCAACTCGGCGTGAGCGAACTCGTGATCGGCCTCACCGTCGTCGCCGCCGGCACCTCGCTTCCGGAGGTGGCGTCCTCGGTCGTGGCCGCGTTGCGCGGCGAGCGCGACATCGCGGTCGGAAACGTCGTCGGCAGCAACATCTTCAACATCCTGGGCTGCCTGGGTCTGGCCGGCGTGCTGGCCGCGGAGCCCCTGACGGTGGCGCCGTCGGTGAATACGTTCGATCTGCCCGTGATGCTCGCGGTCGCGGTCGCCTGCCTGCCCATCTTCTTCACCGGCGCCAACGTGGCGCGCTGGGAGGGTGCGGTGTTCATCGGTTACTATGCCGCGTACACCGCGTACCTCATTCTCGCGGCAAGCGAACACGACGCGCTGCCCGCCTTCAGCCAGGCGATGCTCGGCTTCGCCGTGCCGATCACGGTGATCACGCTGATGATCGTCGTGGTGCGCGCCATCGACGCGAAGCGAGGTTGAGGCGCGATCACCGGAGACCCGCTCGATGCGAACCCGTCCCTGCCTTTCACTCGACGACGTGAAGGCCATCCTCGCTGCCGCCGAGATCGAAGCCGTCAGGAACGACTGGAAGGTCGCGATCGCCGTGCTGGACGACGGCGGCCACCTGCTCGGGTTCGTGCGCATGGACGGCGCGACACCGGCCAACGCCGAAATCGCCCTGCAGAAGGGCCGCACGTCCGCGACGACGCGGCGGCCGAGCAAGGCCTGGGAAGACCGTGTCGCAGGCGGCCGGCTGGCGATGCTCGCGATGCCGGTGCTGCCCGTGCAAGGCGGGTTGCCGGTCTTCGTGCAGGGCGAGTGCGTCGGCGGTATCGGCGTGTCCGGCGTGCAATCGCACGAGGACGAGCAGATCGCTCAGGCCGGCATCGACGCGGTGCCCGGCGCGAAGTCCTCGGCTTGAGTCCCGCCGTGGACGCGAACACCGTCGCCGCGATCGCCGCCGAGGTCGACGCGGCCGAGCGCGAGGCAAGGCTCATCCCGTCGGTCGTGGCGCGCCATCCCGACTTCGATCTCGACGCGGCCTATCGTGCATCGGCGGAGGTGCACGCGCGGCGGGTCGCGCGCGGGCGCACGCCGGTCGGCCGGAAGATCGGCTTCACGAACCGCTCGATCTGGCCGCTCTACGGGGTCGGCGGACCGATGTGGGCTTACGTTTACGCCGACACCGTCATCGCGGCGAAGGACGGCCGCGCGCGAGTGCCGCTCGCGGGACTGGTGCAGCCTCGCATCGAGCCGGAGGTTTGTCTGCGCATCCGCGGACCCGTTCCCGCGACGCCGGATCCGGCGCAGGTGCTCGCCGCCTGCGATGCGTACTGCCACTCGATCGAGATCGTGCAGAGCCATTTCGACGCGTGGCGTTTCTCGCTCGCTGACGCGGCAGCCGACTCGGCGTGTCACGGCCGCCTGGTGATCGGCGCGTGGCGGCCCATCCCGTCCGGCGCGCTCGATCGGCTCGTCGCGACGCTGCGCGATGCCGAGGTGAGTCTCATGCGTGGCGCGCAGACGGTCGAGGAGGGCCGCGGCGCCAACGCGCTCGACCATCCCGGCACCGCGCTCGGATTTCTCGCCGAAGTGCTCGCTGAGCGCGCCGACGCGCCGCCGCTTGCCCCCGGCGAGATCGTGTCGACCGGCACGCTGACCGACGCCCATCCGGTCGCGGTCGGAGAGATCTGGTCGACGCGATGGCGCACGGATTTGCTCGACGGATTGACCGTCGAGTTCGTGTAGCGGCGAGCGGCCGCCGGGTCGCGCTTCGCGTCGGCCCGGTGGCGGCGATCGACTAGGAAAGAACGATGATCCACACCCCTGCAGGCAGTGCCCCGGTTCCGGGACCCGCGTACCTCGAGCCGACGCGATTCTTCGACTGGGACGCGCCGGTCGTCCGCGACTTCGCCACGCGCGCGATCGCCGGGGCCGCGACGGACGTCGAGCGCGCGGTGAAGCTTTTCTACGCGGTGCGCGACGGCTGGCGCTACGACCCGTTCTCGATGACGCTCGATCCGAACGATTATGTCGCGAGCGTCGTGGTCGCGCGGGAAGCCGCCTACTGCATCCCGAAGGCGATCCTGCTCGTGGCCGCCGCGCGCGCGGCGGGCATCCACGCAGGAATCGGCCTCTCGGACGTGGTGAACCACCTCACCACCGAGAAGCTCAAGGCGCGCATGGGGGGAAAGACCTACTTCATGCACCACGGTTACGCCGTGCTGCATCTCGGCGGGCGCTGGGTCAAGGCGGCGCCCGCTTTCAATCTCGAACTCTGCCAGCGGTTCCACGTGCGGCCGACGGAGTTCGACGGGACGGGGGACGCGGTCTTCCAGGAGTTCGACGCGCTCCACCGCCGCCACATGGAATACGTGAAAGACCACGGCGTGTGGTCGGACTTCCCGTTCGAGCGGGTGGACGCGGACTTCCGCGCGTTCTACCCGGTGGACTCGTTCATGGCCGCCGCGCCGGGCGAGCGGTTCGAGGACGGCCGGCCCGTCAGCTGAGGACGGTGCGGCGACCGAGCGGGACGCCGCACCTGCCGGTCAGGCGCGTTGCTCTTCGTGGTACTTGATGCCGAGCACGCGGTCGGCCGCCGCGATCGCGATCGCCGAGAAGAGGAAGGTGACGTGGATGATCACCTGCCACAGCATCTGCTTCTCCTCGAGGTGCGCCGCGTTGATGAACGTCTTGAGCAGATGGATGGACGAGATGCCGATGATGGCGGTCGCGAGTTTCACCTTCAGGACCGAGGCGTTTACGTGCGAGAGCCACTCCGGCTGGTCCCTATGGCTTTCGAGGTACATGCGCGACACGAAGGTCTCGTAGCCGCCGATGATGACCATGATGAGCAGGTTGGCGATCATCACCACGTCGATCAGGCCGAGGACGCCCAGCATGATCTCCGTCTCGCTGATGTCCTTCGCGGCGACGATGTGGATCAGGTGAACCATCTCCTTCCAGAACTGGATCACGTAGATGCCCATCGCCACGATGAGGCCGATGTAGAGGGGCAATTGCAACCAGCGGGCCGCGAAAATCGCGCGGGAGAGCGGTGGGACGGGGCGGGTCGCGCCTGAGGCGCTGTCGTGGTGGGCCATGTTTGGTGCGTTGACTCGAGTCGATGCGGGCGCGGCATTCTAGCCGTTTGCCCGACGGTTCGACTCGCGCCGGCTTGCCCGCGCCGCACGTTCCGCGCGCGCAGCAATAGTTGCGTTCGACTGTCCTGGACAATGTCGGACGCGCTGATGGCCGGCCGATTCCCGTTTCTGCGGCAAGTAGTTGAGCGCGAAACCGAAAGCCGGCCGCGTTTGACGGGGATCAAAGAGTCGAGGCGGTGCTCGAAAATTGATGTTGCGTCGCAATAGTGGGGGATGCAAAAATCCCGCGCGTACCGTAACGGGTACTCACGGCTGCAACGCCTTCACCGAGGCGTTGTGGAGGCAAGGGCCCACGCCAACAGCGAGGCGCCCGATCGGCAGCGCCGGGTCACATCTCCCGGTCGCCCCGTGATTCGGCGCAGTCGGGGGGCGGCCCCCGGCGGCGCCGGGCTGACGGGCCGTGCGCGGGCTGACAGACGCGCGACGCAGAGCCCCGAACCGTTATGCGCTGCGCGCGCCCGTCGCGCGCGGGGAAACGATCCTTGCCTCTTTGGGAGCACACATGAGCAATCGCGAAGCCGAAATCCGCAAGATTCAGCAAGACTGGGACACCAACCCGCGCTGGAAGGGCGTCAAGCGCGGCTACACGGCCGAGGACGTCTATCGCCTCCGCGGCAGCCTGCAGATCGAGCACACGCTCGCAAAGCGCGGCGCCGAGAAGCTGTGGAAGATGTGCAACGAGATGCCGTTCGTCAACTCGCTCGGCGCGCTCACCGGCAACCAGGCCATGCAGCAGGTGAAGGCCGGCGTCCCGGCGATCTATCTTTCGGGCTGGCAGGTCGCTGCCGACGCGAACGACAGCCTGACGATGTACCCGGATCAGTCGCTGTACGCGGTTTCGAGCGTCCCGACGGTCGTGAAGCGCATCAACAACGCGCTGCAGCGCGCCGACCAGATCCAGCACATGGAAGGCAAGGGCGACACCGATTTCTTCGCGCCGATCGTCGCCGACGCGGAAGCCGGCTTCGGCGGCGTGCTGAACGCGTTCGAGCTGATGAAGGCGATGATCGAGGCCGGCGCCGCGGGCGTGCACTTCGAAGACCAGCTCGCGAGCGTCAAGAAGTGCGGCCACATGGGCGGCAAGGTGCTCGTCCCGACCCAGGAAGCGGTGCAGAAACTGGTCGCCGCGCGCCTCGCAGCCGACGTGCTCGGCGTCCCGACGGTGCTGCTCGCGCGCACCGACGCGGAAGCGGCCGACCTCGTGACCTCCGACGTCGACGAGAACGACAAGCCGTTCCTCACCGGCGAGCGCACGTCCGAGGGCTTCTACCGCACCCGGAAGGGCTTCGACCAGGCCGTGTCGCGCGGCCTCGCCTACGCGGAATACGCCGACATGGTGTGGTGCGAGACCGGCACGCCGGACCTCGAGTTCGCGCGCAAGTTCGCCGAGGCGATCCAGAAGAAGTACCCGGGCAAGATGCTGTCGTACAACTGCTCGCCCTCGTTCAACTGGAAGCGCAACCTCGACGACGCGACCATCGCCAAGTTCCAGCGCGAACTCGGTGCGATGGGCTACAAGTTCCAGTTCATCACGCTCGCGGGCTTCCACTCGCTCAACTACTCGATGTTCGATCTCGCGTACGGCTACGCGCGCAACAACATGACCGCGTTCGTCGAGCTGCAGCAGAAGGAGTTCGCGGCGGCCGAGAAGGGCTTCACCGCGGTGAAGCATCAGCGCGAGGTCGGTACGAGCTACTTCGACGACGTCACGCAGACCGTCCAGGCGGGCAAGTCCTCGACCACCGCCCTGCACGGATCGACCGAAGACGAGCAGTTCTTCGACGACGGCGCGAAGAAGAAAGTCGCCTGACCGTCGGCTCGGTCCGGCAGCCGGACCCGAAAGCCGCACCCTCGGGTGCGGCTTTTTTTTGCCCCTGTCCGACGCGCGGGCAAGGCGGCGCGGGCGGTGTGCCGGAGCCAACAAACCGGGCCGGCCGCGGCGTGCGGGGCCGCTTTACAAAAGGGGGCGCAGATGCTTCCATTTCCGGCCGCGCGTAAGACTCGCGTAAGTCCTCCGCGTAAGAATTAGAGGGTCCGCTCTAACCCCGTCCGCGTCACAGTCGGTCAACGAAAAAAGGAGGTTTCACGTCATGTCTGCCTCGATCGAGTCGGTGCTCCAGGAGACGAGGGTGTTCCCGCCCCCGGCCGCCCTGGTCAAGAACGCCAACATCTCCGGCATGGCCGCCTACCAGGCGATGTGTGCCGAGGCCGAGCGCGATTTCGAGGGGTTCTGGGGCAAGCTCGCGCGCGAAACGCTGCTCTGGAAGAAGCCGTTCACCAAGGTGCTCGACGAGTCGAACGCGCCCTTCTTCAAGTGGTTCTACGACGGCGACCTGAACGCGTCCCACAATTGCCTCGACCGCCACGTCGGCACGCAGCCCGACAAGGTCGCGATCATCTTCGAGGCCGACGACGGCAAGGTCAGCAAGGTCACCTACAAGGAGCTGCACGCGCGCGTGTGCCGCTTCGCCAACGCCCTCAAGTCGCTCGGCATCCAGAAGGGCGACCGGGTGCTCGTCTACCTGCCGATGTCGGTCGAGGCGATCGTCGCGATGCAGGCCTGCGCGCGGATCGGCGCCACCCACTCGGTGGTGTTCGGCGGCTTCTCCGCGAAGAGCGTGCAGGAGCGGATCGTCGACGCCGGCGCGGTGGCCGTCATCACCGCCGACGGCCAGATGCGCGGCGGCAAGGAGATCCCGCTCAAGCCCGCGGTGGACGAGGCGTTCGCGATGGGCGAGTGCGACAAAGTCAAGAACGTCATCGTCTACCAGCGCACGGGCTCGCCGACCAAGATGGAGTCGCCGCGGGACAAGTGGTGGCATGACGTCGAGAAGGGCCAGGCCGACACCTGCGAGCCGACCTGGGTGAATGCCGAGCATCCGCTCTTCATCCTCTACACCTCGGGGTCCACCGGGAAGCCGAAAGGCGTGCAGCACTCGACCGGCGGCTACCTGCTGCACGCAATGCTCACCATGCAGTGGACGTTCGACGCCAAACCGGACGACATCTTCTGGTGCACTGCCGACGTGGGCTGGGTCACGGGCCACACGTACATCGCCTATGGCCCGCTCGCCTGCGGGGCCACCCAGATCGTCTTCGAAGGCGTGCCGACCTATCCCGACGCCGGCCGCTTCTGGAAAATGATCCAGGACCACAAGGTCTCGGTGTTCTACACGGCGCCGACGGCGATTCGCTCGCTCATCAAGGCCGGCGCCGATCTGCCGAAGAAATACGACCTCTCCAGCCTGCGCATACTCGGCACGGTCGGCGAGCCGATCAACCCCGAGGCGTGGATGTGGTATCACCGCACGGTCGGCAGCGAGCGCTGCCCGATCGTGGACACGTGGTGGCAGACGGAAACGGGCGGCCACATGATCACGCCGCTTCCGGGGGTCACGCCGACCAAGCCGGGCTCGTGCACGCTGCCGCTGCCCGGGATCATGGCCGCGATCGTCGACGAGACCGGCCAGGACGTCGAGAAGGGCAAAGGCGGCATTCTCGTCATCAAGCGCCCGTGGCCGTCGATGATCCGCACCATCTGGGGCGACCCGGACCGCTTCAAGAAGAGCTACTACCCGGAGGATTTCCAAGGCAAGTATTACCTTGCGGGCGACGGCGCGAACCGCGACACCGACGGCTACTTCTGGATCATGGGCCGCATCGACGACGTGCTGAACGTCTCCGGCCACCGTCTGGGCACGATGGAGATCGAATCGGCGCTCGTCGCCAATCCGCTCGTCGCGGAAGCGGCCGTGGTCGGCCGTCCGGACGATCTCACTGGCGAGGCGGTGTGCGCGTTCGTCGTCCTGAAGCAGGCGCGGCCCACCGGGGACGAGGCGCAGAAGATCGCCACCGAACTCCGCAACTGGGTGGCGAAGGAGATCGGCCCAATCGCGAAGCCGAAGGACATCCGGTTCGGCGACAACCTGCCGAAGACGCGCTCGGGCAAGATCATGCGCCGCCTCCTGCGCTCGATTGCGAAGGGCGAGTCGATCACGCAGGACACCTCGACGCTCGAGAACCCGGCGATCCTCGATCAGCTCAAGGAAACTCTGTAGCGCGAAGCGGTTTGATTCCGATCAAACGCGAGGGCTGCGTCGGCGGGAGAATGCCCGTGTGCCCCGTCCGCGCGGGGCCGAGGCTCGCGCGGGCGTTCTGAGCAGCAGCGAACGGGAGGGCATGACCCTCCCGTTTCATTTGCGAGCACCGTGAGAGCGAACGGCGTTGCGCCGCTCGCGGTGACGAAGATCGATCATCCGGAGACACACCGTGGCCGCGCAGCCAGCCAACCTCCTTGTCGGCGGAACCGCCGAGTTCCTGCGAAAGTTTCCGCCGTTCAACGAGATGGACGGCGAGACCCTGGCGTTCCTCGCGGCCAAGCTGCAACTCGCGTACTTTGCCAAGGGCGACACGGTGCTGAGTCCGGACGGCGGCACGGTGACGACGCTCTTCATCGTGCAGCGCGGCTTCGTGCACGCGCCGGGGCCGCAGGGCGAGGCGGACGGGTTCGAGTTCGGCCCGGGGGAGATGTTTCCGCTCGGCGCCGTCCTCGCCGGGCGCGCGACGACGCGCGGGTACGTCGCGCAGGAAGACACGTTCTGCTACACCGTCGACACCGCGACCTTCGAAGAAGCGATGCGCCGCAGTCCGGTCCTGCAGCGCTTCACGACGCGGCGCATGGACACGCTGCTCAGACAGGTGGCGGCGCAGATGCGCCACGACTATGCATCCGAGGCCCTGGGGCAGGATCCCATGACCGCGCCGCTCGCGACCCTGCTGCGCGGCAAGCCGGTCACGTGCTCGCCGGACACGTCCACCCGCGACGCGCTCACCATCATGCGGAAGAAAGGCATCGGCTCGATCGTGGCCGTGGACGAGCAGGGCGCGCCTACCGGCATCTTCACCGAGCGCGATCTGCTCAAGTACACCGTTGCGGGCGGCGTCGATCTCGCGAAGCCGGTGATCGACTACATGACGCGCACTCTCGTGACGCTGCCGCCCACGGCGACGGTGTACGAGGCCGCGATGGAAATGGCGAAGCGCAACATCCGCCACATGCTGGTCGTGGACCACGGCGCGCTCGCCGGCGTGCTTTCGGAGCGCAGCCTCTTCGCGCTCCAGCGCATGTCGATGCGGCACGTCCTGCAGTCGATCGACCGGGCGTCCGACCGCGAGAGCCTCAAGGACGCCGCGGGCGAGATCCACAAGCTCGCGCGCAGCATGCTCGCCCAGGGCGTCGGCGCCGAGCACCTCACGCAGCTGATCGCGACGCTGAACGACAAGCTCACCGAGCGCATTCTCGAGGTGGAAGCGGAGGGACACTCCCTCGCCGGGACACGGTTCTGCTGGCTCGCGCTCGGCAGCGAGGGGCGGCACGAGCAGACGTTCGCGAGCGACCAGGACAACGCCATCGTGTTCGCGCTCGGCGAGGGCGAATCGGCCGACGCGATGCGCGAGCGCCTGCTCCCGTTCGCGCGGGCGGTCAACGAGACCCTCGACTACTGCGGCTTCCCGCTGTGCAAGGGCAACATCATGGCCTCCAACCCGCAGTGGACGCTGTCCGAGGCGGAGTGGCGCGTGCGCTTCGGCGACTGGATCCGCAACCCGGTGCCGGAGGCGCTGCTCAACGGGACGATCTTCTTCGACTTCCGGCCGCTGTGGGGCGACTTCGATCTCGCCACGTCGCTGCGCGACTGGCTGAACGCGGAGACCCAGGACAACCAGCGCTTCCTGCGCATGATGGCGGCGAACGCGCTCGACGTCCCGGCGCCGATCAGCTTTCTCGGCGACATCCAGACCTCGAGCGAGAAGGGCAAGAAAGGCACGATCGACCTCAAGGCGCAGGGGACGCGCATCTTCACCGACATCGCACGCATCTACGCGCTCGCGGCCGGCGTGCCGCAGTCGAATACGGCGGCGCGGCTGCGCGCGACCGGCGCCAAGCTGCACGTCAAGCCCGAGGAAGTGGACGCGATGGTCGATTCGTTCCACTTCCTGCTGCTCCTGCGCCTCCGGCAGCAGCACTTCGGCGGCGCGGTAGAGGGTGAACCGAACCGCATCCGCCCAGACGACCTGAACGATCTCGACCGGCGCATTCTCAAGGAGGCGTTCCGGCAGGCCCGCAAGGGCCAGAAGCGGCTGGGCCTCGATTACCAGCTGCGCGCGTGAGCTGGCTCAAGCGCATCCTCGGTCAGAAACCGAAGCTCGCCCCGGGCCTGCGGGAACGGCTCGCGGCCTGGCACGCGCTGCCCTACCCGGACCTGAAGGTCGCTCATCCGGCTGCGCCGTTCGTCGTCGTGGACGTGGAATCGAGCGGCCTCGACGTGTTCGCCGACCGGCTGATCGCCATCGGCGCGGTGCGCGTGGAGCGAGGCGCGATCGACCTCGGCGGCGCGTTCTACCGCGTGCTGAGGCAGCCCGAGGCGAGCACGAAGGACAACATCCTGATCCACGGCATCACCGGAACCGAGCAGCGCGCCGGCGACGATCCGGTCGAGGTGCTCGTCGCGTTCGCGGAGTACGTCGGCAAGACGACGCTCGTCGGCTGGAACTCCAACTTCGACGAGATCATGATCAAGCGCGCGACCGAGGAGCATCTCGCCGAGCACTGGAAGCTCCAGTGGCTCGATCTCGCATGGCTGGCGCCGGCGCTGCATCCGGAAACTGCGAAGAAGCGAATCGGGCTCGACGCCTATCTCGCGAAGCACGGCATCGAGGTGCTCGCCCGCCACCACGCGCTCGCCGACTCGCTCGCGACGGCGCAGCTTCTGATGGTGCTCCAGCGCGAAGCCTCCGAGGGCGGGCTCCGCTCGGTGGCCGAACTGATCGAGTCCGCGGCGTCGGCGCGCGTCGCCCGGGAGCAGGGATACTGAGGCGGGCGACGGTTGCCGCAAGCTCCTCCGTGGGGTATCCTCCGCCGCCTTCGCCGAGCCCCGCGCGACGGCGTCCCGGAGAGATGACCGAGCGGTTGAAGGTGCACGCCTGGAAAGCGTGTGTACGGCCCAAAACCGTACCGAGGGTTCGAATCCCTCTCTCTCCGCCACGA
>JALOSW010000169.1 GCA_025458245.1 Burkholderiales bacterium
CGCGCGATGTCGCGTTGCGAAAGCCGGAGCCCCGCCTCGATGTTCCAGATCACCGTAGCCTTCAGGTGGTCCCGGTGGGTCTCGAGCAGGGCCGCGTGAGTCTGCGCGAAGCGGTGCGCGCGCAGCGTATGGAACACCTCGGTCGCGCCCGAAAAATCGGGCTCGGCGTCCTCGACGATGCAGCCGAGGTCCTCGAGGGTGCGACGCGCGGGTTCGAGCGCTGCGGTCACCGCCGGCTCGACCGGAAGGCCGCCCACCGTGCGGCTCCACGCAACGCGCACGCCGCGAAGGCTCCGGTCGAGCGGCGCGAGGAACGTCTCGCCCGGCTCGGGCCACGAGGTCGGGACGCGCGCATCCGGGCCGGCGATCGCGCCCAGCATCAGCGCCGTGTCGCGCACCGTGCGGGCCATCGGCCCGAGCGTCGCGAGCGTCTCCCAGGCGTTCACGGCGGGCCAGTTGGGCACGCGCCCCGGCGTCGGGCGAAAGCCGACGACGTTGCAGAAGCTGCCCGGGTTGCGCAGGCTGGCGGCCAGATCGGACCCGTCCGCGAACGGCACCTTGCGGGTCGCACCAAACACGGCATTGAACGTCTGCGAGCCCGCGCCGAACTCCGGCGTGTTCGACTTTCCGATCACGATCGCGCCCGCCGTCTTCAGGCGCGCGACGATCAGGGCGTCGCGCGCCGGCACGTTGTCGCGGTAGATGGGCGAGCCCATCGTCGTACGCATGCCCGCCGTCGACACGAGGTCTTTCACCACGGTCGGCAGACCGAAGAGGATCCCGCTCGCGTCGCCCCGGGCAAGGCGCGCGTCGGCCTCGCGCGCGGCGGCGCGCGCGCCCTCGGGGTCGAGCGTCACGATCGCGTTGACCGAGGGGTTGACGCGCGCGATCTGCGCGAGATGCGCGTCCATGACTTCGGCGACCGAGGTCTCGCGCGCCCGGATCCGGCGCGCGAGTTCGGTGGCTTCGAGAAACACGAGCTCGTTCGCGGCGCTCAAGTCAGAACGATGTCGTACTGTTCCTGCATGTAGGTGGACTCGACCTGCAGCGAGATCGGCTTGCCGATGAAGTCGCCGAGCATGGCGAGCGCCTGCGACTCCTCTTCGAGGAAGAGGTCGATGACGCTCTGCGAGCCGAGAATGCGGAACTCGCGCGCGTCGCGGAACTGGCGCGCCTCGCGCAGGATCTCGCGGAGGATCTCGTAGCAGGCGGTGCGCGCGGTCTTGACCTCGCCGCGCCCCGAGCAGGTAGGGCAGGGCTCGCACAGGACATGCGCGAGGCTCTCGCGCGTGCGCTTGCGGGTCATCTCGACCAGGCCGAGCTGCGTGAAGCCGCTCACCGTCATGCGCGTGCGGTCCTTGGCGAGCGCCTTGCCGAACTCGGTGAGCACGGCGCCCCGGTGCGCCTCGTTCTCCATGTCGATGAAGTCGACGATGATGATGCCGCCGAGGTTGCGCAACCGCAGCTGGCGCGCGATCGCCTGCGCCGCCTCCAGGTTCGTCTTGAAGATGGTGTCGTCGAAGTTGCGCACGCCGACGAAGCCGCCGGTGTTCACGTCGACCGTCGTCATCGCTTCGGTCTGGTCGAGGATGAGGTAGCCGCCCGACTTGAGGTCGACGCGGCGCGCGAGCGCCTTCTCGATCTCCGCCTCGACGTTGTGCAGGTCGAAAAGCGGCCGCTCGCCGCCGTAGTGCTCGAGCTTCGCGGCCACCGTCTGCACGTAGTCCTGCGCGAACGCCTGCAGCTTGCCGAAGTTCTCGCGCGAGTCGACCAGGATCCGGCCGGTCTGCTCGCTCGCGAGATCGCGCAGGACGCGCTGGGCGAGTGAAAGATCCTGGTAGAGGAGCGACGGGGCGCCGGCGGTCGCCGCGCGCGCGAGGATGTCCTGCCACAGACGGCGCAGATAGTGGATGTCGGCGGCGAGCTCCGCCTCCGACGCCGACTCGGCCATGGTGCGGATGATGAAACCGCCCTTCTCCTCGGCCGGCAGCTGCTGCGCGAGCTTCTCGCGCAGGCTCTTTCTCTCGGTCTCGTCCTCGATGCGCTGCGAGATGCCGATGTGCGGGTCGTGCGGCAGGTAGACGAGCAGCCGCCCGGCGATCGAGATCTGCGTCGATAGGCGCGCGCCCTTGGTGCCGATCGGGTCCTTGATCACCTGCACCATGAGCGGCTGGCCCTCGGAGAGGATGCGTTCGATCGGCTTCGGCGCGTCGCCGTTCGTGCGCTCCTCCCAGATGTCCGCGACGTGCAGGAACGCCGCGCGCTCCATGCCGACCTCGATGAACGCCGACTGCATGCCCGGCAGCACGCGCGCCACGCGGCCCATGTAGATGTTGCCGACGAGCCCGCGGGTGGCGGTGCGCTCGATGTGCAGCTCCTGGACGACGCCGTTCTCGACGACCGCGACGCGCGTCTCCTGCGGCGTCACGTTGATGAGGATGTCTTCGGCCATGGGCGTTCGCGGCGACGCTGTGCCCGCGCCCGCTAGTAGCGCGGGATGCGCGCGAGGAGCTGCGCCGTCTCGTGAAGCGGCAGCCCCATCACGCCCGAGTAGCTGCCGAGGATCTCCGGGATGAATGCGGCCGCGCGGCCCTGGATCGCGTACGCACCCGCCTTGTCGAGCGGCTCGCCGCTCTCGACGTAGTGCATGATGTCCTGCTCGGACATCGGCCCGAAGCGCACCACGGTCTCGCTCATCGCCATCTCGAAGAACTCTTCGTAGCGGATCGCGACGCCCGTGAGCACGCGATGCTCCCGGCCCGCGAGCGCGCGCAGCATCGCCGCCGCGTCGGCGCGGTTGGCGGGTTTGCCGAAAATGCGCTCGCCGAGGGCGACCTCGGTGTCGGCCGCGAGCACGGGATGGCGCGGCAGCGCGCGCTGCTGGACGCGCAGCCAGCCGGTGTCGGCTTTGTCCCGCGTCACGCGGCGCACGTAGTCCTCGGGCTTCTCGCCGGGATGCGGCACCTCGTCGACGTCGGCGCCGCGCCCGAAGTGCTCGCGGAAAAGCAGCACCTCGAAATTGACGCCGATCTGCTTGAGCAGCTCCCGGCGCCGCGGGCTGCGCGAGGCGAGGTAGATGCGGGTCGGAACGTTCAGCACGCTGCTTCTCGGTTGTCTGTTCTTCTAGTCGCGGTGATAGGGATGACCGGCCAGGATGGACATCGCACGGTAGAGCTGCTCGGCGAGAAGCACGCGGGCGAGGCCATGCGGCAGGGTGAGACTCGAGAGCCGCAGCGTCGCGTCGGCCGCGGCCTTCGTTTCCCCGGCGAGGCCGTCCGGGCCGCCGAGGAGGAACGCCACGTCGCGCCCGCCCTCGAGCCAGCGCGAGGCGAGCTTCGCGAGATCCCGCGTCGTCACGTCCCGTCCCCGCTCGTCGAGCACCACGCGCACCGCCCCTCTCGGAACTGCCGCGGTCATGCGCTTCGCCTCCGCCGCGAGCAGCGCTTCGATCGGCTTGCCGCCGCGCCGCGGCTCGGCGCGCAACTCGACCAGCTCGAGGCGGGCCTCGCGCGGCATGCGCTTCGCGTACTCGGCGAACGCCTCGCTCACCCACTGCGGCTGGCCGGCGCCCACGGCGACGACCAGGAACCGCATCAGGCCGCGGCCGCTGCCGCGCTGGACTTCTTGCGGCTGGCGCGCTTCTTCGGCGCCGCCTGGCCCCAGAGCTCCTCGAGGTTGTAGAACTGGCGCGTCGCCGGCTGCATGATGTGGACGATGATGTCGCCCGCGTCCACCAGCACCCAGTCCCCCGTCTCCTCGCCCTCCACGCCCTGTATCGACGCTCCCGCCGCCTTCAGCTTCTCGCGCACGTTGTTGGCGAGCGCCTTGGTTTGGCGCGACGACTCTGCCGTGGCGATGATGACGCGGTCGAAAAGCGAGGTGATGTGCTGCACGTCGAACACCTCGATGTCGCGCGCCTTGATGTCTTCGAGCGCCGCTACGGCCACCTTCTGCATTTTCCGGATATCCATCAGATCGAGCTTCTCTCCTCGCCGTAAAGGGTGTTCGCCTCAATATACGCGAGGACCTCGCGCGGGAGCAAATAACGCACCGAGCGCCCGGCGGCCAGACGGCGCCGGATGTCGGAGCCCGAGATCGCGAGCGGCGTCATCGCGAATGTCGCGATCCCGCCGGCAGGGGACGCGGCAAGTCCGTCCGACGCCGTCTCGCGGCGCGTCAGCTCGGCCGCGACCTCGGGCGCGAGCGCATCCGATGCGAGCGCGTAGCCCGGACGCGCGCCGACCGCAAAGTGCGCGAGATCGAGGAGTTCGCGCCAGCGCCGCCAGGTATGCAGCGCGAGCAGCTGGTCGGCGCCGATGACGAACACGATCGACCGCGTCGGCCCCAGTTCCTCGCGCAGCCGGGCAAGCGTGTCGATGGTGAAGCCGGGCGTCGCACTCTCCGCGTCGGCGGCATCGACCACGAAGCGCGGGTTGCCCGCGACGGCGAGGCGGACCATCTCGAGCCGATGCCGGCCGGCCGTGCGCGGCGCGGCGCGGTGGCCGGGACTGCCCGAAGGGATCCAGCGCACCCGCTCGAGTCCGAGCGCGTCGGCGGCCTCTTCGGCGAGGCGCAGGTGCGCGTAGTGAACCGGATCGAACGTGCCGCCCATGATGCCGAGCGGCTTCACCCCTTGCGCTCCGCGGCCACCGGCAACGCGTCGACGCGGCGCATCGCTTCCGAGCGGAAGAGGCCCGGATCGGCGAGGTAGTCGAGGAGCATCGGCGTGGCGTCGACCCCCCAGAAGAGCTCGCCGTCGACGACGAATGTGGGCACGCCGAACACGCCTGCCGCGATCGCTTCGTCGACGTTCGCGCGCAGGGCGGCCTTTACCGACGGATCTCCGGTGAGCGCATCCGCATCGGCGACGCCGAGCCGCTCGCAAAGTGCGCGCCACTCGTCGGCGGGCGACCGGCCCTCCCTCCAGACGAACTCGAAGATCTCTCGCACGGTGTCGTAGTCGGCCCCGCGCGCGATCGCGAGCCGCAGGGCGTGCAGCGGGTTGAACGGATGCGCGGGCGGGAAGCGGAACGGCACGCCGCGCCTTGCCGCATCCCAGACGCAGTGCCGGTAGGTGTGGCGGCGCTTGGTCGGCAGCTCCGCCGGACCCTTGTGGCCCCAGTGCGCGAGGAGCCCGGCGAACAGCACCGGCTTCAGCGTGACGTCGGCGCGGCGGACGAGGTCCGGATACGCCGCGAACTGGATGTACGAGAACGGCGAGACGAAGTCGAAGTACCAGGTGAGGGCCGCCATGTTCAGCGCGGGTCGCCGCAGAGGCGAAGGACTGCTCGCATGGCCGTATCGTAAGCCAAGACGCTCGGGCGGTCTCGATCGCAGCGCGGCGCCCGACCCGCGGGCGGCGCGCGATCAGATTCCGGAAAGGCCCGGCGCGCCGGAATCGAGTAACCTCGCGGCCATGCGGTACGGCCGGCCCTGCGCTCGCGCCGAAACGCTCGCGCACCACGTCGCCCCGGGAAAATGAAGCGCATCCTCGCCGCCCTTGCCCTCGCCGCCGCCGCTTCGCTCGCGGGGTGCGCCACCGCCCCGAAGCCGCCGACCTGGTCGCCCGGCGCACCCAGCACCGCGATTGCGCCGCAGCCGACCGGCGCGTTCGCAACGCTCGAGGCGCAGGTCGCGCAGCGGGCGGGTCCCGGCAAGTCGGGCTTCATGCTGCTCGACTCGAACGACGACGGGCTGCGCTGGCGGCTCGCCGTGATCGATTCGGCGAAGCATTCGCTCGACATCCAGTACTACGTCTGGTGGGGCGACGAGAGCGGCAACATCCTCATGTCGCGGGTCATCGACGCGGCGCAGCGCGGA
>JALOSW010000170.1 GCA_025458245.1 Burkholderiales bacterium
CATGGAGATGCTCGCCGACGAGGCCGACCACATCGAGTGGGTCAAGGAGGCGCTCGAGCACGCGCCGCGCCCGGCGGTCGATTGGGAGCAGCTCTTCGCGCGGCGCGGCGCGGAGTTCCCGCCGGGGCGAGGCGTCGAGATCGTGGTCGGCGCAGGCTCGGCCACGCAGCACGGCAGGCCGTCGCACATGAAGCACGCGCCCGTTCAGCGGAAGCCGGCAGCCAAACGTGCAAAGAAGCCCGCCGCGCGCAAGGGCGCAGCGAAGAAGGCCGCCGTGGGTAAGCCCGGGGCGAAGAAGGCGGCCGCGAAGCGAGCCGGGGCACGCAAGGCCGCGGCGAAGAAAGCCGCGGCGCGCAAGACCGGAAGACCCGGCAAGAAGCGCGCGGCCGGTGCCCGGAAGCCCGCCGCGAAATCCGCGGCAAGGAAAGCCGCGACGAAAACGACTCGCCGCAAGGCTGCCGCGAAGAAGAAGTAACGCCGCGCTCCGAGCGGCTGGCACGACTTACCGGGCGCGCCGCCCCACCGGCATCCGTCGCCCGATCGCCACGGTCGCGAGCACCGCTGCCGCGAACACGAGCATCTCCGGCGTGAGGCGCTCGCCGAGCAGGGCCCACGACGCGAAGAGGGTCAGGAAAGGCTGCAGGAGCTGCAGCTGGCCGACGCGCGCGACGCCGCCGAGCGCGAGCCCCTTGTACCAGGGGAAAAAGCCTAGGAACTGCGACACCAGCGCTACGTAGGCGAAGCCCGCCCACGCCGAGGGCGAGGCGTCCAGACCGTGCTTCGCGATCGCCCACGCGAGCGGCGCGGCGAGCAGCGGCAGCGAGAGCACCAGCGCCCAGCAGATCACCTGCCAGGCGCCCATGGTGCGCGCGAGGCGGCCGCCCTCCGCATAGCCGAGCGCGCCGAGCGCCACCGCGCCGAGCAGCGCGAGATCGGCCAGGTGAAGCGCGCCGGCGCCCTGCCGCAGCGCGTATGCGACGACCAGCGCGCTGCCCGCGAGCGCGGCGAGCCAGAAACCCGTGGACGGACGCTCGCCGCCGCGCACCGCCGCCGCCAGCGCGGTCGCGAGCGGAAGCACGCCGAGCACGATCGCGCCGTGCGTCGCCGGCACGTGACGCATCGCGATCGCGGTCAGCATCGGGAAGCCGACGATCACGCCCGCGATCACGAGCGCGAGCGAGCGCAGCTCGACGCGCGTCGGACGCCGCGCGCGGGCGGCGATGAGGAGCAGCGCGGCGGGCGCCGCTGCGACGACGCAGCGGCCGAGCGCGACGATGAGCGGGTCGAGGTCGGCGACGGCGAGCCGCGTCGCGGGCAGGGTGAGTGCGAAAGCCGCGACGCCGACGAAGCCGTAGAAGAGGCCGAGGGTTTCGTCGGATCGCATCGAAAGGGGGCTGCAGGACGACGCCGAGGCCGAAGGACGCGCGAAGGGCCGCAGAGGCGATTCGTTCGGATCGCGAGGCGTGCGTCTCCGCTCAAGGGGCGGGCCGCCGTCCCGCGAACGCAAGAGAACGCGTCTCTCGGCGGCGCTCTGCGTCCTCTGCGCCCTCTGCGTTGTGTCCTTATCGCGTCACGGAGTCACCGGCGTCGGTGCCGGCAGCGCCATGCCGCGCGCGGCCATCACGTCGCGCAGGCGATCGGGATAGTCGGTGATGATCCCGTCCACGCCGATGTCGAGCGCGCGCTCCATGTCGGCGCGCTCGTTCACCGTCCACACGACGATCTTCAGGCCGAGCGTCTTCGCCTCGCGCACCTGCGCCTCGTCGAGGTCCGCGCCCGAAGGCGACCAGATCGCGCAGCCGGCGGCCTTCACCATCTTCGGCACGGAGCCGTGGTCGCGGAACTGGATCGCGCCGGTCCAGGGCGACGGCTGCGCGTGGCCCGCGCCGATGTTGTCGAGCCACTCGCGCTGCACCGTGAGACACGACGTCGCGATGTCCGGCGCCTCCTTGTGGATGACGGGCAGCACCCGCCAGTCGAACGACTGGATCATGACGCGCTTCTCCATCCCGTTTTCGCGGATCACCTTGATCACCGCGCGCGCCATCTCTTCGGGCGTGGCGGTCGCGGCCGGCTCGGCGGGCGACACCTTGATCTCGACGTTGAATCGCAGCGCGTCGTTCCTCGCATGGCGCGCGAGATCGAACACGCTCGCGAGCGTGGGGATGCGCACGCCGTCCATCTTGCGCTGCTCGGGAAAGCGCCGCGAGTACTCGCTGCCGGGGCGGATGCGCCCCACGTCGTAGCGCTGCAGCTCGTGGAACGTGAGCTCGCGGATCGCCGGCGTCGGCGGCCGCAGCCAGCGGCCGTCGGCGCCGCGGGCGATGTCGGGGTTGAGATGCAGGTCGTGATGTACCACCACGACGTCGTCGCGCGTCAGGCCGATGTCGAGCTCGAACGTGCTCACGCCGAGCGCGAGCGCGCGGGCGAAGCCCGGGAGGGTGTTCTCGGGAGCCAAGCCGCGCGCGCCGCGGTGACCCTGGATGTCGACGCCGGCCGCGCTCGTCATGAACGCGAGCCCGGCGAGGAGCGCCGCGGCACGGAGTGGCATGGTGATCGAAGAGAGAAGAGGACGGACATCCGGGGGCGAGCTAGACCGCGGTCGGCTCGCGCTTCTTGCGCGTCGCCGCGCGGCGCGCCTTGCGCGGCAGGTGGTACCACTTGCGGTGCGGCGAGATCCGCTTGCAGGCGAGGCACTGGGTGTCCTGCCACTGCGTCGCGCAGCCGGGACAGAGCCCGCGGGTCCAGAACGTGTTCCAGACGGTGCCGCATCCGGGCGCGCATTGCCAGCGGTCCTCGGCGGCCGGCCGCCAGCTGCAATGCGGGCAGTAGATCTCGTACTCGCGATCCATCGCGCGACCGCTCATCGGCCCTTGAACTGCGCCTTGCGCTTCTCCATGAACGCGCGCACGCCCTCGGCGTAGTCGTCGCTCGCGCCGAGGGTGCGCTGCACGTCGCGCTCGTGATCGAGTTGCTCGTCGAGCGTGTTCTTCTCGGCGGCGTGAAGCGCCCGCTTGATCGCGACGAGCGCCATGGTCGGACCCGCGGCGAGCTGCGCGGCGATCGCGCGCGCCTCGCTCATCAGCTTGTCGTCGTCCACGGCCTTCCAGATGAGGCCCCAGCGCTCGGCGTCTTCCGCCGTGAGCTTGTCGGCGAGCAGGGCGAGGCCCATCGCGCGCGCCGTGCCCACGAGGTGCGGCAGCCAGTAGGTGCCGCCTGAGTCGGGCAAGAGGCCGATTTTCGCGAACGCCTGCAGAAAGCTCGCCGAACGCGCGGCGAGCACGATGTCGCAAGAGAGCGCGACGTTCGCGCCGGCGCCCGCGGCGACGCCGTTCACCGCGCAGACCACCGGCATGTGCAGCGCGCGCAGGCGGCGGATGAGCGGGTTGTAGAACTCGCCGATGGTGCGTCCGAGATCGGGCTTCTCCGCGCCGGGCGCCGCGAGCCGGTTGGCGAGATCCTGCCCGGCGCAGAAGCCGCGGCCAGCGCCGGTGAGGAGCAGGGCGCGCGCCTTCTCCGCCTCGGCGCGGTCGATCGCGCCGCGCAGGGCGTGGTGCATCTCCTCGGTGAAGCTGTTGAGGCGGTCGGGCCGGTTGAGCGTCACGGTCGCGACGCCATCGGCGAAGTCGTAGAGGATCGGGGATTCGCTCATCGTTGCGTCTCGCTGCCCGTCGCGTGCGCGCTCGCGCCGCGTTCGTCCTGTCGGGTCGGGCGCACAGAATACACCACGCGCCGCGGCGGTCTCAAAGCCCGCGGCGCGCGCGCTCTTCTGCAATAATCGACGCTCCCGCGCGAAGCCGCGCCGGCCCTTCCGAAGCGAGCCCGATTCATGGTCAAGGTCTATTCCATCGACGGCATTACGCCGGTCGTCCACCCGGAGGCGTTCGTGCATCCGAGCGCGGTGCTGATCGGCGACGTGATCGTCGGGCCCGGGGTGTACGTCGGTCCGTGCGCCTCGCTGCGCGGCGACTTCGGGCGCATCCGCGTCGAGGAAGGCGCGAACGTGCAGGACTGCTGCATCATCCACGGCTTTCCCGATGCCGACACGGTGATCGAGCGCAACGGCCACATCGGTCACGCCGCGATCGTGCACGGCGCGTGCGTGCGCGCGAACGCCCTGGTGGGGATGAACGCGGTGGTGAACGACAACGCCGAGATCGGCGAATGGGCGATCGTCGCCGCGATGGCGTTCGTGAAGGCGGAGATGAAGGTTCCGCCGGGCGTGCTCGTGGCCGGCATCCCGGCCAAGGTCGTGCGCGAACTCTCGGAGGAGGAGCGCGCGTGGAAGGCCGACGGGACGCGCCTCTACCAGAAGCTCGCGGTGCGCTGCCTCGCCACGATGCGCGAGACCGTGGCGCTCACCGAGCCCGAGCCGAACCGGCCGTCGCTGCCGCTGCCCGAAGTGCTGCCGCTTTCCGTCTGGAAGGCGAAGTACGGCGGCACGCCATGAACGCAGCGTTCGCCGAGCGGCTGCGGGCGCGCGAAAAACTCGTCGGCACGATCGTCACGCTCGCCGCGCCTGAAGTCGCCGAAGTCCTGTCGGGCGCCGGCTTCGACTGGCTGTTCGTGGATACCGAGCACGCGCCGCTCGACATGCTCGCGGCGCAGACGCTCCTCGCCGCTGCGCGCGTGCCGTGCGTCGTGCGCGTCGCCGACGGCCACGAAGCGACCATCAAGCGCGCGCTCGACATCGGCGCGGCCGGCGTCGTCGTGCCGATGGTGAACACCGCGAGCCAGGCGCGTTCGATCGTCCGGTTCGCGAAGTATCCGCCCGAGGGCGTCCGCGGCGTCGGCATCGTGCGCGCGCAGGGCTACGGATTCGGCTTCGCCGACTACGTGAAGACGGCGAACGAGCGCACCGCCGTGATCGTGCAGTGCGAGCACGTCGCGGCGGTCGAGGCGATCGACGCGATCGTCGCCGTCGAGGGCGTCGACGCGATCTTCGTCGGGCCCTACGACCTCTCCGGCAGCATGGGCCGGCTCGGCGATGTCGAGCACCCCGACGTGCTCGCCGCGCTGGCGACCGTGCGCGACGCCTGCAAGCGCGCCGGCCGGGCGCTCGGCATCTACGTCGCGAGCGCGGAGCGCGCCCGGGCGTTCGTCGCCGAGGGCTACAGCCTCGTCGCGGTCGGCATCGACGCGCAGCTTCTCGGGCAGGCGGGCCGCGGCATCGTCGCGACGCTCGCCTGATCCGGCACACACCTTATCCATCCATCGCGAATCACGCGATCCAACCGACAGGGAGAGCACCATGGCTTACGAGAACATCCTCACCGAAACCCGCGGCCGCGTCGGCATCGTCACCCTCAACCGGCCGAAGGCGCTGAACGCGCTGAACGACGCGCTCATGAACGAGCTCGGCGACGCGCTGCTCGCGTTCGACGCCGACGAGGGCATCGGCTGCATGATCGTC
>JALOSW010000171.1 GCA_025458245.1 Burkholderiales bacterium
CATCAGCGCGCGGCTGATCGCGAGCATCTGCTGCTGGCCGCCCGAGAGCTTTCCGGCCTCCTCGGTCGAGCGGTCCTTGAGCACCGGGAAATACGCGTACACCGCCTCGAGGTCTCGCGCCACGGCGTCGCGGTCGCTGCGCGTGTAAGCGCCCATCATCAGGTTCTCGCGCACCGAGAGGAGCGGGAACACCTCGCGCCCCTCCGGGACGTGGCAGATGCCGCGACGGACGATCCATGCCGGGTCGCGCTTCTGGATCTGCTCGCCGCGGAAAGTGATGTGGCCCTTGTCCGGGTCGATGATGCCGGAGATGGTCTTGAGGATGGTCGTCTTGCCGGCGCCGTTCGCGCCGAGCACGGTCGCGATCGTTCCCTTGGCGACGGTGAGGCTCACGCCGCGGATCGCTTTCACCGGACCGTAGGAACTCTCGACGTTCTGCAGGCGCAGGATGGGCTCTTCCGCGCTCATGAGCTTGCCTTGCCGCTGCGGGTCGAGAATTGGCGCGTGATGCGGCCCGGCGCGCACGTGAGGCTTACCTCGTCGCTGCGCGTCGAGGATTCGCGCTTGGGGCGGCCCGGCGCACTCATGCCGCCTCCGCCGTGCCGAGGTAGGCCTCGATCACGCCCGGGTGCGACTGCACCTCGGCTGGCGTGCCCTCGGCCAGCATCTCGCCCTGGTTGAGCGCCAGGACCCGCGTCGACACGCGCGAGACGAGGCCCATGTCGTGCTCGACCATCAGCACGGTGATGCCGAGGTCGCGCTGGATGTCGTGGATCCAGAACGCCATGTCGTCGGTCTCCTCGACGTTAAGGCCGGACGACGGCTCGTCGAGCAGCAGCAGGCGGGGCCCGGTCGAAAGCGCGCGGGCCAACTCGACCACCTTGCGCACGCCGTAGGGCAGCCCATGGACCATCTGGTCGCGGTAGTGTGCGAGATCGAGGAAGTCGATCACCTTCTCGACGGCTTCGCGGAACTCGCGCTCTTCCCGGCGCACCGACGGCAGGAAGAGGAGCTCGGCCGCGAGGTTGGTGCGCCGGTGCACGTGGCGGCCGATGAGCAGGTTCTGGAGCACGGTCGCGTGCTCGAAGAGCTCGATGTTCTGGAACGTGCGCGCGATGCCGAGCCCGGCCACCTGGTGCGGCGCCATGCCCGTCAGTTCGCGTCCCTCGAAGGTGATGCGACCCGTAGCGGGCACGATCAGGCTGATCGCATTGAAGATCGTCGTCTTGCCGGCACCGTTCGGGCCGATCAGCGTGAAGACTTCGCCGGGGCGGACCTCGAACGAGACGTTGTTCACGGCCTTCACGCCGCCGAACGCCACTGAAACCCCTTCGACGCGGAGCATCGGCCCGCTCATCGCAGCCGCTCCGATTTCATGAACGCCTTCTGCCGCTTGAAGAGGCCGCGACGGTAGAGCGGGAAGAGCTGGAAGAAGGTGCGGATCTTCAGCCAGCGGCCGTAGATCCCGTACGGCTCGAACAGGATGATCGCCACCAGCACGAGGCCGAAGATCGTGGGCTGCAGGCCGGTCGCCTGGCCGATGCCGGGCGGCAGGTAGTCCTTCACGAGCGAGATCGCCTGCGGCAGCACGATCAGGAACGCCGCGCCGAAGAACGCGCCGTGGATCGAGCCGATGCCGCCGACCACCACCATCATCAGGTATTCTATCGACTGCAGGATGGTGAACTGGTCGGGCGTGAGGATGCGGACCTTGTGGGCGTAGAGCGCGCCGGCGATTCCCGTGATCGCGGCGGAGAGCGCGAACGAGGTGGTCTTGTAGCGCGCCAGGTTGATCCCCATGCTGCGCGCCGAGACTTCCGAGTCGCGGATCGCGACGAACGCGCGTCCGGTCGGCGAACGGAGCAGGTTCAGCACGCCGAGCGTCACGAGCACCGCGATGACGAGCGCCACGTAGTAGAAATCGCGCTCGCTATCGGCCTTCCAGCCGAACATCGCGAGCTGCCCGACCTGCAGGCCGGTGTTGCCGCCCGTGACCGGCTCCCAGCGGGCGAGCACCTCCTCGACGATGAACCCGAACGCCATGGTCGCGATCGCGAGGTAGATGCCCTTCACCCGCAGCGCCGGCAGGCCGACGATGACGCCGACGCTCGCCGCGAGCGTCGCCGCGAATACGAGCGACACCGGGAACGGCCATCCGCGCGCCGCGAGCACCGCTTCGGTGTAGGCGCCCACCGCCATGAACGCGGCGTGGCCGAGGGAGATGAGGCCGGTGTAACCCGAGAGCAGCATCAGCCCGAGGCCGACAATGCCGTAGATCAGGATGAACGAGAGCTGCGAGAGGAAGTACTCCTCCAGCAGCCAGGGCGCGGCGAGCAGAGCGAGGCCGAGCACCGCGTACCAGAACGTCTGGCCGCCGTGCTTGAAGAGGCGGATGTCCTGGTCGTAGTCGGTCTTGAATATGAAGCGCATGGGCCGGCCTCAGACCTTCTTGCTCGCCGTTTCGCCGAAGATGCCCGTCGGCTTCACGACCAGGACGATGAGCACGAGGACGTACGCGGCGATGTCCTTGAACCCCTCGGGGAGATAGACGCCCGCGAGCGACTCGACCACGCCGATGATCACCCCCCCGACGAGCGCGCCGGGCAGGCTGCCGAAGCCGCCGATGACCGCCGCCGGGAACGCCTTCAGGCCGATGAAGCCCATGTTGACGTGCACGAACGTGATCGGTGCGAGCAACACCCCGGCGAGCGCGGCCACGCCGGCGCTGATGCCCCAGATGAGGCTGTTCAGGCGCCGCACGGGAATGCCCATGTAGTAGGCCGCGAGCTGGTTCTGGGATGCCGCCTGCATCGCCACGCCGACGCGCGTGAACCGGAAGAACGCAAACAGGGCCGTCGACAGCACGATGGTCGCGACGATGACGACGATGTGCTCCATGCCGATGACGAGCTCCCCGGCGCGCACCACCTCGCCCCTGAAGGGCGCGTTCAGCGTGTGGGTGTCGGTGCCCCAGCCGGGGATCATGGTCACGAGGCCGCGTGCGATGAACCCGAGGCCGATGGTCACCATCACCACCGTAAACGCCGGCTGGCCGAGGATCGGTCGCAGCACCGCGCGCTCGAGCAGGATGCCCACGAGCCACATGCCCGCGAACGCGATCGGCAGCGACACCCAGTAGGGCAAGCCGAACGTGACGACCGTGAGCCCGAGAAACGCGCCGAGCATCATCAACTCGCCCTGCGCGAAGTTGACCGTCTCGGTCGCCTTGTAGATGAGGACGAAGCCGAGCGCGATCAGGCCGTAGATCAGGCCCTGCGAAACGCCGCTGATGATGACCTGCAGAACCTGCAAGCGTGTCTCCTCCTCGTGGATCCGCGCCCGGTTTCGTGTTGGTTGTTCGCGCGGCTCTTCTATGAATGGGCCGCGTCCCGGAGCGCGGCGCTAGTGTAGGTAACCCTTGGCGCTTTAACAAGCGGTTGCGGCGCGCCGCCCCGGCGGTTACCGGGCATACCAACCAATCGGTTGCTCGGTGGCAGGGCGGGCGCTAGCATCGACGCCGGCCCCCCATGCAACAGAAGCGTATCGACCGCCGCCGCCCGCCCGCGCGCACGCGCATCCGCCCCGCGGTGCGCCCGCGCGTGCGCGTCGCCGGCGACGAGGCGAACCGCCGCGGCGACATCGTGCGGGCGGCGGCGCGTCTCTTCCGCGAGCGCGGCTTCGACGCCACCACGGTGCGCGACATCGCCAAGGCCGTGGGCATGCGCTCGGGCAGCCCGTTCTATCACTTCGAGACCAAGCAGGACATCCTGCTCGCGGTGGTGGAGGAGGGGCTCGCGGCCGGACTCGACGCCACCGAGGGCGTGCTGGCCGAGCGTCTGCCGCCGCGCGAAAAGTTTCATGCGCTCGTGCGCGCCCATCTCGAGATCCTGCTCGACGAGGGCCACGACTTCATTCCGGTGCTGCTCTACGACTGGCGCTCGCTCACGCGCGAAAACCGCGCGAAGATCGTGGCGCTGAAGGACCGCTACGACGCCGTGTGGCAGCAGGTGGTCCGGGAGCTGAAGCGGGCCGGGCTGCTGCACATCGACTCGCCGCTCGCGCGGCTGCTCGTGCTCGGCGCGATCAACTTCATGGCCACGTGGTATCGCCGCGACGGCGCGCTCGGCCTCGATGCGCTGGCCGACCAGACGGTCGACTTCTTCCTGGGGCCGACGAAGCGATGAGCGTGCGAACCGAGCGGTCCGGGCGGGTCGCGACCGTGGTCGTCGACCGTCCCGAGGTGCGCAACGCCGTCGACGGTCCGACAGCGCGCGCGCTGGCCGAGGCCTTTCGCGCGTTCGAGGCCGACGCCGCCCTCGACGTCGCGGTCCTGTGGGGCGCGAACGGCACCTTCTGCGCGGGGGCCGATCTCAAGGCGATTGCCGACGGGTTCGGCGATCGCGCGAACCCGCTCGATGCGGACATGAAGGCGACCGGCCCGATGGGGCCCTCGCGCATGCGGCTCTCCAAGCCCGTGATCGCCGCCGTCTCGGGCCACGCGGTGGCCGGCGGCATGGAGCTCGCGCTGTGGTGCGACCTGCGCGTCGTCGAGGAGACGGCGACATTCGGCATCTTCTGCCGCCGCTGGGGCGTGCCTTTGATCGATGGCGGAACCGTGCGACTGCCGCGGCTCGTCGGCATGAGCCGGGCGCTCGACCTCATCCTCACCGGCCGGCCCGTGAACGCGGCGGAAGCGCTGGCGATCGGGCTCGCGAACCGCGTCGTCCCGGCCGGCGAGTCGCGCGCGGCGGCGGAGACGCTCGCCGCCGAGATCGCGCGCTTTCCCCAGGCCTGCCTGCGCAGCGACCGGCTCTCGGCCTACGAGCAGTGGGATCTCGGCATGGAAGACGCGCTCGCGAACGAGTTCCGGCGCGGGACGGGCGTGATCGGCAGCGGCGAAACGGTGCGCGGCGCGGCGCGCTTCTCCGGCGGCGCAGGGCGGGGCGGGCGGTTCGACGACTGACCCAAGGCGGGAACCGCAAAAGCGCCAAGGACGCGAAGGTTCGCAAAGGAACGGATCTGCCCGAGCCGCGCTCGTTGGTCGCAGCTACGAGGATCCAGCCGGGACGAACGCCGAGCGGGCACGATGGCGCGCGCCCCGACCTTTCGCGCAATCTTTTGCGCTCCTTTGCGCCCTTCGCGTCTTTGCGGTGAAGCTTCCCGCCGTCAAGCCAAGCGCGTAGCGCCGAGCTCCCGCGCGATCGCTGCCGGCACCCTCACCGGCATGTCGAGGAGCATCTGCGCGAACCCCTTGCCGAGCGGGTCGTTCCGCAGCGACGCCATGCCGCCGCCGTCGAGCGCTTCGTGCAGCACGAAGTTGAGCGCGCCGATG
>JALOSW010000172.1 GCA_025458245.1 Burkholderiales bacterium
CCGCCGGCGCGATCGTTGATGGGCGCCCAGCGCGCCGCGCAGTATGGCGCGGCGCCGGCGGTGGCGAACGCGATTGCGGCTGCGACGGGCAAGCGGCTGCGCAAGCTTCCGTTCGATACGGGAGCGCTGAAGGTCTGAGGCCGCCGCCGGCGCGATCGTTGAAGGGCGCCCAGCGGTGGCGAACGCGCCATGCGCCGCAGGCGTGCCGCGGACCCTCGTTCGACAGACGGGCCGCTCGCGAGGCATCATTGCGCCCTCGGGCGAGAGCCGGTCCGGGTCACCGTCAACGATTCACAAGGAGAAGAGAGTGAAGCCATTCGTTCGTCTCGCCGGGACGCTCGCCGTCGCGGCGGCCGTCGTCGCCTCGGCCGGCGCGTGCGCGCAGACCCAGCCGAAGACGGAGTTCCAGCCTCAGGTCGGCCAGGCCGGGAAGGACGTGATCTGGGTGCCGACTCCGGAGGCGCTCGTCGACCGCATGCTCACCATGGCGCAGGTGACCCCCAACGACTTCGTCGTCGACCTCGGCGCGGGCGACGGGCGCATCGCCATCGCCGCGGCGAAGCGCTTCGGTGCCAAGTCGATGGGCATCGAGTACAACCCCGACATGGTCGCGCTCTCGAAGAAAAACGCCGCGAAGGACGGGGTCGGCGAGAAAGTCGACTTCGTCCGCGGCGACATCTTCGAGACGGACTTCGCCAAGGCGACGGTCGTGACGATGTATCTCCTGCCCACGCTGAACGCGAAGCTGCGGCCCAAGATTCTCGAAATGAAGCCGGGCACGCGCGTCGCATCCCACCAGTTCGACATGGAGGACTGGGAACCCGACGAGCTCGACATGTTCGACGGGCGCCGCGCCTATCTGTGGATCGTGCCCGCGAAGGTCCAGGGCACGTGGAAGCTCAAGTACGCGGCCGGCAACGAGACGCGCGAAGTGCCCCTCGCCCTCGAGCAGCGCTACCAGATGGTGAAGGGTAACGTGAAGATCGGGGAGGTGAACGCGGGCATCCGCGAGCCCGCGCTGCGCGGCGACGCGATCCGCTTCGCGTTCGTCGACGGCGCGGGCGTCCGGCGCGAGTTCTCGGGCAAGGTGTCCGGCAACGCCATGGACGGCACGTTCCGCGCGGACGGCGGCGCCGAGGGCCGCTGGAGCGCGACGCGCTGAGCGCACTCATGCCGGCGCACCGACTCGCCCGCGTCGCGGCGGCCGCGCTCGTCGCGGTGGCCGCGGCGAGCGGCTGCGCGTACCTCGAGACGAAGCAGCGGGAGCTCATCTTCCGCCCGGAGCGGAGCGTGCCGACGACGCCGGCCGACCGCGGCATGGCGTACGAGGATGTCTGGATCAAGGTCGCCGATGCGGACGGCGGCGAGGCCAAGGTCCACGGCTGGTTCGTGCCCGGCCGCGCAACGGCGGCCGGGGCGAAGGCGTCGCCGGCCGGCGCGAGCGCGAATGGGCCGACGGTGCTCTATCTCCACGGCGTGCGCTGGAGCCTCTCGAACAATCTGTTCCGGATCGCGCGCTGGCACCAGATGGGCTTCGACGTGCTCGCGATCGACTACCGCGGCTTCGGAAAGAGCGACGGCGAGTTGCCGTCGGAAGCGCAGACCTACGCCGACGCTCAGGCCGCGTGGGATTACCTCAGGTCGCGCGTGCCGGATGCGTCGAAGCGCTTCGTCTACGGCCACTCCCTCGGCGGCGCGGTCGCCATCGAGCTCGCGACGCGCAACCCGGACATCGCCGGGCTCGTAGTCGAGTCGTCGTTCACCTCCATGCAGGCGATGGCTGAGCTGCAGGGCTACGGCTTCCTGCCGGTGGGCCTCGTCCTCACCGAGCGCTACGACTCGCTGTCGAAGATCGCCTCGGTGCGCGCGCCCGTGCTCTTCATTCACGGCACGGGCGACCGGTTCGTCCCGCACGCCATGAGCGAGGCGCTGTTCGCGGCCGCGAGCGAGCCGAAGCGGCTGGTGCTGGTCGATGGCGCGAGTCACAGCAACGTTTCGGGCTACGCATTCGACCGCTATGCCGCGGCAGTGCGCGAGCTCGTCGGCATCGCCGGCGAGACGCGCGGGCCTTCGGCGTGCGCTGGCGCCGACGCCAAGCCCTGCTGATCTTCCGGCCGCGCCGCGCGGCGGACCGAACCCACCGACGGAGACTGCCTTGTTCAATGCCATCCTGATCGAGAAATCCGACGCCGGCGTCGATGCGCGGCTCGCCTCGCTCGAGGACGTCGCGCTGCCGGAAGGCGACGTGACCGTTCGCATCGAGCATTCGACGCTCAACTACAAGGACGCGCTCGCGATCACGAATCGCGCCCCCGTGGTGCGCAAGTGGCCGATGATCCCGGGCATCGATTTTGCGGGGACGGTCGAAGCGAGCGCACATCCCGACTGGAAGCCCGGCGACGCCGTGCTCCTCAACGGCTGGGGCGTCGGCGAGACGCACTGGGGCGGCCTCGCGCAAAAGGCGCGCGTTTCGGGCGACTGGTTGATCGCGCTGCCCGCGAAGCTCTCGGCCCGAGACGCCATGGCGATCGGCACCGCCGGCTATACCGCGATGCTGGCCGCGATGGCGCTGGAGCGGCATGGCGTGGACAAGTCGAAAGGCGAGATCCTGGTGACCGGCGCTTCCGGCGGCGTGGGCAGCATCGCCATCGCGATTCTCGCGGGGTGGGGCTACACCGTGGTCGCGTCGACCGGCAAGCTCGATGAGGCGGACTATCTCAAGTCGCTTGGCGCGGCCGAGGTGATCGACCGCGCGACGCTTTCGTCGCCCGGCAAGCCGCTCGGCAAGGAGCGCTGGGCGGGCGTGATCGACTCGGTCGGCAGTCACACGCTCGCGAATGCCTGCGCGACGACGAAGTACGGCGGCGTAGTCGCCGCTTGCGGGCTCGCGCAGGGCATGGACTTCCCGGCGACGGTGGCGCCGTTCATCCTGCGCGGCGTCACGCTTGCCGGAATCGACAGCGTCTACGCGCCGAAGGCGTCGCGCAACGACGCGTGGAAGAAGCTCGCGAGCGACCTCGATCGCGCGAGGCTCGCGTCGATCACGCGCGACGTCGTGCTCGCGGAGGCGATCGCTGCGGCAGGCGACCTGATGGCCGGCAAGGTGCGCGGGAGAATCGTGGTGGACGTGAATCGCTAGGCGACGCGCGCTCGTCCTGGGGGAAGGGCGAGGTGGGGTGGAGCTCGCGAAGTTGCCGCGCCTGCGCACCCCCATCCCCACCTTCCCCCTGCCGCGCAGGGGGAAGGCGTCATCCGGTCCTCTCTGCGATCCCGGCGCGCCGCGGTCGCATTGACGCAGGCAGCGATCCGGCCTCAGACCACTGCGAGCTCGACGAGCGGCCGCCCGGAAACGATGCGCTCGAATGCGAGCGGCGAGAGGTCGAGGCTCCGATAGCCGCCGTGGGCGATCAGCTCGGCCACGCCTCGCCCCACCGCCGGCGATTGCTGGATGCCGTGCCCCGAGAATCCGTTCGCGAGCACGACGTTGCGCCAATCCGGGTGCGGGCCGACGATGCCGTTCTGGTCGAACGTGTTGTACTCGTAGTAGCCCGCCCAGGCGCTCGTCTGGCGCAGCGCCTCGAACGCCGGCACGCGCGCTGCGAGCGTCGGCCAGATGGTCTCGTCGAACAGGCGATGATCGACTTCGAGCGGCAGATCGTCGGGATCGTCGCCCGCGTCGGGCGAGACGCCGCAGATGAAGCCGCGCCCTTCCGGGCGGAACCACACGCCCGAGGGATCGACCACGAGCGGGCAGGGCGCGATCGGCGTCGGGCAGGTGAACACGAACACGCAGCGCCGACGTGCGCGCACCGGCAGGTCGATGCCGAGCGAGCGCGCGACGTTTGCAGCCCAGGGCCCGGCCGCATTCACGGCGACGTCGCACGGCACCGACGACCCGTCGGCCAGCCGCACGGCCGTGACGCGATCGCCGGCCGTCGCGAACCCTGCCGCGGACGCCGCGAGGTAAGTCGCCCCCAGCGAGCGCGCTTTCCTGCGGTACGCCTGCAAGAGCCCGTACCCGTCGAACCAGCCCTCGCCCGAAAGCCCCAGGGAGCCGATGGCGATGCCTTCGGCGGAGAGCCAGTGGAAGCGCTCGCGCAACTGGTGCGGATCCAGGAGCGCCGTGTCGACGCCGAGGGCGCGCTGAAGGCCGTGGCTGCGTTCGAGCACCGACGCGCCGGCGCGCGTCGCGAGGAAGAGATAGCCCGGCTCGACGAGGCCGAGATCGGGCGCGTCGCCGTCCACGGCGAGCCGCTGCGCCGCCTCGCGCAGGAACGCGATGCCGAAGCGCCCGATCTCGATGTTGATCGACGTCGAGAACTGCTGGCGGATCGAGCTCGCCGAGAGCGCGGAGGAGGCCTGCGCGTAGCTCGGGTCGCGCTCGATCACCGTCACTTCGCCGCGGAAGGAAGGATCCGAGAGAAGGAAATAGGCGATCGAGCTGCCGATCGCGCCGCCGCCGACGATGACGACTCGCTGCATGAGTTTCTTTCGCCCGGAGCCAGCTTGTAACATACCGAGCGGCGCCACGATCCGCAAACGCATCGCCTTCCGTCATGACGGCCACGCTGCCGCACCTCACCGCCGCAGACGTCGAGCGCGCGCTCGACTTCCCGTCGCTCGTCGAGGCCCTGCGTGCGGGGTTCGCAAAAGGCGCCGAGGCGCCGCTCCGCCACGTTCACCTCGTCGCCCCGGAGACCGAGGGGCGGCTCCTGTTGATGCCCGCGTGGCGCGAGGGCGAGGTCGCCGGCGTCAAGCTCGTCACCGTTTTCCCCCGGAACCGCGCGCGCGGCATCGCGACGGTCGCCGCGCTCTACGTGCTTCTCGACGGCGAGACCGGCCATCCGCGTGCGCTCGTCGACGGCGAAACGCTCACCCTGCGACGCACCGGCGCCGCGTCGGCGCTCGCGTCCACCTATCTGTCGCGGCCGGACAGCGACACGCTGCTCGTCGTCGGCACGGGAACGCTCGCGCCTTACATGGTGGCCGCACATTGCGCCGTGCGCCCCATCCGGCGGGTGCTGGTGTGGGGGCGGACGCCCGCGCGCGCCGAAGCCCTTTCCGCGAAGCTGGCCGGGAACGGGTTGCGCGCTGCGGCTGCGCCCGATCTCGAAGCGGCGCTCGCCGAGGCCGACGTCGTCACCTGTGCGACCACGGCGACCGAGCCGGTGCTGCGCGGCAGCGCGATCAGGCCCGGAACCCACGTCGACCTGGTGGGCGGATTCACGCGCACGATGCGCGAAGCCGACGATGCGCTCGTCGCCCGCGCGGAGATCTACGTCGACACCTATGCAGGCGCGCT
>JALOSW010000173.1 GCA_025458245.1 Burkholderiales bacterium
GAAGTTGCGGTTCGACGTGGAGGCGCAGCGCTCGCCGGGCTCGAGGCGGTCGGCGTTCATGGCGAGGCACATCGAGCATCCGGGCTCGCGCCACTGGAACCCCGCGTCGCGGAAGACGCGGTCGAGCCCTTCCTTCTCGGCGAGCGCCTTTACGACGCCCGATCCGGGAACCACCATCGCGACCTTGACGTTGGGCGCCACGCGCTTGCCTTTCACCACCGACGCGGCGGCGCGAAGATCCTCGATGCGCGAGTTCGTGCACGAGCCGATGAAGACCTTGTCGAGCCGGAGGTCGACGATGCGCGTGTTCGGCTGAAGCCCCATGTAGACGAGCGCCCGCTCCATCGCCTCGCGGCGGACGGCGTCCTTCTCCTTGTCCGGGTCCGGAACGCGATCCTCGACCGTGACCACCATCTCGGGCGACGTGCCCCAGGTCACCTGCGGCTTGATCTCGCGCGCGTCGATCATGACGACGCGGTCGAATTTCGAGTGCGGATCGCTCCTCAACGTGCGCCAGTGGGCGACGGCGCGCTCCCATGCGATTCCGGTCGGCGCGAACGGCCGGCCCTTCAGATACTCGATGGTGGTGTCGTCGACCGCGACCATTCCGGCGCGCGCGCCGGCCTCGATCGCCATGTTGCAGACCGTCATGCGGCCTTCCATCGACAGGCCGCGGATCGCGCTGCCGGCGAACTCGACCGCATAGCCGGTGCCGCCCGCCGTGCCGATCTTGCCGATGATGTGCAGCACCACGTCCTTCGCGGTCACGCCGCGGCCGAGCGCGCCGTCGACCTGGACGAGCATGTTGCGCGACTTCTTCTGCAGCAGACACTGGGTGGCGAGCACATGCTCGACCTCGGAGGTGCCGATGCCGAACGCGAGGCAGCCGAACGCGCCGTGGGTGCTCGTGTGCGAATCGCCGCAGACGACCGTCATGCCGGGCAGCGTCGCGCCCTGCTCCGGTCCGATCACGTGCACGATGCCCTGACGGCGGTCGCGGAACGGGAAGTAAGCCTTGGCGCCGTGCGCGCGAATGTTCGCGTCGAGCGTCTCGACCTGGGTGCGGGAAACGGGATCGGCGATTCCCTGCTCCCAGTCCGTGGTCGGGGTGTTGTGATCGGCGGTCGCGACCACCGAGTCGGTGCGCCAGACCTTGCGCCCGGCGAGCTTCAGTCCCTCGAACGCCTGCGGGCTCGTGACCTCGTGGACGAGATGCCGGTCGATGTAGAGGAGCGCCGTCCCGTCGTCCTCGACGTGGACGACATGGTCGGCCCAGAGCTTGTCGTAAAGGGTTTGCGGCGCCATGGAAATCGCGCGGGGAAAAGAGTCGAATTATAGCGAATCGTCCTCTGCTCCGGCCGGTCCGCGCGCGGCCGGGGCGCCGCGGCCGCTCCGGGCGCGCAGACGAGATGCTACGGGCGCTGCACCTTGGCCGCCTCGTAAAGCGGCATGACCTTCTCCGCATACACCTTGAGGTCTTCGATCCGGCTCGCGGGCGCCGGATGAGTGGACAGGATCTCGACCGATCCGCCGCCGCCGACCTTCGCCATCTTCTGCCAGAGCGTGACCGCGGCGCGCGGGTCGTAGCCGGCGCGCGCAGCCAGTTCGACGCCGATCCGGTCGGCCTCGCGCTCGTGCTCGCGCGAGAACGGCAACGAGAACGTCACCGTCGCCAGCGCATTGCCGAGATCCGCCCCCGCGCTGCCCAAGCCGAGCACGGCGGCGCCGATGCCGATCACGGCGCTTTTTGCGAGCTCCTGCGAGGCGCGCTCGCGGCTGTGCTCGCGCAGCGCATGGGCGATCTCGTGGCCCATCACCGCGGCGAGTTCGTCGTCGGTTGGGTTGATCTGCCGGAGAAGCCCGGTGTAGACCGCGATCTTGCCGCCCGGCATGCACCAGGCGTTCACTTCCTTCGAAGTGAGCACGTTCGCTTCCCACTTCCACTGCGGCGCATCGGCCCGAAAGACGGCGGTTTGCGGGATCAGCCGCGCTGCGATCGCCTTCACGCGCTGCGTTTGCGCCGGATCGCGGTTGAGCGCGCCCTGCTGGGCCGCCCTGCCGGTGAGGGTCGCGTATTGCTTCGCAGCGGTCTGGTTCATCTGCTCCGCCGAGACCAGCAGGAACTGGCTCCGGTCGGCGCCGACCGCTCCGGATTGAGTCGTGGATGCGCACCCGGCCAGGGTGGCGAGCGCCGCGAGCAGCGCAGCGAGAAGGGAACGCGATGACATGTCCGATTCGCCTGGAGTCAGCGCTTCGAAACGCGCCGGCGACCGGCTAGGTTGACGCGGGCCGGCCTCCGTAAATTTTCGCCCGGCGCGCGACGAGCATCAAGCCGGCGAGCGCTGCGATGCTCGCCGCGGTGAACGTCCATGCCGGGCCCACCGCGTCCCACAGCGCACCGGAGAGAAGGCTCCCCGCCATCCCGCCTGCGCCGAACGAGATGCTGAGATACACCGCCTGGCCGCGCGTCTGCCGGGTCCCGGAAAACCACCGCTGGATCACGGCGAGCGCCGCGGCGTGATACGTGCCGAACGTCGTCCCATGCAGGAGCTGCGCGAGCGTCAGCGCCACCGGGCTCGCGACCAGCCAGCCGATCACGACAAAGCGGACGACCGCCGTGGCGAAGCTCGCGACCAGGATCGGGCCCGCGCCGAAGCGCCGCATCAGCGCAGGCATCGCCAGGAACGCTGCGATCTCGGCGACCACGCCCACCGACCACATCGCGCCGACGAAGCCGGTCGAGTAGCCGGATTCGGCCAGAAAGATCGAGTAGAACCCGTAGAGCGTGCCGTGCCCCATCGACATGAAGAAGCACGCGGCGAGGAAGATCGCAATTTCGGGCTGCGCGAGCATCGGCAGCACCGAGTCGCCGCGCTCCGCCCGCGGATGCGTGATCGCCGGGATCGCCAGCGCGTGCGCGAGCGCCCCGACGAGCGTCGCGAGCACGATCCAGGGCAGTCGGGACACGCCGACGACTTCGAGCGCGACGCCCACGCCGAGCACCGCCGCGATGAAGCCCACCGAGCCCCAGAGCCGGATGCCGCCGTAGCGGTCCACGTCGCCGCGCAACCGTCCGAACGTGATCGATTCCGTGAGCGGTACCGCGCCGCCGGTGGTGAACGCGACCGCGGCCAGCACGACGGCTAGCGTCGCGAACTCCCGCGCCGGAAAGACGGCGAGCCAAACGAGCACGGCCAACGCGAGCGACACGCGCAGCACGTGCTCGCGACGGCCGTCGCGATCCGCGCGCCACGCCCAGAAATTCGCCGCGACGATGCGCGCGAACGCCATGAGTCCGAGCAGCACGCCGATCTCCCACGCGCTGCGGCCGAGCGCCTGCAGGTATGGGCCGAAGAAGGGCGAGAACGCGCCGACGAACGCGAAGTACCAGAAGTAGAGCCCCGCGATGCGCCAGTAAGGAAGCGGACGACTCACGCGGCGTGCCCCGCGCTGCAACCGGGCGTGGCCGGTTCGCGCGGCTCTCTCGCGTTCCCCGCAGCCGGGAAAACCGATTCGTGCGGCATCGGTTTCATGCTCCAGACATTCAGGGCCGGTGACCGAAAGGCGCGAACGCTACCACACACGCGCCGCGGCGCCGATGCGCTCGGCTTGGACATCCGCGCGCGGCCCGGCCTACACTCCGCGGCAGCGGGGGCGCCGCCCCGGCCGAACGGATCGCGCACGAGCACGTCCATGCAGGGCCGCACCGACTCCATCATCCGCACCTCGGCGATCGTGCTGCTCGCGATCGGCTGCTTCTACGTCCTGCGCCCGTTCGTCACCGCGGCGATGCTCGCTGCCGTGTTCGCGCTCGCGACCTGGCCTGCGTTCCTGCGCCTGCGTTCGCTCCTGCGCGGCAGCAACACCGCGGCGGCGACGGGGATCACGCTGCTGATGCTTGCCCTGTTCGTCGCCCCACTGGCCTTGCTCGGCGTGAGCCTCGTCGAGCACTTTCCCGAGATCGTCGCGAAGGTGCAGGAATGGCTCGCCCGCGGCGCGCCGCAGCCGCCGGCATGGCTGAAAGATCTGCCGGTCGCGGGTGAATGGCTCGACCAGTACTGGCACCGCGTCACCGAAAGCCGCGAGGAACTGCGCGCATTCCTGGGTCGCCTCATCGACCCCGGCCGCGCGTTGCTGGTCGGAGCGGGAAAGGCGATCGGCCAGGGCATCTTGCAGATGACCCTCGCGGTGTTCATCGGGTTCTTTTTCTTCCGCGATGGCGAAGCGCTGGGCGCCGCCATCCGCGGCGGGCTCGGCCGGGTCGCCGGCCCGATGTCCGGACAGATGCTAGGCATCGTCGAAGGCACGGTGCGCGGCGTGATCTACGGCATCCTCGGCACCGGGCTCGCGCAGGGCGTGGTGGCGGTCATCGGCTTCTGGATCGCCGGCGTCCCGGGCGCACTCGCGCTCGGCGCGGCCGTCGCCGTGCTGTCGATCGTGCCGGCCGGCCCGCCGCTCGTGTGGATCGGCGCGTCGCTCTGGCTGCTGTCGGAAGATCGGATCGCGTGGGCGGCTTTCATGGCCCTCTACGGCTTCTTCGTCATCAGCAGCATCGACAACGTCGTGAAGCCGCTGCTGATCAGCCGCGGCGCCGCACTGCCGATCGTGCTCGTGCTGCTCGGCGTGTTCGGCGGCCTGGTGGCGTTCGGGTTCATCGGGCTCTTCCTCGGGCCGGTGCTGCTCGCGCTCGGCTTCACGCTCGCGCGCGAGTGGGCCGCGGGCGGGATGCGCGCGCCGGGCGCGGCGGACGCGACGCGCGACGCAGGGCGCCACTGACGGTGCCGCGCCTTCTCGCGCCGAAACCGTTCCCGTAGAATCGAGCCGTTCCTCCGCGCCGCGAGCGTGCGGCGCGCCGTCCGGACTCCCCATGTCGCCAGCCCCGGGCCGCGTGCCCCGCTCCGTCTTTTTCGCGCTCTTCACCGTCTCGGGGTTCGCAGGGCTCATCTACGAGTCGCTCTGGAGCCACTACCTCAGGCTTTTCCTTGGCCACGCCGCTTACGCGCAGACACTCGTGCTCGCGCTGTTCATGGGTGGCATGGCGATCGGCGCGTGGATCGCGAGCCGCGGGTCGGCGCGCTGGGGGAACCTGCTCCGCGGCTACGCGCTCGCCGAGGCGCTGATCGGCGTCGCTGCGGTCGCGTTTCACGCGGTGTTCGTGGCCGCGACCGACGCGGCGTACTCCCACGTCCTGCCCACGCTCGGGAGCGCGCCGCTCGCCGCGACGTTCAAGTGGACGCTCGCCGGCGCGCTGATCCTGCCGCAGTCGATCCTGCTCGGCATGACGTTCCCGCTCATGAGCGCGCGCGGTCGGGGTGCTCGCCGCGGGTTTCGTGCTTCTCGAGGCGTTCGGCCTGCCGGGCGTGATGCGCCTCGCGGGCGGGATCAACCTCGCGCTCGCCGCAGCCGTGTGGGCGCTCGCGCCGGGCCGCGATCCGGTGCCCGCGACCGGTGCGTCCGAAGCCGCCCGCGGCGACGCGCAGCCCGTCCCGTACCGGCTCATGCTCGCGGTCGCGTTCCTCACCGGGCTCGCCTCGTTCGTCTACGAGATCGGCTGGATCCGCATGCTCGCACTGGTGCTCGGCAGCTCGACGCACTCGTTCGAGCTCATGCTCGCGAGCTTCATCGCCGGGCTCGCGTTCGGCGGCCTGTGGATCCGGCGGCGCATCGACACCCTGGGCGCTCCGCTCCGCTTTCTCGGAGTCGTGCAGGTGCTGATGGGCCTCGCGGCGCTGGCGACCCTGCCGCTCTACGGCTTCATGTTCGACCTCATGCAAGCCATCATGAAAGGGCTCGCGCGCACCGACTCCGGCTACGCGATGTTCCTCGCGGCGAGCAACGGCATTGCGCTCGCGGTGATGTTTCCCGCCACCTTCTTCGCCGGCATGACGCTGCCGCTGATCACGTTCGTTCTGCTCTGTGCGCGCCACGGCGAGCACGCGATCGGCGCGGTGTATGCGTCGAACACGCTCGGCTCCATCGCGGGGGTGATGCTCGCCGCGCACGTGGCGATGCCGCTCCTCGGGCTGAAGGGCATGATCACCGCCGGCGCGGCCCTCGACGTCCTGCTCGGCCTCGCCCTGCTTCACTTCGCGAGCCGGCGCTCGTTCGCCTTCGCGGCGGCAGTGGCGGTTTCGCTGGTCGCGTTCGCACTCGTCGCGTCTGGCGTCACGCTCGACGAGTACAAGATGGCCTCGGGCGTCTTCCGGCGTGGTCAGCTCTATTCGTCCGACGAGGCGGAGCTTCGCTTCTACAAAGACGGCAAGACGACCTCCGTCGCGCTGATGCAGTTCGACGAAGGGCTCTCGCTTCGCACCAACGGCAAGTCGGACGGCGCCATCAACCTCGGCCCGGGCGCGCGCATCTCCGACGAGGTGACGATGGTGATGACCGCCGCCCTGCCGCTCGCGCACAAGCCCGACGCGAAGCGCGCGGCGGTGATCGG
>JALOSW010000174.1 GCA_025458245.1 Burkholderiales bacterium
AGATCGCCGAGTTCGTCGCCTCGCACAACAAGGTGTTCGTCGTCGAGCAGAACCGCGACGCGCAACTCAAGACGCTGCTCGTCAACGACGCCGGCGTGAACCCGGCGAACCTCATCCCGATCCTGCACTACGACGGCACGCCGATCACCGCGCGCTTCATCACCGAGGCGGTGGGTGCGCAGGTGCGCCGCCTCAACGTCCGCCCGATCAAGACCGGCAAGGCCGCGTAGAGGAATGAGGAGTGAGGATTGAGGATCGAGTGCTCAATCCTGGATCCTCAATCCTCGATCCTAAATCCTGGATCCTAGATCCTGAATTCGAGATCCTGAAGCCATGACCTATAGGGCGCGATCTCGACGCTCTGCGCAGGCTGCGGGCACGACTCGATCAGCGCTGCGATCATCCAGGCGTTCTTCGAGCTGGCGATTCCGCCGCACCGGGTGGCCAAGCTCTCGGGCATCGGCTGCTCGTCCAAGACGCCGACCTACTTTCTCGGCCAGTCGCACGGCTTCAACAGCGTGCACGGGCGCATGCCGTCGGTGCTCACGGGCGCCAACCTCGCGAACCGCGACCTGATCTATCTCGGCGTCTCGGGCGACGGCGATTCCGCCTCGATCGGGCTCGGGCAGTTCGCGCACTCGATGCGCCGCGGCGTCAACATGGTGTACGTGGTCGAGAATAACGGCGTGTACGGCCTCACCAAGGGACAGTTCTCGGCGACCGCAGACCGCGGCTCGAAGTCCAAGCGCGGCGTGACCAACACCGACAGCGCGATCGACATGGTCGGGCTCGCCCTGCAGCTCGGCGCGACGTTCGTCGCGCGCAGCTTCTCCGGCGACAAGGCGCAGCTCGTGCCGCTCGTCAAGGCGGCGGTCGAGCATCGCGGCGCCGCGTTCATCGACGTGGTGAGCCCGTGCGTCGCGTTCAACAACCACTCGGGCTCGACCAAGAGCTACGACTACGTGCGCGCCCACAACGAGGCGGTGAACCGGCTCGATTTCATGCCGCGCCGCGACGCGATCACCACCGACTATGCCCCCGGCTCGGTCACCGACGTGGTGATGCACGACGGCTCGGTCATGCACCTGCACAAGCTCGCCGACGACTACGATCCGAGCGACCGGGTGCGGGCGATGAACTACCTCGCGGAGCACGCCGCCCGCGGCCAGATCGTGACCGGCCTCCTCTACGTCGATCCGCACGCCGACGACATGCACTCGCATCTCGGCACGGTCGACGCGCCGCTGAATTCGCTGGGGGAAAAAGAGCTCTGCCCCGGTGCGGCGTCGCTCGAGAAGTTCAACGCCTCACTGCGCTGAATCCTTGTCCTGACCCTCGCCCTCCGGTGGGCGGCAAGGGCCCTTGCGCCGGCTCGCCCGCGGATGGAATCCGGGAACCGGGGCGGCGCGTCACCGCGCGTCGAGCGCTGCGAGCTCGCGCAACACGTAGGCTTCCACTTCCTCCCACGTCTGCGCGCGCGGTCCGGGCAGGTTGCGGTTGGTCGAGTTGGACACGATGATCACCGGATGGCCGTCGCGCACCAGCGCTTCGATATTGCCCGGACTGTCCTCGATATAGAGGTCTGCGCCCACCGCAGCCTTGTCGCGCATGAAGCAGAGGTCCCAGTAAGGAATGCCGTTCTGCTCCAGCCACTCGACCGTCTGCCCGATCGCCTCGCGGTGGAACCACGGGATGTAGAGCCGGTGGGTGATGATGCGGATGCGGATCTCGTGGGTCGAGAGCCGGCGCAGTGCCGCAGGCGCGCCCGGAAGCGGCGCGAGCGAGCGAAAGAGGCCGCGTTCCTTCACCGCGAAACGGTGCAGCGCCTCGTATCCGCCGCAGCGCTCGAGATGCCACTCGACGAAACCGTAGCTCACCTCGTCCGGCAGCGAATCGACCGGAACCCCGAGCCATTCGGCCGCCACCGGCTTGAGGCCCGCGGTGAAGTCGGCGACGACGCCGTCGAGATCGACGCCGAGGACGAAATGGCGGCTGCTGGGCATGGGCTTTTCTCCTTCGCGCCGATGGTAGCGGATCGGTAAGCGCCCGGGCCCGTCCGAGGCCGGTTCGCTCCGGTCCCTCCGCGCGGAATACGTCTTGCGGCGGATTGCCCGCACCGCCCCGCGCCGGCTAGATTCGGCGGTGAACGACTCTCTCGCGGGAGGCGAACATGGCGAAGCCGAGCAAGCCCGCCAAGCGGCGGCCGGGCGTGAAGCGCGGCACGACGCGGGGGCGTGCGAAGGCGCCTGCGCGGGCCAGGACGCCGCCGGCGAAGCGCACCCCGCCGCGCAAGGCTGCGGCGCGAGTGCGCGCGGCGCTGTGGCCGGTCACGGTGCTCTCGGTGACGGACACGCAGAGCGGCGATCCCGACACGAGTCCGGGAGCGTTCGAGGCGCGGATCCTCGCCGAGGGCGACTCGTGGTTCACCATCGGCGCGATTCCGTCGTCGAACCTCCTTTTCGAGCTGCGGTTCCCGCGCCGCACCGCGGTCGTCAACATCGCGTATCCGGGCGACACGATCGTGCGCATCGCCGACATCGCGGCGAACCCGGACCTTCGCGAAATGCTCACCGACCGCAACTCCGGCTGGCGGTGGCATGCGATCGTGCTATCCGGCGGCGGCAACGATCTCATCGATCGGGCGCGCGAGTGCCTGCGGGCGCCGCCCGGCGGCTCTGGCAGCGCGCCCGCCGACTACGTCGACGCAGCTGCGCTCGGCAGGGTGATCGCGGAGGTGAAGAAGGGCTATCGCGACATCGCCGCGCTGCGCGACTCGACGAGCCTCAACGCCGGGGTCACCATCGTCGCGCACACCTACGACTACGCGACGCCGCGGAACGCGCCCGCGAAGTTCCTGTTTGCGGGCTTCAAGGGGCCGTGGCTGCATCGCGCATTCACGGACGCAGGCGTCCCCGAACCGCTGCGCGTGGCGATCGCAGACCGCCTGTTCGACGCGCTCGCCGACGGCATCACCGCCCTGGAGCGCGAGATCGCCCACTTTCGGGTGGTGCGAACGCGCAAGTCGCTCGTGCGCGCGGCGCTGGGCGAAACCGGTGCGAGCGGCGACTGGCTTAACGAGATCCATCCCACCTCGGCGGGATACGCGAAGCTTGCCGCGAAGCTGGAGCCGGTGATCGACGCGGTGGTGGCGGCGGCGCTGCCCTGAAGATCTTCACCACGGGGGCACGGAGAGCACGCAGGACCACGGAGATGAGATGTGCTTGTGTGCAGCCGGTCGCCCCACTGGACGAGCCGGTTTCGCCACCGCGCATCGGGCGTCAGGGAACCATCAACTCCGGGTACTCTGTGCCGTCCGCGCCTCCGTGGTGAACTCTTCGCGGGAGAGCGGCATGCGACAATCGCGGTCGGTTCCTCTGGCGCCCGTCCTATGCCCGCATTGCCCCACGCCCGCGACGCGGTGCGCGCGTTGCGCGCCTCGAAAATCCGCGAAGTCGCGAACGCCGCGATGGGCGCGCCCGACGTGCTCGCGTTCTGGTTCGGCGAGCCCGACGAGGCGACGCCGGAGTTCATCCGGCGCGCAGCCGTAGCGGCGCTCGAGCGCGGCGACACCTTCTACACCCACAACCTCGGCATTCCCGAGCTGCGCGACACGCTCGCGGCCTATGTCTCGCGCCTGCACCGGCCCGTGACGCGGGAGCGCATCGCCGTGACGAGCGCAGGCGTGTCCGCGCTGATGCTCGCGACCGAGGCGCTCGTGGGTGCGGGCGATCGCGTGGTGGAGGTGACGCCCCTGTGGCCGAACCTCGTCGAGCAGCCGAAGATCCTCGGGGCGAGCGTGACGTGCGTGCCGCTCGGGTTCGGCCCCGCCGGCTGGGCGCTCGATCTCGACCGGCTGCTCGATGCGCTGACGCCTGCCACGCGGGCGGTCTACATCAACTCGCCCAACAATCCGACGGGCTGGACGATCGATCGCGAGAGCCAGCGCGCGATCCTCGATCACTGCCGCGAGCACGGCATCTGGATCGTCGCCGACGATGCGTACGAGCGGCTCTTCTTCGCAGGAGCGCCCGGAGCCGCCGTGCCCGCGCCGTCGTTCCTCGACATCGCCGAGCCCGACGATCGCATTCTCTCGACCAACACGTTCTCGAAGTCGTGGCTGATGACGGGCTGGCGGCTCGGCTGGATCGTCGCGCCCGCGGCGCTGGTTCCCGATCTCGGCGTGCTGATCGAGTACAACACGTCGTGCGCCCCGGGCTTCGTGCAGCGCGCAGGCGTCGTCGCCGTGCGCGACGGCGAGCCGGTCATCGCGCACACGGTCGAGCGATTCCGCGCGGCGCGCGACTTCCTCGTTGCACGCCTCGCGGCGATTCCCGGGATCGACGTTGTCGCGCCGCCCGGCGCGATGTATCTTTTCTTCCGCGTGCGCGGCGTCGCGGACAGCCTCGAATTCGCGAAGCGCCTCGTGGTCGAAGCGAAGCTCGGGCTCGCCCCCGGCATCGCCTTCGGGCCGGAGGGAGAGGGCTTCCTGCGCTGGTGCTTCGCCGCGTCCGAGGAGCGGCTCGCCGAGGGGGCCGCAAGGCTCGAGCGCTTCCTCACGCAAAACCCCCTTTGAGACGCCGTCCCGAGCTGCCCATGTCCGAGCCCGAGATCGCCCCCGCGCAACCCGCGCCGAAGGGCCCCAGGCGGGTCCGCAACGCCGCCTTCTGGGTGGTGGTCGCAGTCGTGGCATGGCTCGCGCTGCAGCCGCTCGCGATGGAGCGGAACGCGCCCGCCGACTGCCCCGCGCCGGTAGCCGGGGCGAAGATCGAGATGTGGCGGACGAGTTGGTGCCCGTACTGCAAGAAGGCGAACGATTTCTTTCGCTCGTGCGGGCTCGATTTCGTCGAATACGACATCGAGGCCTCTGCGGCGGCGCACGCCGAGTTCAAGTCGCTCGGCGGTCGGGGCGTCCCGCTCATCCGCGTCCACGGCAAGCTCATGTCCGGGTTCGACACACGCCGCTTTACCGCGCTCTACCAGTCCGGCGGCTGACCACGCCGTCGATTGCCGTTCGTCCCCGGCGGGCGTAACCTCGGTCGGCCCCGTTACGCGAGCGCAATCGTCAAGGGAGGAGGCACGCCATGGCTGCTGTTCTCGAAGCATCCCCTGGCGCGCGCAGTCGCTTGCGCGGCTTCGACTCCTGCCGCCGCACGTTCGACGACGCGCCCGTCGAGGTGCGCGGGTCGCTCCCCGGCTGGCTTCGAGGCAGTCTGCTCCTCAACGGACCGGCGCTCTGGGAGCTCGAAAAAGGTCGCTACGCGCACTGGTTCGACGGTCTCGCGATGCTGCATCGCGTGCGCATCGCCGACGGCCGCGCGGTCTATCGCAACCGCTTCCTCGAATCCGAGGACTACCGCCGGTCGACGGCCGCCCGCCGTCCCGCCTTCGGCGGCTTCGACACGCCCGACCCCACGCCGATCCTGCAACGCCTGCGGCACCTCGGCG
>JALOSW010000175.1 GCA_025458245.1 Burkholderiales bacterium
CCGCAACATGACCACCCGGGACCCGTTGGCGAGCCCGGCCGACGCGAAGGGCAAGAAGCTGCGCACGTTCCCCAACGAGATGATGCGCTGGACGCTCGAGTCGATGGGCTTCAACGTGCAGATCATGCCGCTGCCGGAGGTGTATCTCGCGATCCAGCAGGGCACGGTGAGCGGGCAGGAAAATCCGATCGACACCATCTACGCGAACAAGTTCTACGAGGTGGCGCCGAACGTCACGCTGACGCAGCACGTGTACAGCCCGATCCCGCTCGCGATCTCCGAGAAGACCTGGCAGAAGCTTCCGCCCGCGGATCGCGAGGCGATCGCGAAGGCGGCCCAGGAGACGGCCACGTGGATCCGCAACGAGATCCGCAACAACGACGAGCGCCAGCTCAAGGACATGACGGCAAGGGGCGCGAAGGTCGCGCGGCCCAACGCCGAGCCGTTCCGCGCCTCGGTGCAGCCCGCTTACGCGAAGGCGAAAGAGAAGTACGGCGCGGACGTGGATGCGTTCCTCGCCGACGCCGCTGCCGTCAGAAAGACCACGAAGTGACCTTGCCGGGCCACGCCGCGGGCACGCATGCGCCTTCTGCCGCAGCGCGGCGGAAGGCGTTGCTGCCGCCGTCGCCGCCCGCGCCGCTTCCGGTCCGAGCGCTGGGCTCACTCGTCGACTGGTCGGTCGTCGCCATCGGCGCATTCATGATCGGCCTGGTGTTCGTGAACGTCGTGCTGCACGTCTTCGAGCACGATCTCGCATGGACGATCGAGCTCTCGGAACTGCTCATGGTGTGGGTCACGTTCCTGGGCGGCGCGGCGGCCGCGCGGCGCGGTACGCACATGAGCATTACGGAGTTCCTGGACAAGCTGTCGCCGCGCGGACGACTCGTCGCCGATGGCCTGATCGACGGCGTCGCCGCGGCGGTGCTCGTTCTGCTCGCATGGTACGGGCTCAAGATCGTCGCGGCCGGCTGGGGAAATCAGCTCACCGTGCTCGGATGGCCGATGTCGATTCAGTACCTCGCGTTGCCGGTCGGCGCCGCGGCAATGCTCGTTTTCGTGCTCTGGGATCTCGTGCAGATCCTGCAGGGCAAGTCCCGCGCCGAGCGCCTCGGCGCACCGCCCGCCCCGCTGGTCGCCGGCGTGGCCCCGGCGGCGGAGGTGAAGCCCTGACCGCAGGCTGAGACATGTTCGCGCTCGTCCTTTTCGCGGTGTTCTTCGCCATCGCCCTGGCTGGCGTGCCGCTCATGTTCGCCCTGCTCGCGACGACCGTCGGAATGATCTGGGTGAAGGGTCTCGGCCATCCCTTCGAGACGATCTTCCTATCCTTCATCGGCGGCGTGGAGCCGTTCATCCTGATCGCGGTGCCGCTCTTCATCTTCGCCGGGGAGATCCTGTCGCAGGGCGGCGTCGGCAAGCGCATCGTCGCGTTCGCCCACGCGCTGCTCGGCTTCCTGCCCGGGGGCCTCGGTGTGGTGACCATCGCCTCGTGCCTGATGTTCGGAGGCGTGTCGGGCTCGGCGATCGCCGACACCGCGGCGATCGGCTCGCTCGTGATCCCGGCGATGGTCCGGCAAGGCTATTCGCGCGCGTTCGCCGCGGCGCTGCTCGCGGTGGCGGGCACGCTCGCGCTCCTCATGCCGCTCTCGATCCCGTTCCTCGTCTACGCGTTCATTTCGGGCGTCTCGATGCGGCAGCTGTCGATGGCGGGCGTCATCCCGGGTCTCGTCGCAGCGTTCGGGCTCGCGCTGGTCGCGATGTGGTACGGCAGGAAGACCGGCTGCGACAACGGGCAGGATCGGGCGTCCCTCGCGCAGATCTGGGCAGCGACGCGGGCCGCCGGACCCGCGCTGCTGATGCCCGTGATCATCGTCGGCGGCATCTGGTCCGGCTTCTTCACGCCGACGGAATCGGCGGCCGTCGCGGTCGTGTACGGCATCGCCGTGTCGATCCTGCTCTATCACGACATCTCCCTGCGCGACCTGCCGCGACTGCTCGTCAACGCCTTCATGACCAGCGCCACGGTGATGCTCGTGATCGGCGCCACCGGCGCGCTCGCGTGGCTGATCACGGTCGAACAGGTCGCCGTGCAGCTCGCCGAGTGGATGCAGGTGGTGGCGACGCAGCCCTGGATGTTCCTGCTGATGGTCAACGTCGCGCTGCTCGCCCTCGGCATCTTCATCGAGCCGCTGCCGGCGCTGCTCCTCACCGCGCCGCTCTTCCTGCCGCTCGCACAGGCGTTCCACATCGACCTCGTGCACCTGGGCGTCGTCATGACCGCCAACCTGGCCATCGCGCTGTACACGCCGCCGGTCGGCGGCACGCTGTTCGTCGCCGCGAAGCTCGCCGACGCCGGCATCGGCGCGATCACGAAACAGCTCGTTCCGCTACTCGTCGCCGCGATCGTGGTGTTGCTCGTCATCACATACGTGCCATCGATGACCACGGTCGTGCCGCGGCTGCTGCTCTAGGAGGACGCCGCATGTACGTCGTCACCGTGGAGTTCCGCCTCTCCCCGACACGGGTCGCGGAGTTCCTGTCCCTCGTCGTCGCGAACGCGAGCGACTCGCGCGAGCAGGAGCCGGGCTGCCAACAGTTCGATGTCTGCAACGACCCAGACCAGCCCTCGCACGTGTTCCTGTACGAGGTCTACGAGGATCGCGACGCGTTCGACGCGCACCTGCGCACCGCGCATTTCCGCTCGTTCGACGCCGCCGCCAGGGGCATGGTCACCGAAAAGATCGTGCACACTTGGCAGCGTCGGGCACCGTGAGCCTCGGCGCGGGAAAACCGCGCCGGAAGCGTCGGCACGCGCGTTCCTGCGCGAGTGCGGCGACCGGATCTGCAGCCTTGCGCCAGCCGGTCGGCAACGCGTTTGCAGCGCGGGCGATCGAGGAGAACCCATGGCACGCATGCTGATCGGTTGCATCGCCGACGATCTGACCGGCGCGACCGACGTGGCGATCACTTTTCGCCGGCAGGGCCTCTCGGTCGTTCAGATGAACGGAGTCCCCGACCGCGCGCTCGCCACGCCTGCGGCCGATGTGGTCGTGATCGCGCTCAAGTCGCGAACCGTCCCGGCGAACGAGGCCGTCGCGATGTCGCTCGCGTCCCTCGCGTGGCTGCGGACGCAGGGGGCGGAACGGATCTACTTCAAGTACTGCTCCACGTTCGACTCGACCCCGACGGGCAACATCGGCCCGGTCACCGAGGCGTTGGCCGAGGCGCTCGGCGCCGGGATCGTTCCGGCCACCCCGGCCTACCCGCGCAACGCGCGGACCGTGTATCTCGGCCATCTGTTCGTGGGCGACCTCCTGCTCTCCGAGTCGAGCATGCGCACGCACCCGCTCACGCCGATGACCGACCCGAGTCTGGTGCGCGTGCTCACTGCGCAATGCCGGGGCCGGGTCGGGCTCGTCCCCTTCGGTGTCGTGAGCGGCGGTGCGGACGCGATCGCGGCAGCGCTCGCAGAGCTCCGCGAGCGGGACTACCGCCACGCGATTCTCGACGCGATCACCGACGCTGATCTCGTGGCGGCGGGAAAGGCGACCCTCGACCTTCCCCTGACCACCGGCGGCGCCGGCCTTGCGATGGGTCTCGCCGCCAATCTGGCCGAGCGAGCGGTCGGCGCGCGCGCGGCGAGTTTTCCGGACGTGAGCGGGCCGGCGGTCATCCTGGCCGGCAGCTGCTCGTCCGCGACGCTCGGGCAGCTCGAGCACGTGAAAGGCCGCTACCCTTCGTTCCGGCTCGAGCCGGAGGCCCTCCTCTCGGATCCCGATTCCACGGCGAGGGCGATCGAATGGGCGCGCCGATCGCTCGGCCCGACCCCGATCGTCATCTACGCCTCGGCCCCGCCGGAGGCCGTGGCGCGGGCGCGCGAGACCCTCGGACGGGAGCGCGCGTCCGCAGCCGTCGAGGACGCCTTCCGGGCGGTGGCGGTCGCGCTGGCCGCGGCGGGCGTGCGCCGATTCGTCGTCGCGGGAGGTGAGACTTCGGGCGCGGTGGTCGACGCGCTCGGCGTGCGCGCTCTCGCGATCGGCCCGGAAATCGCGCCTGGCGTTCCCTGGACATCGGCAGTGGGCGGCGAGCCCTATGCGCTTGCGCTAAAGTCCGGCAATTTCGGCGGCCCGGACTTCCTGGTGCGCGCGTTCGAGGTGCAGGGATGATCGAATCGAGACTTCGCGAAGACGTCTGCCGCATCGCGAAATCGATCTTCGACCGCGGTCTGACCCATGGGTCGACGGGGAACATCAGCGCGAAGCTCGACGACGGCTGGCTGCTGACGCCCACCGGATCGTCGCTCGGCGATCTCGACCCGGGGCGCTTGTCGCGGCTCGACTGGAACGGAAATCTCGTCTCGGGGGACCCGCCGTCGAAGGAAAGCTTCCTTCATCTGGGCATGTACCAGCAGCGTCCGAAACTGGGCGCCGTCGTGCATCTCCACTCGACGCACTCCGTCGCGGTCTCGGTCCTGCAGGACGTCGATCCCGCGGACGTCCTGCCGCCGCTCACGGCCTACTACGTGATGCGCGTGGGGACCCTCCCGCTGGTGCCCTACTACGCGCCCGGCGACCGGTCGCTCGCCGAAGCGGTACGGCAATACGCCGGCAGGCATCACGCGATGCTGCTCGCCAACCACGGTCCGGTCGTCGGCGGCACCTCGCTGTCCGCCGCCGCCGACGCCGTCGAGGAACTCGAGGCGACGGCCAAGCTTTATCTCCTGCTGCGTCACGAAAAGGTGCGGCCGCTCAGCGCGGACGCGGTGATGGCGCTGCGCAGGAAGCACCCGTCCCCCTAGAGGCGCGTGCGCGTAGCGCGCGTGGCGCGCGTCCGGGGCGCCCGAGCCGACAACGCGGCTCGGTGCCGCGATCGCGTCTGAGGCGATGGGTTCGCGCCGGCTTCGGGAGCAGGGCCGGTCGCACGGGCCGGCGCGAGTCCGGGCCGCGCGCCGTTGCGGTCGGTTTATGCGTCCGCCTTTACGCGCGATCCGATCGCGCGGCCGCCGCAGACGGGAACGACCGCTTCGAACGATGCCGGTAGAATCGTCCGTCCTGCGCAAACCCACCGATCAGAGGCAGAACATGAATCAGCTCGATTTGAAGGGACGCTCGGCGATCGTCACCGGCGGGGCGCAGGGCATCGGCCTGGCGATCGTGAAGCGCATGCTCGCCTCCGGCGCGACGGTACGCATCTGGGACCACGATCAGAAGCATCTGCAGCAGACGCTGACGGCGCTCGCTGGCGCGGTGTCGGGCGCCGTGGTC
>JALOSW010000002.1 GCA_025458245.1 Burkholderiales bacterium
GGCCGCCAAGGCCGGCATGCACGGCTTCACGAAGGCGCTCGCCCTGGAAGTGGCGCGCAAGGGCGTCACGATCAACACGATCTCGCCCGGCTACATCGGGACCAAGATGGTGACGGCCATTCCGAAGGAGATCCTCGACTCGAAGATCCTCCCGCAGATTCCCGTCGGCCGGCTCGGCATGCCGGCCGAGGTCGCGGGTCTGATCATCTACCTCTGCTCGGAAGAGGCCGCGTTCGTCACCGGCGCGAACATCTCCATCAACGGCGGCCAGCACATGTTCTAGCGTTCCAGCCCGCCGGGCAGCGCCACGAAACGAAAGGCCCCGGATTCGGGGCCTTGTCGTTACGCGAGGACCCTCACTCCTTGGTTGCGCCGCGCACCATCTGCTGGGTGGCGGCCTTGATGCTCGCCTCCGAAAGCGACGCGAACTGTCTGGACGCCTGCGTCAGGCTTTCGAGCATCGCGTTGGTCGCAGCGAGCGTGGACTGCAGCGCGGCGCTCTGCGCCTCTCCGCCCGGCATGGTCTTCGCGGCCTCGACGGCGCCGGACCCGAGCGCCTTGCCGGCCCGGCCGAGGTTTTCCTCGGCGAGCCTGGCGAACTGCGCCTGCATCGCGCTCACGATCTCGTAAACGCTCGAGGCGTAGGCCGCCGCTTGCTGCATCGAGATCTCGGCGAGCTTGGTGCGCGTCGCGATCAGGGCCTGGGGGTCGCCGGCGCCCATCAGGTCGCGCGCGGCGCGGCTGTTGGCGTCGAGCGTCGCCCGCGCCGTTTCGAGATTGAGGCGCAGGAGCTGCTCGGCGCTCTCGAGCCCCGTGCGGGCGTAGGCGAGGGCTGCGTCGTAGGCGGCCTGGTTCCAGGCGGCGAACTGCTGTTTCGGGTCGGTCATCGGGGCCTCTCGGACTCGGGTTTTCGGATCCGCGGGGGGTGCCTGACGGCGCGCCGTCCGCGGGGTAGAATGCTGCGTCGCGTCAAAAACATACGTCGACGGCCCGCCTCGCGAGGGCACGGCTGGCTGCACCGGCGCCCCTTGCGCAGAGCGAGGCCTAGAGTAACCACTTGGACGCATAAACACGATGGCTGATTCCGTGCGACTCATCAAGAAATATCCGAACCGGCGCCTCTACGACACGCAGACCTCGAGCTACATCACGCTCGCCGACGTGAAGGAACTCGTGGTGAAGAGCGAGGAGTTCCAGGTCGTCGACGCGAAGTCGGGCGAAGATCTGACGCGGCAGATCCTGCTGCAGATCATCCTCGACGAGGAGTCCGGCGGAAAGCCGATGTTCTCGCACGACATGCTGTCGGAGCTGATCCGGTTCTACGGCAACGCCATGCAGGGCATGATGGGAAGCTATCTGGAGCGCAACGTCCAGGCCTTCCTCGAGATCCAGAAGCGCATGCAGGAGCAGTCGCAGGCGCTCTACGGCGACTCGTCGAAGATCAACGAGCAGCTCTGGTCGCAGTTCCTGTCGTTCCAGGGGCCCGCGATGCAGAGCCTGATGTCCACCTACATCGAGCAGTCGAAGGCGATGTTCGCGCAGATGCAGGAGCAGCTGCAGAGCCAGACGCGCAACATGTTCGCCGGATTCCCGTTCCCGCCGTACGGTCAGACGCCGCCGAAGAAGGACGACGGCGAGTCCGGCCCGAAGTCCTGACGCGGCACCGCCCGGCGTTTCCATGGCGGCCCCGCCGAAAGTCGGCTTCGTTTCGCTCGGCTGCCCGAAGGCGCTCGTCGATTCCGAGCGCATCCTCACCGAGCTCCGCGCCGAGGGCTACGCGATCTCGCCCTCGTACGCCGACGCCGACCTCGTCGTCGTCAACACCTGCGGGTTCATCGATGCCGCGGTGGCCGAGTCGCTCGACGCGATCGGCGAGGCGCTCGCCGAGAACGGCAAAGTCATCGTGACCGGATGCCTCGGAGCCAAGGGCTCCGTGGTGCAGGACGCGCATCCACGCGTGCTCGCGGTCACCGGACCGCATGCCACCGACGAGGTCATGGCGGCGGTGCACGCCCACCTGCCCAAGCCGCACGACCCGTTCTCCGATCTCGTTCCGCCGCAGGGCATCCGCCTCACGCCCCGACACTACGCGTACCTCAAGATCTCCGAGGGCTGCAATCACCGCTGCACCTTCTGCATCATCCCGTCGATGCGCGGCGACCTCGTTTCGCGCCCGATCGGGGAGGTGATGCGCGAGGCCGAGAACCTCGCGAAGGCCGGGGTGAAAGAGCTGCTCGTCATCTCCCAGGACACGAGCGCCTACGGCGTCGACGTCAGGTACCGCACCGGCTTCTGGGGCGGCAGGCCGGTCAAGACGCGCATGACCGAACTCGCGGCGGCGCTCGCCGAGCTCGGGGTCTGGGTGCGCCTGCATTACGTCTATCCCTATCCGAGCGTCGACACGGTGATTCCCCTGATGGCGGAGGGGAAGATCCTGCCGTACCTCGACGTTCCCTTCCAGCACGCGACCCCGCGGATTCTCAAGCTGATGAAACGGCCCGCGTCCGGCGAGGCGAACCTCGAGCGCATCCGCGCCTGGCGGGCGATCGCGCCCGAGCTCACCATCCGCTCGACGTTCATCGTCGGCTTTCCGGGAGAGTCCGAGGCGGAGTTCGAAGAGCTTCTCGCTTTCCTCGAAGAAGCCGAGCTCGACCGGGTGGGATGCTTCGCGTACTCGCCGGTCGCCGGCGCCAAGGCGAACCAGCTTCCCGACCCCGTTCCCGAAGCGGTCAAGGAAGAGCGCCGGGCCCGCTTCATGGCGGTGCAGGAGAAGGTGAGCGCGCGACGCCTGGCTGCGAAGGTCGGGCGGACGCTCCGCGTTCTCGTCGATGCCGTCGAGGGCACGCGGGCGGTCGGACGCTCCGCTTCGGACGCGCCCGAGATCGACGGAGTCGTACATGTCGAGGGCGCGCGCGGCCTGAAAGTCGGCGAGTTCGCGGACGTTCGCATCACCCGTTCCGACGTGCACGATCTCTGGGGCCGGCCGGCGGCCGCGCGCCGAGCCGCCTGACCTGCACTGCATTGACCTAAATCAGCCCCCGGCCTGCCGCGCGAGGGCTACGATCATCCACCCCAGCGGGCCGACCGGCCCGGATCCAACGAAACGAAAAAAGGAGGAAGGAACATGGCCCGTGAAGTTGTCGTGCTTTCCGGCGTGCGCACCGGCATCGGCGATTACGGCGGCTCGCTCAAGGATGTCGCACCCACCGCGCTCGGCGCCGCCGTGATCCGCGAATCGGTCAAGCGCGCCGGCATCGATCCGGCCCAGATCGGGCACGTGGTGGTCGGCAGCGTGATCCACGGCGAGGCGCGCGACATGTACGTCTCGCGCGTGGCGGCGGTCGACGCGGGGCTCCCGGTCACCACCCCCTGCCTGACGGTGAACCGGCTCTGCGGCAGCGGCCTCCAGGCGATCGTGTCGGCGGCGCAGCACATCCAGCTCGGCGATACCGACTGCGTGATCGGCGGCGGCGCCGAGAGCATGAGCCGCGCGGCCTACTTCATGCCCGCGGCGCGCTGGGGCCAGCGCATGGGCGATGCCGGCATCGTCGACGCCATGGTCGGCGCGCTGCACGATCCCTTCGGCAACGGGCACATGGGCATCACCGCGGAGAATCTCGCGGCGAAGTTCGGCTTCACGCGCGAGCAGCAGGACGAATTCGCGCTCGAGAGCCATCGGCGCGCCGCCAACGCCATCAAGAGCGGCTATTTCAAGAGCCAGATCGTTCCCGTCGAGGTGAAGACCCGCAAGGGGCCGGTCGCGTTCGAGACCGACGAGCATGTCCGCCAGGACGCGAAGATCGAGGACATGTCGAAGCTGAAGCCGGCGTTCAAGAAGGACGGCACGGTGACCGCGGGTAACGCCTCGGGCCTCAACGACGCGGCCGCGGCGATCGTGATGATGGAAGCAGGCGCCGCGTCGAAGCAGGGGCTGAAGCCGCTCGCCCGGCTCGTCGCGTACTCGCATGCCGGCGTTGCGCCGGAGATCATGGGATACGGCCCGGTGCCGGCCGTGAAGCGCCTGTTCGAGAAGACCGGCCTCAAGCCGGCCGACATGGACGTGGTCGAGTCGAACGAGGCGTTCGCGGTGCAGGCCATGACGGTGACGAAAGAACTCGGCCTCGACCCGAAGAAGGTCAACCCCAACGGCGGCGCGGTCGCGCTCGGGCATCCGATCGGCGCGACGGGTGCGATCCTCACGGTGAAGGCCCTCAACGAGCTCCATCGCATCGGCGGCAAGTACGCGCTCGTCACGATGTGCATCGGCGGCGGGCAGGGGATCGCGGCGATTTTCGAGCGGATGTAAGGAAGACCTTCACCGCAAAAGCGCAAAGGACGCCAAGGGACGCGAACGAGGCGTCGCTCGGTGGACCGGGCTCTGCGGAAGCAGGTCTCCAGGCATTGCTTTGCGGACCGTTGCGCCCTTCGCGACTTTGCGGTTCTGAGGTGACCATGGAATACCGTCGACTCGGCGCAAGCGGGCTCCGCGTCTCGCCGATCTGCCTCGGCACGATGATGTTCGGCGATCGCACCGACGAGGCGGAAGCGAAGCGCATCGTGGACTCGGCGCGCGACGCCGGCGTCAACTTCGTCGATACGGCCGACGTCTACGCGAACGGCGAGTCGGAGCGGATCCTCGGACGGCTCCTGCGCGAGGACCGCGACCGCTGGGTGCTCGCGACCAAGGTCGGCAATCGCATGGGCGCCGGCGCGAACGACGCAGGCCTCTCCCGCGCCTGGATCATGCGGGCGATCGATGCGAGCCTCACGCGGCTTGCCACCGATCACGTCGACATCTACTACCTGCATCGCGACGACGAGGACACGCCGCTCGAGGAGACGGTGCGCGCAGTCGGCGACGTGATCCGGGCCGGCAAGGCACGCTACTTCGGCGTCTCCAACTATCGCGGCTGGCGCATCGCCGAGGTCGTGCGCGTCTGCGACGCCCTCGGCGTCGCCCGTCCGGTGATCTGCCAGCCTTACTACAACGCGATGAACCGCATGCCGGAAACCGAGGTGCTGCCGGCCTGCGCCCATTACGGCCTGGGCGTCGTGCCCTACAGCCCGCTCGCGCGCGGCGTGCTGACGGGCAAGTACCGGCCCGATGCGAGCCCGGACCCGGAAAGCCGCGCCGGGCGCAACGACGAGCGGATGATGCAGACGGAGTTCCGGCCGGAGTCGATCGCGATGGCCGCACGCATCAAGGCGCACGCCGAGGCGCGCGGCATGACCGCCGGCGGCTTCGCCCTGCACTGGGTGCTCGCGAACACGATCGTGACCTCGGTTCTCGCCGGGCCGCGCACGCTGGAGCAGTGGCAGGGCTACCTCGGCGCGCTCGCGCACCGTTTCACCGCCGAGGACGAGGCGCTCGTCGATTCGATGGTGCCGTCCGGGCACCCGTCCACGCCCGGCTACAACGATCCGCGCTACCCGCTGCGCGGTCGCCGCACGCGGCTTGCGTGACCCGCGCGGACTCCGCCGAGCGCGGAACTAGCGCCGCTGCCGCAGCACCACGTAGGCGCCGCTCGCGACGATGAGCGCCATGCCGACGAGCGACCAGCCGTCGGGAAAGTTGCCGAACACGAGGTAGCCGAGCAGCAGCACGGCCGCGAGCTGCGCATAGACGAACGGCGCGAGCGTCGAGGCGGGCGCGTTCTCGAAGGCACGGATCAGCATGAAGTGTCCGGCCGTGGCGAGAATGCCCATCGCGAGGAGCAGCGCGCCATGCCAGGGCGAGAGCAGGGGCTGCCAGTAGATCGGCACGACGAAGCACATCACGGCCGCGCCGACCAGCGCCGAGATGAAGAGGGTCGCGACGGTCGAGTCGACCCCCGCGAGCTTGCGGGTGAGGAGCTGGTAGCCCGCGAAGAAGAACGCAGTCGCGACGGGCAGGATCGCCGCCGTCGAAAAGATTCCCGAGCCGGGGCGGATGATCACCAGCACGCCGGCGAATCCGGCGGCGACGGCAATCCACGTCGAGGGCTGCACCTTCTCCTTGAGCAGGAACACCGACATCGCCGTGAGGATGAGCGGCGAGATGAACGTGATCGCCGAGGCCTCCGCGATCGGCATGCGCGAGATCGCGTTGAAAAAGAGCATCGTCGACGAGACCAGCACGAAGCCGCGCAGGATCTGGAGTCCGGGGCGGCGCGTGCGCACGAGCCCGGCGCGATGGCGCGGCCCGAGCAGCACCACCATCACGAGCACCTGCGACACATAGCGCGCCCAGACGACGGCGGGCACGGGATAGCTCTGGGCGAGCCACTTCGCGATGGTGTCCATCACGGCGAACGTACTCACCGCCGCGATCATCAGCGCGATGCCGCGCAGGTGCTGGCGATGGTCTGCGGCGGCGGTCACGCGCTTCGTGCCGGCGTCGACGCACTCAAGCCTGGAACTCCTGGAACCACAGCGCGCGCGTAACGTCGAAGTCCGCGACCTCGCCCGTCAGCAGGAACCGGGCGATACGCCGCACGCGGTTCGCGTCGTTCTGGTTGACGATGAACGGCGCCCGGGCGCGGCCGTCCACCCCCGCGAGCAGGAGGGCGGGCACGATCGCTCCGACGCGCGCCGCCAGCAGGCTCGGCATCTCCCACGTGACATGCTGCAGGTAGGTCGCGAGCAGGGCGTCGAGCGCGGGCCGCGTACGGCGCGCGGTTCCCGGCCGCACGGCGTGCAGCATCAGCACCGCGGCGAGCGTCGCGACGTCGAACGCGGGATCGCCATAGCGTGCGCAGTCGCCGTCGACGAGTATCGGCCCGCGCGGCCCGACGAGGATGTTCTCGGGCGACGCGGCGCCGTGGACGAGGGCGATGCGCAGCCTCGACGCGGTGTCCGCCGCGGCGCGCAGCGCGGCGGCGCAATCCGGGTGCGCGAGCGCAGCGTCGAGAAAGCGCGGCTCGACCGCGAGACGGCGAAAGGCGCGCTCGGCGGCGAACCGATCGGCGAACGCAGGTCGGCCGGCCGTTGCCGCGTGCAGCTTTCCATAGAGATGACCGACGGCGGCCGCGATCGTCGGCTTGGCGTCGCCGGTTGCGAGGCGCTCGCTCCACTGCGGCGCACGTGTCGGGTCGATCCACTCGAGCACGAGCGTGGGCGATGCCGCATGCTCGCCGATCAGCGCTGGAACGGCGCCCGGCGCGATTTCCTGGGCGAGGCGCAGCCATGCCGCCTCGGTCGCGGCACGCTCGGCAGGGCTCTCCGCGTCGTCCGGCTCGCCGGCGAGCGCCCGCTTGACCACCACCCGGCCCCAGGCGAGATCGACCGCGGTGACCTCGGTTGTCGCGCTCGACGCGAGCACGGTGGTCGCCGGCGCCTCACCGGGCAGCAGGAGCTCGAGGTCCTGAAGGGCGCTGCGCAGGCGCGGCGGGCACTCGCCTCGCGCCTGCAGGGCCGTGCCGCCGCTGCGGGCGGCGAGCTCGTTGAACGCGGTGCGGATGTTCGACATCGGGAAACGCGGCCGATCGCCGCGGGAGCGGCAGCGCCGATGATACTTGGTGCGCTCAGAACTTGTGCGGCCGGAGCACGCCGCAGTCGGAAACGTACATCGACACCGCGTAGTTCGGGCAGTAGGTCGCGAGGATGTGCTCCGCGATCGAGCCGATCACGGCCTCGTCGCCGATCACCTCCATGCGGATCGACCGATCCGCTTCCCAGTCCGCGGCGCGCTCGCCGTGTTCGCCGCCGCCGCGTACGTCGCTCACGGTGTAGCCGTGAGCGCCGAGCCGGCGCACGTCGCGTGCAAGAAGCTTCTCCAGCGCCCCCTCGGTGATCACGACGAGCAGCTTCTTCGCGTGCGTCTGCATCAACGGCCTCCGAGGGTCGCGGCCCATCCCGCCATGTGGGAGTAGAGCGGAATGCCGAGGGTGATGTTGAAGGGGAAGGTGATGCCGAGCGACGCGGCGATCGACAGCCCCGGGTTCGCCTCGGGCAGCGCGATGCGCAGCGCCGCGGGCGCCGCGATGTAGGACGCGCTCGCCGCGAGCGTGGCGAGCAGCATGGTTCCGCCGGGCGACAGGCTCATCGCGGTCGCGAACGCGATGCCGATCGCGGCCGACAGGACCGGCATGCCGATTCCGAATGCCACGAGGAACACGCCGTAACGCCGCAGCTCGCCGACGCGGCTCCCGGCCACGAGCCCCATCTCGAGCAGAAAGAGCGCGAGCACGCCCTTGAAGAGGTCCATGAAAAGCGCCTTGATCGGAACCACGCCGGCCGGCCCCGCGATCCATCCGATCGCGAGCCCGCCGAGCAGCAGCACGATGCTCTTGCCGAGCAGGACCTCGTGGGCGAGCGCGCCCCATGCGACCGGCTTGCCCGGGGCGCCGCGTCGCGCGAGCACGATGCCGACGACGATCGCCGGCGCCTCCATGAGCACGACGAACACCGGGAAATAGGCTTCGTAGTCGACGCCGCGGCTGGTCAGGAACGTGATCGCCACGGCGAACGTCACGACGCTCACCGAGCCGTAATGCGCTGCGAGCGCGCCGGCGTCGAACCGGTTGAGCCGCCCGACGCTGCGCAGGATCGGAAACGCGACGAGCGGCAGCAGGACGCCGAGCGCGATCACGGCGATCGCCTGCGGGCCGACCGTGGCGAGCGGCTGGCCGGCCAACTCGACGCCGCCCTTCATGCCGATGGCGAGCAGCAGGAAAATCGACAGCGCCTCGTACAGCGCCTCGGGCAGGCGCAGGTCCGATCCCGCAAGGCGGGCGCCGAGGCCGAGCAGGAAAAAAAGGACGACGACGTCCATGGCGGGCCGATGCGGGCGACGCGCCGAAGACGACGGCGCGGGCTGCGCCGTCAGGCCTCCGGCCGCATGTGCGGAAACAGGATCACGTCGCGGATCGACGGCGAGTTGGTGAACAGCATCGCGATCCGGTCGATGCCGATGCCGCACCCGGCAGTCGGCGGCAACCCGAACTCGAGCGCGCGAACGTAGTCGGCGTCGAAGTACATGGCCTCCTCGTCGCCGGCGGCCTTGGCTTTCGACTGCTGCTCGAAGCGCGACGCCTGGTCTTCGGGGTCGTTCAGCTCCGAAAAGCCGTTCGCCATCTCGCGGCCGGTGATGTAGAGCTCGAACCGGTCGGTGATCTCGGGGTTCGCGTCGTTGCGGCGCGCGAGCGGCGAAACGATCGCCGGATAGTCGACGATGTAGGTCGGCTGGATCAGCATCTGCTCGGTCGTCTCCTCGAACAGCGTGAGCTGCAGCTCGCCGATCTCGGCCGTCGGCTTGGCCTGGATGCCGACCTTCGCGAGCTCGCGCACGAGCACTTCGCGGCTCGCGAGGTCGGCGTCGGTGAAATGCGGGTGGTGCCTGCGGATCGCCTCGACCACCGTGAGCCGCGCGAACGGCTGCGACAGGTCGACGACGTTTTCGCCATAGGGGAGCTGGGTCGTGCCGAGCACGTTCTGTGCGACCGTGCGCAGCAGCTCCTCGACGAAGTCCATGAGATACCGGTGGTCGCGGTAGGCTTCATAGAACTCCATCATGGTGAACTCGGGGTTGTGGCGCGTCGAGATGCCCTCGTTGCGGAAGTTGCGGTTGATCTCGAACACCTTCTCGAACCCGCCCACCACCAGCCGCTTGAGATAGAGCTCCGGCGCGATGCGCAGATACAGCGTCATGTCGAGCGCGTTGTGGTGGGTCACGAACGGGCGCGCCGCCGCGCCGCCCGGAATCGGCTGCATCATCGGCGTCTCGACCTCGAGATAGCCCTTGCGAACCATGAACGCGCGCATCTCCTGGATGAGGCCGCTGCGCGTCGCGAACGTCCGGCGTGCGTCCTCGCTGGTGATGAGATCGAGGTAGCGCTGGCGGTACTTCTGCTCCTGGTCGGCGAGCCCGTGGAACTTCTCGGGCAGGGGCCGCAGCGCCTTGGCGAGGAGCCGCACGGAGTCGGCGTTGACGGTGAGCTCGCCGGTGCGCGTCTTGAACAGCGTCCCCGTCACGCCCACGATGTCGCCGAGGTCCCACTTCTTGAACGCCTCGTGCGCGTCCGCGCCCACGCCGTCGTTCGAGAGGTAGACCTGCAGCCGGCCCGTCATGTCCTGAAGCGTCGCGAAGCTCGCCTTGCCCATCACGCGCTTCAGCATCATCCGGCCCGCGAACGCGACATGGATCGGGTGAGTCTCGAACTCCTCTTTCGCGAGTTCGCCATAGGCGCGATGCAGATCGCCCGCGAAGTGCTTGCGGTCGAAGTCGTTCGGGAACGGGTTGCCGGCGGCGCGCAGCGCGGCGAGCTTGGCGCGACGCTCTGCGATGACCTGGTTCTCGTCCTGCTGGAGCGGCTGGTCTGACATTCTTCGACTCGCGCGGGAACTACGCTAATAGATTCGGGGCAGGGGCGCCGACTGCTGCGCGCCCGGGTATGCACGCGCCCTCGGCAAGGCGTGCGCACGTCGGGACGGATGCACGTGCCTCCGCGGGCCGGCCGGGGTCGCGCCGCGCGGGCTCAATCGGCTTCCGCGAGCGTCGCCGGCGCGCCCTTGCCGACGCCCTGCTTGAGGCTCGCTTCGATGAAATCGTCGAGTGCGCCGTCGAGCACCGACTGGGTGTTGCCGATCTCGACGCCGGTGCGCAGATCCTTGATGCGCGACTGGTCGAGCACGTACGAGCGGATCTGGTGGCCCCAGCCGATGTCGGTCTTCGAGTCCTCGAGCTTGTCGCGCTCGGCCTGCCGCTTGCGCAGCTCCTGCTCGTAGAGCTTCGCCTTGAGCATCGCCATCGCCTCGGCCTTGTTGCGGTGCTGCGAACGGTCGTTCTGGCATTGCACGACGATGCCGCTCGGGTTGTGCGTGATGCGCACCGCCGAGTCGGTCCGGTTCACGTGCTGGCCCCCGGCGCCCGACGCGCGATAGGTGTCGATGCGCAGGTCGGCCGGATTGACCTCGATGTCGATCGACTCGTCGACCTCGGGGTACACGAACACGCTCGCGAACGACGTGTGGCGGCGCGCGTTCGAGTCGAACGGCGACTTGCGCACGAGCCGGTGAATGCCGGTCTCGGTGCGCAGGTGCCCGTAGGCGTGATCGCCGTTCACCTTGATGGTCGCGGTCTTGATGCCGGCGACCTCGCCGTCGGACTCCTCGAGGATCTCGACCTTGAAGCCCTTGCGCTCGGCGTACTTGAGGTACATGCGCAGGAGCATCGAGGCCCAGTCCTGCGCCTCGGTGCCGCCGGCGCCCGCCTGGATGTCGACGAAGGCGTTGGCCGGGTCGAGTGGTTCCGAAAACATGCGCCGGAATTCCATCGCCTCGACGGCCCTCCGAATCATGGCGACGTCGCCGGCGATGGATTCGAGCGTCGCATCGTCGCTCTCGCCGCGTGCCATCTCGAACAGCTCGGCAGCGTCGCGGCGCTGCTGATCGACCTCCGCCAGGCCGACGACGACGGTTTCGAGCGCTTTTTTCTCGCGTCCGAGGTCCTGCGCGCGCTTCGCGTCGGCCCAGACGTTGGGGTCTTCCAGTTCGCGGCCGACGGTTTCTAGGCGGGTCTTCTTGCCGTCGAAGTCAAAGATACCTCCGCAAGTCGTCGAGCCGGGTCCCGAGGTCGGCGAGGGTGGCGGCGAGGGCGTTGAGACGTTCGGGTTCCATGGCGGGGAAGCTCGTGCGGGCAAACCGGGATTATAGCGGTTCGCACCCTCGACCCCGATGCGGCCTGCGGCCTGTTGATAGAATCCGGCGCTTTACGGAGGTCCGATGGCCGATCCCCGCGTCGCCGCCGACCGCGCCGGCCGCCTGTTCACGCTCGTCTTCGTCGTCGCGCTCGGCCTGATCGGGTTCGCCCTCTACCTGCAGCACGGGACGGGGCTCGACCCCTGCCCGCTGTGCGTCGCCCAGCGCGTGTTGTTCATCGGGGTCGGGCTCCTCGCGCTGGTGGCGGCGCTGCACCGCCCGAGCGGCGCCGGCATCGCCGTCTACTCGACGCTCGCCGGACTGGTCGCGGCGGGCGGCGCCGCGGTGGCCGTGTATCACCTCTGGCTCCAGTCCGATCCGAAGCGCGCCTCGGCGTGCGTGGGCTCGCCGGTCGAGCGCCTCATCGATGCGAGCCGCCTCGCCGAATGGGTGCCCCCGCTTTTTCGCTACGACGGACCATGCACGCTCAAGCCCTGGAGCCTGCTCGGGCTCTCGATCCCCGAGTGGTCGCTCGTCTGGTTCGTCCTGCTCTTCGTCGGCATCGCGCTGATCCCCTGGATCGCGCGGCGCTGACTGCCACGCGCGCCACGTCTCAGCGCAGGCGCCGCCCGGTGTAGTCCTCTTCGATCTTGTCCTCGAAGAACGCGACCGGCGAAGGCGCCGCCGTGAACCGCCGATGCACTTCGCTCGACACGCCCTTGTACTCCATCACGCGGCCGTCGTTGAACTCGATCTCGAGCGTCTCGGTGCGAGGGTCGTAGCCGATGCCGCGGATCTTCGACGAGCTGATTCGCTTTCGTTCCATGTCGCTACTCCGTCAAAGTGACGAGCACGCGGTCGCCGTCGCGCACGCCTGCCAGGACGTGCGGATCGCCCTCGATGCGCCCAAGGACGTTGCAACGCGTGACGAGGCGCGGCTCGCCGCCTCGCGACATCGGCGTCGGGCCGAAGGGCAGGGCGAGCGCGTGGCCTTCCACCCAGAAGCAGACCTCCCCCGGTGCAACGACCTGGCGCGCGTCGGCTTCGAGCGCGGCCGACACCGGGATCTCGAAATAGACCTCGTCGCCCCAGGTCGACGCTGATCCGGAGCACGGCAGCCGGGCGACGAGGGCGCGCGCCGTCGGCGTGTCCGCCAGAACCGCCGCTACCGAACCGCGCGGCCAGGCGATCGAGATGCGCGTCGGCATTGCGGCTCAGGGCAGCAGGAGCGCCGCGGCGAGCACCGTGAGGCCCGTCACCGCCATCGGCAGTCCCACTACGCGGAAGAGACCGGTGCCGCCGCGCACCATCACGAACCCGAGCTTCACCGCCTGGTTCGAGACCAGCGCGACCGCGACCGTGATCACCGCCACTCTCGAAACCGTCGAGCCCTGTTCGAGGAGCGACGCGGTGGAAAGCGTGATCGCGTCCACGTCGGTGAGGCCCGAGGCGACGGCGACGAGATAGAGGCCCTTCGAGCCGGCGATGTCGTTGAGCCACGCCGAGAGCACGAGCACCGCGGCGAAGAGCAGGCCGAAGCCGACGGCCTCGCGCAGCTCGGTCGGGTTGGCGGTCTCGGGAACCGGGATGTCGCCCGGCGAGTCGTTCCGGCGCACGAATGCGAGCGCGAGCACCGCGCCGATCACGATGGCGCTGCCGAGCACCGGCGCGAGCTTGATCGCGAAGGCGGGCGACACGAAGCTCGCCACCACGACGACGCGCGCCAGCACCACGAGGTTGGCGATCAGGATGACCCGCGTCGCGAGCGGCCGCGCGGCCGGGTCGGTGCCGACCCGCGAGTACGCGAGAGTGGTCGCGGTGCTCGACACGAGTCCGCCGAAAAAACCCACGTACAGCGAGCCTCGGGTCCCGCCCACCAGACGCAGCGCGATGTAGCCGGCGAGCCCGATGCCGGACACCAGCACCACCATGAGCCAGATTCGGTACGGGTTGAGCGCATCGTACGGACCGTAGCCGTGGTTCGGCAGGAACGGCAGCACGATGAACGTGATGACGGCGAACTGCAGCACCGACAGAAGGTCGCGGCGGCTGAAGCGCTCGAGCACGCCGCGCAGCTCGGGCTTGAAGTAGAGGAGCGCCGTCGTCGCGATGGCGATCATCACGGCGATCTGTCGTTCGCCGATGGCCGTGAGCACGCCGAGGAGGTACGCGACCAGCAGCGCGATGACGGTCGTCGTGCCCGGGTCGGCCTCCTCGACATGGCCGCGGTGATAGGCCGCCACGATCATGACCCCGACCACGATCGTGCCGGCGGCCACGATCCAGCCCGAGTCGAGGTGGTGCGCGACGATCGCGGACAGCGCGCCGAACAGCGTGACGAGCGCGAACGTGCGCAGGCCCGCCTTGGCGTTCGGGCTCCGCTCGCGCTCGACGCCGATGAGAAGACCGATGGCGAGTGCGGTGGCGAGCGCGACGAGCTCGCCGAACGCGTCGCCGGGGATCATGGTCTCGGTCATGCCGCGGCCTCCGCGTGCTCGACGACGAGCTGCACGCTCTGCGCGCCGTTCCACTCGTCGATGGCGAGGCGGTACGCGGCGCGGACGCGCGCGGGGAGCGGCGCCTCGCGCCGGAAGTGGATGGCCGACAGGCTGCGGCCGTCCTTGGCGAGCTTGAGCTTGAGGTGCTTCTCGCCGACCAGGCGTTGGCTCTCGACGACGAATTCGTCGGCGAACAGCGGCTGCGGGAACCCCTGGCCCCATACCGGCTCGTCGAGCATTCGCACCGTGTCGAGATTGAAATAAGCGGCATCGAGCGGGCCGTCGGTCTCGAGGGTGCGGCGGAAGAGTTCGGGCCCGGCCAATTCGCGCGCGACCCCCTCGAACGCGTCGCGGAAGCGCGCGAGGTCCGCTGCTGCGAGGGTGAGGCCCGCCGCCGCCGCGTGGCCGCCGAAGCGGCGGATGAGGCCCGGGTCGCGCTTGGACACGAGATCGAGCGCGTCGCGCAGGTGGAACCCCGGAATCGAGCGGCCCGAGCCGCGCAGCTCGCCGCCGTCGCTCGGCGCGAACGCGAACGTCGGACGATGCGTGCGCTCGCGGATGCGCGAGGCGAGGATGCCCACCACGCCCTGATGCCAACCGGGATCGAAGAGCGCGACGCTCGCGCGGCGCTCGACGTCGAGGTCGGCGAGCAGCCCCTCCGCCGATTCGATCATGCCGCTCTCGATGTCGCGCCGTTCGCGATTGAGGTCGTCGAGCTGCCGGGCGATGGCGAGCGCCCGCTCCATGTTTTCGGTGACGAGACACTCGATGCCGAGGCTCATGTCCGCGAGCCGCCCCGCGGCGTTGAGGCGCGGCCCCAGCGCGAAGCCGAGGTCGAAGGCGGTCGCGCGGCGCGCGTCGCGCCCCGCCACGGCGAAGAGCGCCGCGATGCCGGGCTGCATGCGCCCGGCGCGGATGCGCCGCAGGCCCTGCGACACGAGCACGCGATTGTTCGCGTCGAGCCGCACGACGTCGGCCACCGTGCCGAGCGCCACGAGGTCGAGCAGTGCCGCGAGGTTGGGCTCGGGGCGATCGGCGAAGGCGTTGCGGCGGCGCAGCTCGGCGCGCAGCGCGAGCATGACGTAGAACATGACGCCGACGCCCGCGATCGCCTTGGATGGGAACGCGTCGCCCGGCTGGTTCGGGTTCACGATCACCGTCGCCGCGGGCAGCGTCTCGCCCGGCAGGTGGTGATCGGTGATCACGGTCGCGATGCCGAGCGCGCTCGCTGCCGCCACGCCGTCGACGCTCGCGATGCCGTTGTCCACCGTGACGATCACGTCCGGCCGTCGCGCGGCGGCGAGCGCGACCAGCTCCGGGGTGAGCCCGTAGCCGAGGACGAAGCGATCCGGCACCAGGTATTCCACCGTCGCCCCGAACGCCGCGAGTGCGCGCATCCCCACCGCACAGGCGGTGGCCCCGTCGCAGTCGTAGTCGGCGACGATGAGAAGACGCTTCGCTGCAGCAATGGCGTCGGCGAGAAAGCGGGCCGCGGCGTCGGCGTTGCGGAGTTGCCCGGGCGGAACGAGGCGCTCGAGCGCGATGTCCACCTCGGCCGCGCTGCCCACGCCGCGCGCGGCATAGAGCCGCGAGAGCAGGGGATGCACCCCCTCGCGCACGAGACGCTGCTCGAGGACGAGGGGTGCCTTGCGGACCGTGAGCCGGGTCATGGGATCCGCGTCGGGTTCAGCCCGGCGCTCGCTGCTGCCGATTCTCGGACATGTGAGGAGCGCCCTTTCAGTCGTCGGGCTTGCCCGCAGCCCACGCGACATGCTCGCCGAGGCTGCGCGTGCGCCGCCAGAAGTATCGCAGGTCCTGTCGCGTCGTCTCCACGCGCAGCGAGCCGCCTTCTCCGGGCGAGGCAATCGTGAGCATCCCGACGCGGCCTTCCTTGAGCGCGGCGAGCAACGGCGCGATCCAGTTGTGCTCGATCGCGGCCAGGCGCTCCCGCCATGCGCCCGCCTCGCCGTAGGCGGCGGGGCTGCGCAGGTCGTCGAGCACGACGAGCGCGACGCCATCGCGTGGCGCTTGCGCGAGAAGCGTGGCGCCGGATGCGGGCAGGCTGCCGAGCGCCGCCCGCGACGCGATCGCCAGGCCGCGCGCGAGGGGCTCGTTCGCGTAGACGTGCACGTCGCTGCCGGGCGCCACGGGTGCGATCCGCCCCGCGCCCCAGAGCCAGATGCTGTTGACGGCCGGCGCGCCCCGGCTTTCGCGCGCGGCGTTCACCGGATCGGCGTGCAGGAGCATCTGCGCCTCGTTCGCGATGCCGTGCCACTTGACGGCGTCCGCACCGATCGCGAGTTCCATCGAGACGGCGCGTCCGCGCGCATGGGGAAGCGGCGTCGTCGTGAGCCGCGGCAGCGCGCTCAGGCGCAGGTACCACCGGTCGGGTCGCACCGGAAAGAAAACCAGGCCGTCCGCCGCGAAGTGCCGGTTGAGCGACTCGGCGAGCTGCTCGGCCTCGGCGCGATCGATCGCGAACGTGGCCGCGTCGGCGAGCAGCAGCGCCTCGCGCGCGACCTGCACGTGCACGGGATCGGCGCGCATCCACGCGTCCGCACCGGGGTCGCCGCCGTCCGCGAGCAAAGTGTAGGGCGCCACGGGGAGTTCGTCGCCGAGCGCCACGCCGAACTCGGCAAGCAGCCAGCCCTCGAGCGTTTCGGCGGGGGCCGACGTGCGCCGACCCTTCGCGAGCAGATGCTCGAGGGCGGGCGCCGGAAGGTCGTCGTAGACCCCGGAAACCTCGCCGGGCCACACGAGATCCGGAATGACGAGACGGACGTTCATGCTGTCGATTCCAGTCTAGCATGCGGCCCGCACGACGGAACCCTGCGCGGGCCTGCCGCCGGCGTCGCGCCTATCGCCGCGGCCCTTGTGGGACAATCCCGCCCAAGGAATCCGCCCGCCACGTGCCGTACGAGCTCTTCATCGGCCTGCGCTACACCCGCGCAAAGCGCCGCAACCATTTCATCTCGTTCATTTCGCTCATCTCGATGCTCGGCATCGCGCTCGGCGTCGCGGCGCTGATCGTCGTGCTCTCGGTGATGAACGGGTTCCAGAAAGAGCTGCGCGCGCGCATTCTCGGCGTCGCGTCGCACGTCCAGATCACCGGGCCGGACAACCAGCTCGCGGACTGGCAGCGCGTGGCGCGGGACGCGCTCGCGGCGCGGGGCGTGGTCGCGGCGGCGCCGTACGTGAACGCGCAGGGCCTGCTCGCGAACGAAGGCAACGTCCGGGGTGCGATCGTGCGCGGCATCGTGCCGGGCCGCGAGGACCAGGTCGCCGACATCGGGCAGCACATGCTCGCGGGCTCGCTCGACCGCCTCGTGCCGGGAGAGTTCGGCGTCGTGCTCGGCTCGGATCTCGCGCGCGCGCTGCGTGTCGTGCCTGGCGAGAAGGTCACGCTGATCGCGCCGCAGGGTCTCGTCACGCCCGCGGGCCTGGTGCCGCGGCTCAAGCAGTTCCGGGTCGTCGGCATCTTCGAGGTGGGCATGTTCGAGTACGACTCGGGGCTCGCGCTCGTGAGCATCGAGGACGCGCAGAAGCTCTTTCAGCTCGGCGACCGCGTCTCGGGTGTGCGGCTCAAGCTCGAGGATCTGTTCCAGTCGCGCCAGGTCGCGCGCGAGCTCTACAAGGTGCTGGGTAGCGACGTGGCGATCAGCGACTGGACGCGCAGCCACGCGAATTTCTTCCGCGCGGTCGAGATCGAGAAGCGCGTGATGTTCATCATCCTCACGCTGATCGTCGCGGTCGCGGCGTTCAACATCGTCTCGACGCTCGTGATGGTGGTGACCGACAAGCAGGCCGACATCGCGATCCTGCGCACGCTCGGCGCGACGCCCGCGTCGATCATGGGAATCTTCCTCGTGCAGGGTGCGCTGATCGGGGTGATCGGCACGCTGCTCGGCGTCGCGGGCGGCGTGGCGCTCGCGCTCAACATCGACGTCGTGGTGCCGTTCCTCGAACGGCTCCTCAACGTCCAGTTCCTCGCCAAGGACGTCTACTACATCAGCGAGCTGCCTTCCGATCTGCAGCGGGGCGACGTCCTCACCATCGCCGGCATGGCGCTCGTGCTCGCGTTCCTCGCGGGCCTCTACCCGAGCTGGCGTGCAGCACGGGTGCGTCCCGCGGAGGCGCTGCGCTATGAATGACGGGACGACGCGCGGTGGCTGAGGTCCATGACGCACGCCGGGGCGGCGCGGGCGATGGCGCGGAGCAGCCGACCGTGCTCGCCTGCCGCGGGCTCGCGAAAACCTATTCGCAGGGGCCGCTCCACGTGCCGGTGCTCCTCGGCGTCGACTTCGCGGTAAGGCGCGGCGAGGTCGTGGCCATCGTCGGTGCGTCCGGCTCGGGCAAGAGCACGCTGCTGCATCTGCTCGGCGGGCTCGACGAGCCGACCGCCGGCGAGGTGGAAGTGCTCGGCCGGCGCATGAGCGCGCTTTCGGACGCCGAGCGCGGACGGTTGCGCAACGAGGCGCTCGGCTTCGTGTACCAGTTTCACCACCTGCTCATGGAGTTCACGGCGCTCGACAACGTGGCGATGCCGCTTCTGGTGCGGCGCATGCCGCGGGCCGAGGCGCGTGAACGGGCGGCTGCGATGCTCTCCGAGGTCGGCCTCGGCGCGCGCCTCGAGCACATGCCGGGCGAGCTCTCCGGCGGCGAGCGGCAGCGGACCGCGCTCGCGCGCGCGCTCGTGACGCGGCCGGCGTGCGTCCTCGCCGACGAGCCGACCGGCAACCTCGACCGTCACACCGCGGCGGGGGTCTACGAGCTGATGCTCGGGCTGAATCGCGGCATCGGCACGAGCTTCGTCATCGTGACCCACGACCCGACGCTCGCGGCGCGCACCGACCGCGTGCTGCGCATCACCGACGGGCGGATCCAGCCCGACGCCGGGGCTTGAGCGGGCGTCGCCGCGCGCTCAGGAGAGCCGCGCCTCGATGCGGCGCCGGCCCTCGGGCGTGGTCATGAACACGAGCGTGTCGCCGGCCACCAGCGTCTGGTCGTCGGGCGGGTTGAACCGCCACTTCCCGGCGCTCCGGATCGCGAGGAGCAGGTAGTCCGCGCCGCGCGCCCCGAGCGCCCCGCAGGACGAGCCGGCCAGCTGCGCCGGCACGACGAGTTCTTCCACGCGCAGCGCCTCCTCGGAGCGCAGCATCTCGTCGAGGAACGAGACGACCTTGGGGCGGAGCATCGACGAGGCGATGCGCATGCCGCCGGTGAAGTCGGGCGAGACGATCGCGTCGGCGCCGACGCGGCGCATCTTCTCCGTGTAGCTCACGTCGTGACAGCGCGCGACCACGCGCGCGTCCGGGTTGAGCTGCTTCACCGACAGCGTGATCACCAGGTTCTTCGCGTCGTCGCCGGTAATCGCGAACACGCCGGCGGCGCGGGCTACGCCGGCGTCGGCGAGCACCTGGTCCTCGGCCGCGTCGCCGTGCAGCCAGAGCGTATCGGAGTAGCGGTCGCGGAACGCGTCGATCTTCGCCTGGGCGACATCCACGATCACGTGCCGCCGGCCCGTCAGGGTGAGCTCCTGCGCGACGTTCGTGCCGACGCGGCCGATGCCGCACACGATGTAGTGGCCGGAGAGCTTCTCGATCGCCTTCAGCATCCTGCGCCTCCTCAGCGGAACGTTGATCTCGCCCTCGACGATGAAGGCGGTCATGGTGGAGAAGATGTACCAGGTCGTCGCGATTCCGGCGAAACCGATCACCATGGTGAAGAGTCGCCCGACCGGGTCGTCGTCGAGGCTGATGACCTCGGCGTAGCCGATCGTGGCCACGGTGATGAACGTCATGTAGAGCGCGTCGAGCCTGGGGTCCTGGGGGCCGCCGATGATCTTGTAGCCGACGGTGCCGACGACGTGGATCCCGACGAGCACCGCGAGCGGCTTGGCGAAGCGCCTGCGCAGGCGCTCGATGATGATCGGCGTCGTCATGGGTTCCCCGCGCGCTGCCGTCGCCTGCGCCACGCGAGTGCGACGTAAGCGCGCCAGGCGACCTGCACGGCGACATAGCCGATCACTGCGAGCGACGCGGCCAGGGCGACGAGCCCCGCCATCAGGGGCTTGCCGAGCGAAAGCGCCCAATCGCCCATCCCCGCGAGCCATTCGCCGGCGTGCGCGAGGCTGAACTCGGGCGGCGCGACCACGTCGCGCGCCTGTGTGCCGGTGAGCAGCGCCCCCAGTTCGTACGCGACCAGGTACAGCGGCACGATGGTGAAGGGATTGGTATAGAGCGTGGTCACGAGGGCCACGGGGAGGTTGACGCGCAGAGGAATGGCGAGGCACGCGGCGGTGAGCATTTGCAGCGGGCCGGGCACGAGCCCGGAGAAGAGCCCCACCGCGACACCCCCAGAGACGGAGCGGCGGTTCAGGTGCCAGAGATTCGGGTGATGCAGGAAGGCGCCGAACCGGGCGACGACGCGGTTCGAGCGGACGGCCTCGTGGTCGGGGAGATACTTGCGGAAGAACTTTCGGGGCATGATGCGTGGCCGGCAATCGCGGCCTCGGGCGCGCCCGTCGGCACGCCGACGTGTCCGCCTTCCGCGGCGCTCGCGCGTTGCTTCACGTTACGAGTTTAGCGGACTTCGGCCCTGCAGCGGCCGCCTCATCGGGATGCGCCTCGCGATTCTCTGCTTCGCCGCCGCCGTGCTCGCGGTGGCTCGACTCCCCTCGCTCGCGCCGTGGGCGGCGATCGCCGCCGGGTTCACCGCTGCGCTGGCGCTCGCGCTGCTCGGAGCCCGGACAGAGGGCGCCACGCGTGCCGCGGCGGTTGCGCTGGCCGCGGCCCTCGCGGGCTTCGCCTGGGCCTCGGCCTACGGTCAGCTGCGGGTCGCGGATCGTCTGCCGGCAGCGCTCGAAGGGCGCGACCTCGTCGTCACGGGCGTGATCGCCAGCCTGCCGCAGCCGTTCGAGCGCGGCGTGCGCTTCGATCTGGACGTCGAAGCAGCGCGGCTCGCCGACGGTGCCGCGGTGCGGGTTCCGAGCCGGATCTCGCTGTCGTGGTTCAACGGCTACACGCGCGAGGACTTCCAGGCGGTGCAGCCCGTCCGCGCCGGCGAACGCTGGCGTCTCGCGGTGCGGCTCAAGCGTCCGCACGGCAACGCGAATCCGTTCGGCTTCGATTTCGAAGGCTGGCTCACCGAGCGCGGGATCGGCGCGACGGGCTACGTGCGCGGCCGGCGTACGTCGTCGAGCGCGCCCGCGAGGACATCCGCCGGCGCTTCCTCGAGGCCCTTCCGGAGGGCCGCTACACCGGCGTGCTCGTGGCGCTCGCGATCGGCGACCAGCGCGCGATCCTCACGCAGGACTGGGACGTGTTCACGCGCACGGGCATCGGCCACCTGATGAGCATCTCGGGACTGCACGTCACCATGATTTCGGGGCTCTTCGCCGCGCTCGTGGGCTTTGCCTGGCGCCGATCGGAACGGCTCACGCTCGCGCTGCCTGCGCGCAAGGCCGCGGCACTCGCCGCCGTCGCCGCCGCGCTCGCCTACACGCTGCTCGCCGGTTTTCAGGTCCCCGCGCAGCGGACGCTCTACATGATCGCCGTGGTCGCGCTCGCGCTCTGGTTCGATCGGCTCGAGTCGAGTTCCCGCGTGCTCGCCGCGGCCCTCCTGATCGTGCTGCTCCTCGATCCGCTCGCGGTCACGGCTCCCGGATTCTGGCTTTCCTTCGCGGCGGTCGCGGCGATCCTCTACGTCGCGGCCGGCCGGGCAGCCGATCGGCACTGGCTCGCGGGCGCGGCGCGCACCCAGTGGGCTGTCACCCTCGGGCTCGCGCCGCTCGCGGTGGCGCTATTCCAGCAGGTGTCGATCATCTCGCCGATCGCAAACGCGATCGCCATCCCGGCGGTGAGCTTCGTGGTGACGCCGCTCGCGCTCCTCGCCACGGTGCTCCCGGCGCAGTGGCTGCTGCCGCTCGCCCACGGCGTGCTCGAGCTGATGATGGCCGGCCTCGATCGGCTGGCGCTGGTGCCGGGTGCCGTTTGGCAGCAGCACGCGCCCGTCGGTTGGGCGGTGGCGCTCGCACTCGGAGGCGCGCTCTGGATGCTCGCCCCGCGCGGCGTTCCGGCCCGGTGGGTCGGGGCGCTGCTCCTGCTGCCGCTGCTTTTGGCGCCCCCGGCGTTGCCCCGAGGCACGGCCGAGATCGCGGTGCTCGACGTGGGGCAGGGGCTCGCGGTCGTGGTGCGCACCCGTTCGTACACCATGGTCTACGACGCCGGGCCGCGCTACAGCCTGGAGGCCGATGCGGGCAATCGGGTGGTCGTGCCCTACCTGCGCGGCGCCGGCGGGACCGCAGTGGACGCACTCGTAGTGACGCACGACGACATCGATCACGCGGGCGGCGCGGCATCGGTGATGCGCGTGTTCCCGGCGTCCGCGCTCTACACCTCGGTCGACGCGGCGTCGCCGCTCGTGGCCGGTTCTGCCTCGTTCCGGCTGCCGTGCCGTGCGGGCCAGCGCTGGCGTTGGGACGACGTCGAGTTCGAAGTCCTGTACCCGGCCGACGCCGCGCATGCCGACGCGCGGCACGCCAACGACCGCAGCTGCGTCGTGCGCGTCTCGGCCGGCGGGAAGGTCGCGCTGCTCACGGGCGATGTCGAGGAGGCTGCCGAGCGGGCGCTTCTCGCGAGCGCGTCGGGCGCCCTGCGCGCCGACATCGCGCTCGTGCCGCATCACGGCAGCCGAACCTCTTCGACCGCGGCGTTCGTGGCCGCCGTGTCGCCGCGCTTCGCGGTCGTGCCCGTGGGCTATCGCAACCGGTTCGGTCATCCCCGGCCCGACGTGCTCGACCGTTACGTCGCGGCCGGCGCACGGATTCTGCGCACCGATCGCGACGGCGCGCTGTCGTTCCGCATCGGTGCCGAGGGCGTCGCGGTCGCACGACACCGCGACGCGGCGCGCCGCTACTGGTCCGACTGGGTTCCCGGAGAAGGACGTGACTTCCTTCCCGCCGGCGCGATTGCACGGCCCGGAGCCGAGGAGTAGCATCGACCGGCTCATTGGCGGCGTGTCCGCTGCAGGTACTCCGCAATCCTCCCGCGCGCGCGGCGGACCCCGACATGATTCGACGCAGCTTCCTGAACGCCCTCGGCGCCGGTTTGGCGGCCGTCGCGCTCGCTCTCTGCGGCACGGCTTTCGCCTCGCCCGACACGAGCAGCGAGCCGGGCGGCGCCGACACGACGCTCGCGCGGTTCTTCGCGCTCGTCTCGGGCGGGAAGGGCGAGGCGCGCGACCGCGAGACCCTCAAGTCGCTGTTCCGCTCCGATGCGCGCTTCGTCTATACGCGCAGGGCCGACGGTCAGGACGCGGCGGCGGCGACGCTGCCCTCGCCCGAATCGTTCATCGATGTGATGGTGCCGCTATACGAACGCGTCGGCCGGCGCGAGAAGCCGCGCTGGATGCACGGCGACACCAAGGGCGATCTCGCGGTGATCCGGGTGCAGTACGAGTGGTGGGACGAGGGCCACGCGGCGCGGCCCGTGCAGGGCATGAAGTTCGTGACGCTCGTGCGCGACGGGGGCGCGTGGCGGATCGCCTTCATGGCATGGCAGGACGACGCGCCGACCGCTGAACTCGCTCCGGCGGCGACCCCCGCGCGCGCGCCGTCGGCGCAGCTTACGCGCTGACACCCGCCGAGAGACGGCAGTCGCAGCTCCCTGGCCCTTTCCAAGCGGGCCCACGGAGTCTCGCCTGTCTCCTCCGGAGACCCGCTAGGGCCGCGAACCCGGCGCCGGGAAGCCGATTCCCGACAGCGCGCAAGCCCGGTCTCGGCGGCGGCTCCGCCTGCGCGCCTCAGTCCGGCGCGCGCCGGAGGTCGAGCGTGTAGGGAAAGCTTCGGTTCGGCCCCTCGGACGCGAGGCTCATCGGGCCGGGCGTGTGGCCGTGGTCCCAGAACCGCGCGAAGCGCCGCGCCTCGGCCTCGTTGGCGTTGACCGGGAAGGTCTCGTAGTTGCGGCCGCCCGGATGGGAGACGTGATAGGTGCAGCCGCCGATCGCGCGCCCGCTCCAGGTGTCCACGATGTCGAACACGAGCGGCGTGTTCACGCCGATGGTCGGATGGAGGGCCGAGGGCGGCGCCCACGCCTTGTAGCGCACGCCGGCGACGAACTCGCCGTGCACTCCGGTCGGATGCAGCGGCACGAAGCGGCCGTTGCACGCGACCGTGTGCCGCTCGCCCACCATGCCGCGAACCTTCACCTGCATGCGCTCGACCGAGGAGTCGACGTAGCGCGCCGTGCCTGTCCCGGACATCTCCTCGCCGAGGACATGCCACGGCTCGATCGCCTGCCGCAGCTCCATCTCGACGCCTTCGTACGCCACCGTGCCGTAGCGCGGAAAGCGGAACTCCAGAAAGGGCGCGAACCACTCGTCGCGGAACGGATAGCCGAAGGCGCGCAGGTCGCGCGCGACGTCGCGGATGTCCTCGGCGACGAAGTGGGGCAGCATCCAGCGGTCGTGGAGTTGCGTGCCCCAGTGCACGAGGCGTCCGCGGTAGGGCGCCTTCCAGAAGCGCGCCACGAGCGCGCGCAGCAGCAGCATCTGGACGAGGCTCATGCGCGCGTGCGGCGGCATCTCGAACGCGCGGAACTCGACGAGGCCGAGCCGTCCGGTCGGACCGTCGGGCGAGTAGAGCTTGTCGATCGAGAACTCGGCGCGGTGCGTGTTGCCGGTGAGATCGACGAGCAGGTTGCGCAGCAGGCGATCGACGAGCCAAGGCTTCTCCGACTCCGTGCCCGCAGGGAGCTGCTCCTCCATCTGCTGGAACGCGATCGCCAGCTCGTAGAGGTTATCGTCGCGCGCCTCGTCGACGCGCGGCGCCTGCGAGGTCGGGCCGATGAACATCCCCGAAAAGAGATACGAGAGCGCGGGATGGTTCTGCCAGTAGGTGATCAGGCTGCGCAGCAGGTCGGGACGGCGCAGGAACGGCGAGTCTGCCGGCGTCGCACCGCCAAGGGTGACGTGGTTCCCGCCGCCCGTGCCGGTGTGCCTGCCGTCGAGCATGAACTTCTCGGTGCCGAGCCGCACCTGCCGCGCCTCGTCATAGAGGTCGGTGGTGTTGCGCACGAGCTCCGCCCACGCTGCCGCAGGCTGGACGTTCACTTCGATCACGCCCGGGTCCGGCGTCACGGCGAGCGACTTGAGACGCGGATCGCGCGGTGCCGGATAGCCCTCCACGCGGATCGGCCGCCTCAGCCGCGCCGCGACGCCCTCGAGCGCCGCGGCGAGATCGACGAAGCGCTCGAGATGCGTGAGCGGCGGCAGGAAGACGTGCAACCGGCCGCCCCGCGGCTCGATCACGAGCGCGGTGCGCACCACCTCGCGCGGCTCGGGGGCCGCGCGCGTCGCGCGGCCGGGGCGATGGGTGATCCGCTCGTTCCGCTCGTGCGCGTCGTGGAGTTCCTCGCGCGGGTCGAAGGGGTCGCGATCGAACGCAGGCTCGACATCGGCGGGGGTGACCTCGGGAAGCGACGCGAGCGGCAGCCGGTAGCCGGCGGGCGAGTCGCCAGGCAGGAGGTACAGCTGCTCGCGCCGCAGCGGCCAGGCCGAGCTTTGCCACGCGGTCGCCTTATCCGTCCCGGCGGCGCGCAGCGGCAGCACGAATGCGGCCGGCTCGTCGAGGCCGCGTCCGAGCGAGCGGGCCAGCCGTGAGCGCTCGTCGTAGTCTTTCATCGGCACGCGCGCCGGATCGAGGTTTGGCGGGAGGTTCGCCTCCAGCGCGAGGAGCGGCAGCGGGTCCTCGTAGGCGGTGATGACGAAGGACTTCGCCAGCCCCAGGGCTTCGGCGAGCGCGTCGGCGAAGTCGCGCGCGTCGTCGAGGGTCGCGTCGGCGGGCAGGTCTTCGGTGGCGATGAGCCCCGGGTCGCGCCACAGCGGCTTGCCGTCTGCGCGCCAGTAGATCGGCAGCGCCCAGCGCGGCAGCGGCTCGCCCGGATACCACTTGCCCTGCCCGTAGAAGACGAGGCCCCCCGGCGCGAACCGGGCCCGCAGCCGTTGCGCGAGCTTCTCCGCGAGCGCCCACTTTGCCGGCGAGAGCGCGGTGAAATTCCACTCTTCCCCGTCCATGTCCGCCACCGACACGAACGTCGGCTCGCCGCCCTGCGTGAGCCGCACGTCGAGCGCCGCGAGGTCGTGGTCGACGCGGTGGCCGAGCGCGTCGATGGCGGCCCACTCGCCGTCGGAATAGGGTTTGGTGACGCGCGGATCCTCGTGGATGCGCGTGACCTTCATCTCGAACTGGAGCGTCGACTCGCACGGGTCCGTGTAGCCGACGACCGGGGCGGCCGACGCGGGGAACGCGGTCGCGGCGAGCGGGATATGCCCTTCGCCCGCCAGCAGGCCCGAGGTTGGATCGAGTCCGATCCAGCCCGCGCCGGGCAGGTAGACCTCGGCCCATGCGTGCAGGTCGGTGAAATCGTGGGCCGGACCGGCGGGACCGTCGAGCGGTTTCACGTCGGCTGCGAGCTGGACGAGATAGCCGGACACGAAGCGCGCCGCGAGCCCGAGGCGGCGCACGATCTGCACGAGCAGCCAGCCGGTGTCGCGGCACGAGCCGCAGCCGAGCGTGAGCGTCTCCTCGGGCGACTGCACGCCCGGCTCCATGCGCACGAGGTACTTCACGTCCTGCTGCAGCCGCTGGTTGAGGTGAACGAGCATGTTCACCGTGTTGTCGCCGGGCTTGAATCCCGAGCGCCGGAAGGATTCGATCCACGCCGCGAGCCGCGGGCCCATGTCTTCGCACACGAGATAGGGCGCGAGCTCGGTGCGGAGCGCCGCAGGGTAGTCGAAGGGGAATTGCTCCGCCCAGCTCTCGACGAAGAAGTCGAACGGGTTGATGACGGTCATGTCGGCGACGAGGTCGACCGTCACCGCCATCGACTCGGCCTTCTCGGGAAAGACGTAGCGCGCGATCCAGTTCCCGTAGGCGTCCTGCTGCCAGTTCACGAACTGCTTCGCCGGCTCGACCTTCAGCGAATAGGACAGGATCGGCGTGCGGCAATGCGGCGCGGGGCGCAGCCGGATCTCGTGCGGCGAAAGCGCCACCGGCCTGTCGAACGCATACCGGGTGGCGTGATGCAGGGCGACGCGGATGGCCATGACTGAAGTTCAGGATCTAGGATCTAGCATCCAGGATTCAGGATTCAGGATTGAGGATCTAGGATCGAGCTCTCAATCCTCAATCCTCAATCGTCAATCCTGAATCCTGCTCACTGCGGCGTGCGCTCCTCGTCCCAGCTGGGGTTCGGGAGCTGCGCGAACACGCGCCGCAGGCCTTCGCCCCACTGGGTGTGGATCATGTTGAAGTACGGATCGGATTCGAGGATGCGCCGTTGCATGCCGACGCGCAGCGCGTCGCGCTCGCACATGAGGAGGTCGATCGGCAGCCCGACGGAGACGTTGGAGCGCATGGTCGAGTCGAACGACACCAGCACGCACTTGGTCGCGTCGGTGAGCGACGTCGTCGGCTTGATCACGCGGTCGATGATCGGCTTGCCGTACTTGGTCTCGCCGATCTGGAAGAAGGGCGTCTCCGGCGTCGCCTCGATGAAGTTGCCTTCCGCGTAGACCATGAAGAGCCGCATCGGCTCGCCCTGGATCTGGCCGCCGAGGATGAAGGAGGCGCTCGAGTCGATGTTGTTCTGCATCAGATAGGCGCCGTCGCGGCGCTTCACCTCGCGCAGGCAGTCGCCGAGAAGCTGCGCCACCTCGAACATCGACTGGGCGTTCCATAGTGTGAGCGTCCCGTCGACGCGCCGCGCGTTCTGGTCGAGCAGGTTGATGGCGTTCTGCGTGACCGACAGGTTGCCCGAGCTCATGATCACCACGAGCCGGTCGCCGGGGCGCTCGAACACGCGCATCTTGCGAAAGCTCGATACGTTGTCGACGCCCGCGTTGGTGCGCGAGTCCGAAGCGCACACCATGCCGGCGTCGATGAGGATGCCCACGCAGTACGTCATGGCCGTTTTTCCGCGCCGCTGTCGAAGAGCCGCGAGCATAGAGAATCGGCGGCGCGGCGGCAAGGAAGCGAAACACGCATCGCCGTGCGCACTGTCCCCGCGAGGCGCCTACGCGTAGACCGGCACCAGGAAATGCCGGTTGATCTCGTCGTTGAGCGACTGCAGCTTCTCCAGGAACTCGAGCAGATACTCGTGCAGCCCGACCGCGAAGATGCGCTCGGTCTTGCCGTAGTGGAGCTGCGCATGGATCTCCCCCGCGAGCCGCTCGGGCTCGAGCTTCGCGCCGGCCGAGAGCTCCTGGAGGATTTCGTACAGCTGGTTCATGCAGGCGTGCAGCGACCGCGGCATGTCCTCGCGCAGCACCAGCAGCTCGGCGACCCGCAGCGGCGTGATCACGTCGCGGTAGATCTTCCGGTAGGCGTTGAAAGCCGACACCGAGCGCAGCAGCGCCGACCACTGGTAGTAGTCGACCGCGCCGCCCACGTCGTGGATGCTCGGCAGCAGCGTGTGGTACTTCACGTCGAGGATGCGCGCCGTGTTGTCGGCGCGCTCGAAGAAGGTCCCCAGGCGGATGAACTGATAGCCCTCGTCGCGCAGCATGGTGCCGAACGTGACGCCGCGGAACAGGTGGCTGCGGTCCTTCACCCAGTCGAAGAACGCCGAAACCCCCTCGGCGGTCAGCGTGCCGTAGGACTTCTCGCGGATGCGCAGCCACGTCTCGTTGAGGCTTTCCCACATCTCCACCGAAATCGCGCCGCGCTGCGCCCGCGCGTTCTCGCGCGCGTGCTGCAGGACCGAGTAGACCGACGAGGGGTTCGACGCGTCGAGCACCATGAAGCGCAGCACGTTCTCGGCGGTGAGCTCGGGATAGCGCTGGTAGTAAGTCGTGGCGAGCCCGGTGATGACGAGCGGCACCGCCCACGGCTCGGCCCATTTCTCGCCGGGCTCCATGACGCGGTAGGGGAGCATCGACATGCGGTAGGTCACGTCCAGCATGCGCGCGGTGTTCTCGGCGCGCTCCACCTGGCGCGACATCCAGAACAGGTCGTTCGCGGTTCGGCTCAGCATGGCTACTGCTCCAGAACCCAGGTGTCCTTGGTCCCGCCGCCCTGGGACGAGTTGACCACCAGCGAGCCCTCTTTCAGCGCTACCCGGCAAAGGCCGCCGGGGGCCATGCGGATCTCGCGGCCGGACAGGACGAACGGACGCAGGTCGATGTGGCGGGGCGCGATCCCGGACTCGACGAAGGTCGGGCAGGTCGAGAGCGCGAGTGTGGGCTGCGCGATGTAGTTGTCGGGCTTCGCGATGATGCGCTCGCGGAACTCGGCGCGCTGCGTCATGGTCGCCGCCGGTCCGACCAGCATTCCGTAGCCGCCCGAGCCGTGCACCTCCTTCACGACCAGCTCGTCGAGATGCTCCAGGACGTACTTGAGATCGTCGCGCTTGCGCAGCTGCCAGGTCGGCACGTTGGCGAGGATCGGCTCCTCGGCGAGATAGAAGCGGATCATGTCGGGCACGTGCGGATACATCGACTTGTCGTCGGCCACGCCCGTGCCGATCGCGTTCGCGAGCGTCACGCGCCCGGCCCGGTACGCGCCGAAGAGCCCCGGCACGCCGAGAATCGAGTCCGGGCGGAAGACCTGCGGGTCGAGGAAATCGTCGTCGATGCGCCGGTAGATCACGTCGACGCGCTTCGGTCCGCGCGTCGTGCGCATGTACACCGTGTCGTCGCGCACGAAGAGATCCTGCCCCTCGACGAGCTCCACGCCCATCTGCTGCGCGAGGAACGTGTGCTCGAAGTAGGCCGAGTTGTACTGTCCGGGCGTGAGCAGCGCCACCGTCGGGTCGGCGACGCCCTCCGGCGCCGCCTGCCGCAGGGTGTCGAGCAGGAGGTCGGGATAGTGATCGACCGGCGCGACCTGGTAGCGCGCGAAGAGCTCCGGGAAGAGCCGCATCATCACCTTGCGGTCCTCGAGCATGTAAGAGACGCCCGAGGGCACGCGCAGGTTGTCTTCGAGCACGTAGAACTCGCCCTTGCCGGCGCGCACGATGTCGACCCCGGCGACGTGCGCGTAGATCGCGTTGCGCACGTCGAGGCCCTGCATGACCGCACGGTACTGGCTGTTCTCCAGCACCCTGCGCGGGGGAATGATTCCTTCCTTCAGGATCGCCTGCTCGTGATAGACGTCGTGCAGGAAGAGATTCAGCGCCTTCACGCGCTGCTGCAGGCCGCGCTCCAGCGTCGCCCACTCGTCGGCGGCGAGGATGCGCGGCACGATGTCGAAGGGGATCAGACGCTCGGTGCCGGTCTCGTCGCCGTAGACGGCGAACGTGATGCCGACGCGGTGGAACATGACCTCGGCCTCGCGGCGCTTTTGCGTGAGCCGGTCCGGCGGAATCGAGGCGAGCCAGTCCGCGTAGCCGCGGTAGTGCGGCAGGACGCCGCCGTCCAGGCCGCACATCTCGTCGTAGAACACCTGCGGAGCGGCAGTCATCGTTTTGGCGGTTCCTTGGGCTTCACGGGCAGTCTAGCTCACTGCACCCTTCGAATTGCAACCTGCGTGCCAGGCGCGGGGCAAGGCCAAAACGCGCTTCGGATCAGTGGCTTGAATCGTCGCCTCGCAGAGCCGGCGACGGCGATGCACCGAATCGGCCGGAGTCGCCCCGGCTTGGTGCGCCGCGCGGTCGGCGGAGGTCCGCTTGCTATACTCGCGCGCCGTGCGGTCGCAGGGCGCCGCGCGCGGGATCCGAGGAACGAGAAGTGGCGAGCGTGATCGAGGCGACGGTGCGGGTGCGGGGCGATGCCGGGCGGCTGGAGTCGTTCCGCCGCGAAGCCAACGCGCTGCTCGACGCCGAGTTCGAGCACGAGTATCGCGAGCTTCATACCGCCGAGGGGCTCGACTGGCGCATCAAGGCGCGCAAGGGGCTGCCGTTCCCGGCCTTCGCGAGCGCGTCGAGCGCGTTTCCGGAGCTTCTGGTCGAGATCGAGTGGCGCAACCGCGGCGACGGCACGAGCGGCCAGGCGCTCGTGCAGGCCGGCAAGCTCGTCACCCAGGACGAGCGCCCCTCCGGCCTGCCCCCCGAGCTTTCGCTCTCGGTCCGGGCCGCGGCGGACGGCACGATCGGGCTCGCGATGGTGCTCAAACGCCGGCGCGACGGCGCATGGGTCGGGTACGCGCTCACCGAGTCGCAGCATGCGTTCTTCCGCCTCGCGCCGAGCGCAGAGGGCGAAGAATTGGTCACCACCGACGGGGTCGAGCCCGAGTGGGCCGAGCGCTGGACGCTCGCGCCGTCGGGAAACCGGTACGAGGCGCTCGAGACACCCGAACTCGTTCCGGACGACGTGCTCGAGGAACTCGATTGGCTCGCGCACGCGTTCGCCGACGAATGGATCTGGTTCGCCGAGGCGCCGGCCGACGAAACGGCGGTGGAGCGCCACCGGTTCGAGCTCTACGGCTATCGCGTGCACCCGGCGAACCTCCGCGCCGAGAAGCTCAAGCGACTCATGACCGCCGAGTCCGGCGGCCTCGTCTACGAATCGCTCGACGACGCGGCGCGCCGCGCCGCCGGCGTCGTCGCGACGCACTGGCTGCAGTCCGCAGCCGCAGGGAGAGCGTGATGGCCGAGCCGTTCCGCCGCCGCCGCGTGTTGTGTGCGAGCCCCACCGGGCTGCACCGGGTCGCCTACTTCGAATGGGGCGATCCGAAGAACGAGCGCGTCGTCGTGTGCGTTCACGGGCTCTCGCGCTGCGCGCGGGACTTCGACATGCTCGCCGAGTCGCTCGCCGGCGATTTCCGCGTGGTCTCGGTGGACCTCCCGGGGCGCGGCGAGAGCGACTGGCTGAAGCAGCCGCTCGAATACGTCGTGCCGACCTACGTCAACGATCTCGTCACGGTGATCGCGCGGCTCGACGCGGAGTCGGTCGACTGGGTGGGCACCTCTCTCGGCGCCCTTACGGGCATGGTGATCGCCGCGCAGCCCGAGTCGCCGATTCGGCGTTACGTGGCGAACGACTTCGGGCCGGTGATCACCGCGGTCGCGCTCGAACGCATCGGCACGTACATCGGCAAGGCGCCGACCTTCGCATCGTTCGCCGACGCCCAAGCCTATGTGCGGGCGGTCAGCGCGCCGTTCGGCCCGCACAGCGACGGCCAGTGGCGAACGCTCACCGAGCACGTGGTGCGTCCGCTTGCGGAGGGCGGCTTTCGCATGCACTACGACCCGCGCATCGCAGAGCCCTACAACGCGCAGCGCCCGTTCAAGGACACCGACCTGTGGGCCGTGTGGGATGCGGTGAGGGTGCCGACGCTGCTCCTGCGCGGCGCCGAGTCGGATCTCCTCACGCACGAGACGGCGCTCGAAATGTCGCGCCGAGGCCCGAAGGCCGAGCTGGTCGAGTTCCCCGGCGTGGGCCACGCGCCGACGCTCCTCGCGGAAAGTCAGATCGCGCCGATCCGGGAGTTCCTGTCCCGCGGCTAGCGCAGGTCGTCACGGAGGCGTGACGGACGCAGGGAAGTTCTCGTGTGGAGCACTCTGGATCGGAGCAGAATGCGTTTCCGGCGACCGCTCCCGCGCCCGGCTTCGGCGCGCCGCGGCGCTGAGGCTCCCAAGTGCGTGGTCGAACGCCTCTGGGCTGCGCTCCGCTACCGTCCACGCGTCTCGCGCTCCGCGCGCTCCACCCGCGCGGCCGGGTCCTGCCGATAGAAGAGCGCGAGCTGGGCGTACAGCTCCGGCAGCTCGTCGCGCAGCAGGATCGGGTCGGTGAAGAACTCCTCGCTCATGACCGCGAAGAACTCCGCGGGATGCTCGGCGGCGTACTCGTCGAAAGGCGTCTCCTCGCCGGCGTCGACGCGCTCGCAGAATCGCCGGAAATGCGTCTCCAGGACGTCGTACCACCGGCCCGCGTCCATCCCCGCGTGCGGCGTCGGGTAGCCGTCGGCGTCGCCGTGGAGCATGTCGATCTTGTGCGCGAACTCGTGGATGACGACGTTGTAGCCCGCGCCGCTCATGTCGACGTCCTGCCACGAAAGGACGACCGGGCCGCCGGGCATCGCCTCCCCGGAGAGCTCGTCGCCCCACTCGTGGAGCACGCCGTCCTCGTCGACCTCGGAGCGCCGCACCTGAAACTGGCCCGGGTAGACGACGACGCCGACGAAGCCGTCGTAGACGTCGAGCCCCAGCTCGAGGATCGGCAGGCACGCCTGCGCGGCGATCGCGACGCCGATCTCGTCGGTGATGCGCATGCCCTGGGCGCCATGCAGCTCCTTCTCGCCGAGAAAGAGGACCACGAGGTCGCGCAACCGCACGCGCTCGTCGGGCGACAGGTCGGAAAGGAACTCGTAGGCGGCGACGACGCGCTCCCACAGCGCGGGCTCCACCGTCACGCGCTCGAGCCGCCGTTTGCGCCGCCAGGATTTGAGGAAAGGCATGTCGGGGGAGTCGATCCGCGAATCGGCGAGGGGTTCACACGCCGCAGCCCGGTGAAGCGCAATCTGCGGATGGCATAATACCCGGCGTCCGCAGTGCGAACTCCGCGCGAGCGCGCCGGCGTTCTTCCGGCGCCTGAGTGTCCCATGGTTTCCGTCGCCCGCATCGCCGCCAACGATTCCGCCGAAGTGCTCGACACCGTCGCCGCCGGCCTCGACGGAGCCGAGCGCGATCTCGTGGCGCGCGCACTCGATTTCGCCGCGCCCGTCTACGAAGGCAAGACGCTCGGCACCGGCGAGGGCGCGATGCAGCACGCGTTCGGCGTCGCGCGGCGGCTCGCCGAGCTGAAGCTCGACGGCGAAGCGCGCGCCGGCGCGATCCTGTTCGGCATCCCCTCGTACCTCGACGACGCCCACGGCAAGCTCGATCAGGAGTTCGGCGCCGCGGTCACCACGATCGTCGAAGGCATCGCGCGGCTCAACACGCTGCGCGTCGTGACGCGCGGTCTCGCGGCGCAGGAGAAGAGCGCGAACAAGGCGGCGCAGGCCGAGGTGCTGCGCAAGATGCTGCTCGCGATGGTCGAGGACATCCGCGTCGTGATCATCCGGCTCGCGAGCCGCACCCAGACGCTCGCCTTCCTCGCCAGGGCGGCCGACGAAGTCCGCCGCCCGGTGGCGCAGGAAACGCTCGATCTCTACGCTCCGCTCGCCAACCGGCTCGGCATCTGGCAGCTCAAGTGGGAACTCGAGGACATGTCGTTCCGGTTCCTCGAGCCGGATCTCTACAAGCGCATCGCGTCGATGCTCGACGAGAAGCGCGGCGAGCGCGAGTCCTTCATCGCCGCGGCCATGGCGACGCTCTCGCGCGAGCTGGCGGCGGCAGGGGTGAAGGCCGAGCTCGCGGGCCGGCCCAAGCACATCTTCTCCATCTACAACAAGATGCGCGGCAAGGGGATCGATTTCTCGGAGCTCTACGACGTCCGGGCGCTGCGCATCGTCGTCGACACGGTGAAGGACTGCTACACGGCGCTCGGCGTCGTGCACAACCTCTGGACGCCGATCCCGAAGGAGTTCGACGACTACATATCGCGCCCGAAGGGCAACGACTACCGCTCGCTCCACACTGCGGTGGTCGGGCCGGACGGACGCCCGGTCGAAGTGCAGATCCGCACCTGGGAGATGCACCGGCACGCGGAGCTCGGCGTTGCGGCGCACTGGCGGTACAAGGAGAAAGCGAAGCACGACCCCTTCGACGAGAAGATCGCGCTGCTGCGGCAGGTGCTCGCGTGGCGCGACGAGGTCGTCGACTCGTCCGACTGGAAAGAGCAGTTCAAGCGGGCCGCGCTCGACGAGACCGTCTACGTGCTCACGCCGCAGGGGCGCGTGGTCGACCTGGCGCATGGCGCGACGCCGATCGACTTCGCCTACGCGCTGCACACCGATCTCGGCCACCGATGCCGCGGCGCGAAGGTGGATGGCGTGATGGTGCCGCTCGACTACAAGCTGCAGAACGGCCAGCGCGTCGAGATCATCGCCGCCAAGACCGGCGGCCCGTCGCGCGACTGGCTGAACCCGAACCTCGGCTATCTCGCCAGCTCGCGCGCGAAGAACAAGGTACGGCAGTGGTTCAACGCGACCGAGCTCGCACAGACGATCGCCGACGGCCGCGCGGCGGTGGAGCGCGAGATGCAGCGCGAGGGCCAGACCGGCGCGAGCCTCGACGCGCTCGCGCAGACGTTCGGCTACGACAAGACGGACGATTTCTTCGCCGCGGTCGGGCGCGAAGTGATCCGGCCGCGCGAGATCCAGAACGCGCTGCGCGGCGAGGCGCCGGCTGCGCCGGAGCCCGAGCCCGTCGTCGCGAAGAAGTCGAAAGCCGAGGCGGGCGGAAGCGGCATCCTGATCGTGGGCGTGGACCGCCTGCTCACGCAACTCGCGCGGTGCTGCAAGCCCGCGCCGCCCGACGGCATCGTGGGGTTCGTCACGCGCGGCCGCGGGGTCTCGATCCATCGTGCCGGCTGCAAAAGCCTCGCGGCGCTCCTGCGGGCGCATCCGGAGCGCGCCATCGAGGCGCACTGGGGCGAGCAGAACGCCGGCGTGTTCGCCGTCGACCTGGTCGTGCAGGCCCACGACCGGCAGGGCCTGCTGCGCGACGTCTCCGAAGTGTTCTCGCGCCAGCGGATCAACGTGACCGCCGTCAACACGGCGAGCCGGCAGCATGTCGCGACCATGGCGTTCACGGTCGAGGTCGCCGGCGTCGACCAGCTCGCGCGCGCGCTCGCGGAAATCCGCGAGGTGACCGGCGTCTTTTCGGCCGGACGGCGGTAGACCCGTGACCGGCACCCCGACGGAAATCGAGCTGAAGCTTCTGCTCGAGCCGCGCGACGGCCGCCGACTGCTGCGGCATCCCGCGGTCATGGCGCTCAAAGCGGGGCGTGCGCGCACGCTGCGATTCGTCGCGACCTATTTCGACACGCCGGAGCGCGATCTCGGCCGGGCCGGCATCGCCTTGCGCGTTCGCCAGGAGGGCGCGCGCTGGATCCAGACCGTCAAGGCGGGAGGCGAAGGCGCGGGCGGGCTGCATCGGCGCGAGGAGATCGAGTGGCCGCTCGCCGCGGACCGCGTCGACCTCGCGCTTCTGGCGGACTCGCCGTTCGCGAAGCTCTTCTCGCGGCCGCGCGTGCGCGAGGGGCTCGCGCCGGTGTTCGTCACCGAGTTCACGCGCACCTCGGTGCCGCTCGCGTTTCCCGATGGCTCGGCAGGCGAGCTGGCGCTCGATGTCGGCGAAATTCGTGCGGCGGGCAAGGTCGAGCCGATCGCTGAAGCCGAGATCGAGATGCGTGGAGGCTCGCCGGCGACGGCTTTCGCGCTCGCGCTCGCGGTGTGCGACGACATCCCGCTGCGCCTCGGTGCGGCGAGCAAAGCCGAGAGGGGGTTCGCGCTCGCGGAAGCGCGCGCGCCGGGGCCGCGCAAGGCCGCCGCGGTGGCGCTGGATCCGCGTATGACCGCGGGCGAGGCGCTGCGGCGCATCGCGTGGGCTGCGATCGGGCAAATGCAGGCGAACGAGGCGGGCACCGTCGAGGCGGCCGATCCGGAGTACCTGCACCAGCTCCGCGTCGGCCTGCGCCGCCTGCGCTCGATCCTCGCGCTCGCGCGCGCGCCGCTCGCGGCGTCGATTCATGCGGCGTTGCTCGACGACTTGCGCGCGCTGCAGCAAGCGCTCGGGCCGGCGCGCGACTGGGACGTGTTCGCGACCGAGACGCTGCCGCCGATCGTCGCTGCGTTTCCCGCCGTGACGGGCCTCAAGGGCATCCGGGTGCGCGCGGGCCAGCTGCGACGGGCGCACGATCGGGAAGCGGCGGAGGTCGTCGCTGCGCGCGAGTTCCAGAAGCGTCTGCTGCGGCTCGGGCTCGCGCTCACCGACGCGACGCTGGCGCCGCGCGACGAGGCGTCGGCATGGCTCGGAAAGCCCGCGCGCGAGTACGCCGCCGGCATTCTCGACTCGCGCCATCGCAAGCTCGGCAAGCGGGGCGCGCGCCTCGCCACGGCGACGGCGGAAGAACGCCACGCGACGCGCATTGCCGGCAAGAAGCTCCGCTACGCGGCGGAGTTTTTCGCCCCGCTTTTTCCGGGCAAGCGCGCGAAGCGCTTTGCCGGCGCGCTGGCGGAGCTCCAGGACGTGCTCGGGGCGCTGAACGACGCGGCCGTGACCACGAAGCTCCTCGGGGAGCTGGAGGGCGCGGGCAAGACGCCGCCAGATGCGGCCTCGGTCGGCATCGTGCGCGGCTGGGTGGGTGGCGCCGCGCACCATGGCACCACGGAGCTCGCCGCGCGCTGGAAGGCCTTCCGGCGCCACGATCCGTTCTGGCGCTAGGCGCGCGGCACTGGCCCACGGCCCTGCGAAGTCGAGAGAGACCATGGCATCCGACCAACCCGGCAAGAAACCGTCGCTCGCGGCGCGCGTACCGGCGGGGCTCTATTCGATCGTGATGGGACTCGCCGGGCTCGGCGGGGCGTGGCTTCAGGCGGCACAGCTCCTGGCATGGCCCGCGGCGCCGGGCTTCGGGCTGATCGTCCTCGCCGGCATCGCATGGCTCGTCGTGACCGCGCTCCTCGCCGTCAAGTTCGTTACGGCGCGTGAACGGTTCGACGCCGAGCTCGCGCATCCCTCGCATGGCGCCCCGTACACGCTCGCGCCGGCGACGCTGTGCCTCCTGGTGCCGCTCTTCGATGCCTGGACGCCGGCGCTCGCGCGACCCATCCTTCTGGTGGGGGCCTTCGGCGCCGTCGCACTCGGCGCCGGGCTGGTCGGGCGCTGGGTGAGCGAGCGGCGCGAGCTCTCGAGCTTCACGCCGACGCTGCATTTCCCGCTGGTTGCAGGCGGCCTGCTCGGCGCGCTCGGCGCCGGCGTCCTCGGCATGCCCGGCCTGGGCGTCATGCTCTTCGGCGCCGGCCTGTTCGCATGGCTGATCGGCGCGTCGGTGTCGCTGCACCGGCTCCTCTTCGGCGAGCCCCTGCCGCCTCCGATGCGACCGCTGGTCGCGATCGAGCTCGCGCCGCCTGCCATCGGCGCCGTCGCGTGGATCGTGCTTTCCGAAGGCGCACCGGATGCGCTCGCGGCGCTCTTCTTCGGCTATGCGCTGTTTCTCGCGGCCCTCCTCGCCGGACTCGCGCGCTGGTTCGCCGCCGCGCCGTTCGGTCCGCCCTGGTGGGCGTTCACCTTTCCTGCGGCTGCGCTGTCGAATGCCGCGATCCGGTTCGCGCTCGGCTATCCCGAAACCGGCCTGACCGTGCTGGCCGTCGGCCTGTTCGCGCTCGCGAATGCGATCGCGCTGTACGTCGCACTGCGCACGGCTGTCGCGCTCGCCCGCGGCCGATTTCTGCCGCCCGGTTGAGCGGCACGTCGGTCACGCGGCGGGCGTCGCCTTCGCGGCACGAGGTGCGGCGGCGAATGCGGGCGGCTGTCTGCCGGACGCGTTTGCGACGAGGTCTGCGTAGAGCTGCGCGAGCCGTTCCGCAGTTGCGCTCGCGCTCCACGTCGCCGCGTAGCCGACGGCGCGCAGCGCGAGGCGCGAGCGCGCCGAGGGATCCCGCAGCACGCCCACGACGACGTCCGCGAATGCCGCCGGATCGTCCGGTGCGATGCGCGCGCCTTCGCCCTCGCTGAGCACATCGCGCGTGCCCATGACCGCCAGGGCGACCACCGGCGTGCCGCAGGCCATCGATTCCAACAGGACGAGGCCTTGCGTCTCGGTGCGCGAGGCGAACACGAAGAGGTCGGCGGCGCGGTAGCAGTCGGGAAGCTGGGTCGACCGGTCGAGGTATCCGATAAAGCGCGTACCGTCGGCGATTCCGAGCTCGCGCGCGCGCCGGGCGAGGCTCTCTTCGGCCGGTCCGGCGCCGCAGACGACGAGCAGGGCGTCGGGAACAGCGCGCCGGACATGCACCAGCATCTCCAGCAAGAAGCCGATGTTCTTCTCGAACGCGACCCGGCCCACGAAAAGGAGCACCGGGCGTTTCGGGGCGATGCCGTGCCGCGCGCGGAAGGCGCTGCCGTCGCCGCCGCCGAACGCGTGTGCCGGAAGGCCGGTCGGGATGACGTGCATCGGCGCCGTGACACCGTACGCGGCGAGCGTGTCGCGCATCGGGCCCGACGGCACGACCACCGCATCGAGCGCGTTGCACTGCCCGCGGGAGAAGCGGCGCGCGAGGCCCTTCATCCAGCCCTTCGGCGCGAACGGGACGTAGTGGTAGAGATACTCCTCGAACAGCGTGTGATAGGTCGCGACCACCGGAACGCCCGCGGCGCGCGCATAGCGAAGCCCGGCGTAATGCGCGAGGAACGGCGTTTGCACGTGAACGAGATCGAAGCGCTCGCCGCCGAGCACGCGCTCGAGCCGCCCGACCCGGCCCCACTGCATCGCCCGATCCTCGGGGTCGCGCGGCACGGGCCGTGCGGGCAGCCGTACGAGGCCGGGCTCCGGCGCCTCGGCTCCCGGGTACGCCGGGCAGACGAGGACGCTCTCGTGTCCCAGGCGCGCGAGCTCCGCGCGGAAGGTCTCGATCGAGGTGGAGACGCCGTTGATGCGCGGGAAATAGACGTCCGAAACGAAGAGGATCCGCATCCTGCCGGCCTTCAGGCCGCCTCCTCGGCAACGACCGGCGGCGCTTCGATCTCCGGACGCGGCGAGCGCGGCTCGAGCGCCATCGGCTTCGCCGCGCCGGTCTGCCCCAGCCCGATCCGCAGGAGCTCCATGCGGCCGTCGTCGTGCTCGACGATCGCCGTGCAGCTGTCGACCCAGTCGCCGCAGTTCAGGTAGGCGAGGCCGTCGACGTCGCGGATCGTCGCCGCGTGGATATGTCCGCAGATGACGCCGTCGACGCCGCGCTCCCTGGCGTGCCGGACCACGGCCTCCTCGAAGTCGAAGACGAAGTTGACCGCTTTCTTGACCTTGCTCTTGGCATAGCCTGCGAGCGACCAGTACCCGGCGATGCCGAGGCTGCGGCGCGCCCACGAGAGAAGGACGTTCAAGCGCACGACGACCGCGTAGGCGTGGTCGCCGAGGACGGCGAGCCAGCGGTGGTACTTCGTCACGCCGTCGAACTCGTCGCCGTGCAGCAGGAGGTAGCGTCGTCCGTCCGCGGCCGTGTGCAGGTACTCGCGCAGCACCTGGATGTTGCCGAACGAGGTGCCGACGTGGTCGCGCGCGACCTCGTCGTGATTGCCGGGAATGAAGACGACATGGGTGTGGTGGCGTGCCCGCTTGAGGATCTTCTGCACGAGCGTGTTCTGGGCGGCGGACCAGTAGACGCCGCGCCGCTTCATCGCCCAGAAGTCGACGATGTCCCCGACGAGGAACAGGTAGTCGGAGTCGTAGCTGCGCAGGAGTTCGAGCAGCCGGTCGGCCTGGCACGCGCGGGTGCCGAGGTGGACGTCGGAGATGAAGATCGCGCGCACGCGGCGGGTCATCGGCGCCGCCGCTCGTCCGATGCGCCGGTGCAGGGCGCGCTGCCAGGAGGCAGCCCGCCTCGGAGCCATTCAGGCGCGGTTGCGGACCGCGACTTCGGGATCTTCGCTCGGACGAAAACGCTCATGGGCTGGGCGCTTGTATCTCGTTCTTCGCGTCGCCGCGCAGGGTAGGGGCCGCACATGACGCGTCCATGACGAATTCGTTGCGACGCGATGACCCGGCTTCGGGCGTGCGCGGGGAATCGGCCACGCGCCGGATGTGACGGCCGGATGAAGTTTTCGTGAAACCGTCGCGAGATGCGGGTCGAGCGATTCTCACTGGCGACGGTGCGAGCTAAATTGGCTTCGCGCCTCGCGTTGCCGGCGCCTAACCCGAACAATTACTTCGCGCCGTGACCAAACAGAGCGCGAGCCGCCGCAAGCCGGCAGCAAGCTCGAACCGCACCCGCCGCACGCCGCGCCGAACGCGATTCGCCCCGCGCGCCGACGCGGACGCGAGCGTCGCGGCGGGCGCGATCTCTCATGCCATGGCGGGGCTCGATGTCCTGCACGACACGGTGCCTGGTCGGGTCCGGTTTCGTTGCGAGGCGATCATCGACCGTCCCGCCCGTGCGCAGGCAGTCACTGCGGCGTTGGCCGATCTCGCCGGCGTCGCCAAGGCATCCGCGAGCGCACTGACCGGGTCCGTGCTCGTCGCGTTCGCGCCGCCCGCGACTTCGGCGTCGCTCGCCACCGCCGTCGCGGCCGCGGCGCGCGGCGCGCGCGCGAATGGGCGAGTCAGCGCGAACGGCGCGTCCGGCGGCGCGGCGTCGGCTCCGCGATCGGCCATCCGTGACCGGCAGCCCGTACGCGTCGACGCGGGCGTTGCGCCGCACGCCGGACCCGCGTGGCACAGCCTGCCGCTGCAGCAGGCGATCTCGCGCCTCGCGGCAAATCGCATCTCGGGATTGGCCGACGCCGAGGCCGCGTTTCGGCTGCGCAAGTTCGGGCCCAACGAGCTGCCGCGCAGCGAGCCGCGTTCGGCGGGAGCGATCTTCCGGGAGCAGCTCACGACCCTCCCGATCGCGCTGCTCGACGCATCCGCCCTCGTCTCCCTGCTTACCGGCGGCCTCGCCGACGCGATCGCGATCGCCGGCGTGGTGCTGCTCAACGCGGGGATCGCGACCGCCACCGAGAGGCAGGCGGAGCGCACGATTCTCGGGCTGGCGAGCTATGCGCCGCACCCGGTGCGCGTGATCCGCGACGGGCGGCGGCACGAAGTGCTGCCCGCGGCTCTGGTTCGAGGCGATCTCATCGAGCTCGAGCCGGGCACGCTCGTTCCCGCCGACGCACGGCTCGTCGCGGCGGACGACCTGACGGTGAACGAGGCGGCGCTGACCGGCGAGGCACTGCCCGTCCACAAAGACGCCACGGTCAGGCTGCGTCCGGAGGTGCCTCTCGGCGACCGCGTCAACTTCGTGTTCCGGGGCACTGCCGTGACCGGCGGGCGCGGCCTGGCGATCGTTACGGCCACCGGCGCGGAGACCGAGATCGGCCAGATTCAGGGCCTGCTCGGCTCGGTGCGTCCGCCGGAGACGCCGATCCAGCGGCAGCTCGGCGAGGTCGGACGCGAACTCGTGATCGCGAACGGCCTCATCTGCGCCGGCGTGCTGGCGCTCGGGCTCTTGCGGGGCCAGGGTCTGGTGCCGATGCTCCGCAGTGCGATCGCGCTGGCGGTTGCCGCGATCCCCGAGGGCCTGCCCGCCGTCGCGACGACGACGCTCGCGCTGGGCGTGCAGGACATGCGCCGACGGAACGTGCTCGTGCGCAAGATCGAGGCTGTCGAGACGCTCGGCGCGGTGCAGGTCGTCGGTCTCGACAAGACCGGTACGCTCACGGAAAACCGTATGGCGGCCGTCGCGATCCACGTCGGCGGCGAGCGCTACGCCCTCGACGGCGGCCGCATGACGCGCGACGGACAACCGGCGGACGGGGCGGCGAGGGACCTCGCTGCGCGCATGTTCGAAGCGGCGTCGCTTTGCAGCGACGCGACCCTCGGCAAGGCGAATGGCGCGACGATCGTCGGCGGGACGCCCACAGAGACCGCGCTGGTGCAGGCTGCGCTCGACCTCGGCGTCGATGTCGCCGCGGCGCGCCGCGCCGCGCCGGTGCTCGCGACCGTGCCGCGGACGCTGGGCCGCAAACGGATGAGCACGCTTCACGGCGCCGGGCGCGCGCGCGTGCTCTACGTGAAGGGCGATCCGGTGGAAGTGCTCGAGCGCTGCAGCCACGTACTCGGGCGCGAGGGCCGGTTGCCGATCGACGCGGCCGCGCGGAGCGAGATCCTCAAAGCGAACCAGCGCATGGCCGGAAAGGCGCTGCGCGTGCTGGGCATGGCGTTTCGCCCGGGCGCGGGCGGTGCGAGGAGCGACAAGGGCCTCACCTGGCTCGGGCTGGCGGGACTGGCGAACCCGATCCGCGCGGGGTCCGTGCGGGCCATCAAGACGCTGCATGGCGCCGGCATTCGCACGGTCATGATCACCGGCGACCAGAGTGCGACCGCATTCGCGATCGCGCGGGAGCTCGACCTCGGCGATGGCGGCGAGATCCGCGTCCTCGAAGCAGGGCAGGTGAAGGGCGTCGATCCCAAGGTCCTCGCTGCCATCGCTGCGAACCCGCACGTGTTCGCGCGCGTGAGCCCGGTCGACAAGCTCGAGATCGTGCGCGCGCTGCAGGCCGACGGCCGCATCGTCGCGATGACCGGAGACGGCATCAACGACGGTCCTGCGCTCAAGGCCGCGGACGTCGGCGTTGCCATGGGTGCCGGCGGGACCGACGTCGCGCGCGAGGTCGCCGACATCGTGCTCGCCACCGACGATCTGGACGGCGTGGTCGAGGCCGTGCGCCTCGGGCGGGCGACCTACGCGAACATCCGAAAAGTGCTGCGCTTTCTGGTGAGCACCAACTCTGCCGAGACCATGGTCATGCTCGGTGCCGCCATCGCCGGGTGGCCCGAGCCGCTCAAGCCGATGCAGCTCCTCTGGCTCAATCTGGTGACCGACGTGCTGCCGGGCCTCGCGCTCGGACTCGAGCCGCCGGAGCCGGACGTGCTTGCGGAGCCGCCGCACGATCCGCGTGCGCCGATCCTGGCGCCGCGCGACTTCCGACGGCTGCTGGTGGAAGGCTCGGTGCTCGGCGGCGCAACGCTCGCCGCGTTCCTCGCCGAAGGCGGTGCACGCGGTCCGCACCAGGCCGCGCCCACGCCCTCGCCGTCCCGCGCGAGCACGGTTGCGTTCCATGGGCTCACACTTTCGCAGCTCGCGCACGCGGTCGTCTGCCGCTCCGAGCACCATGGGATCCTCGAGGAGCTGCGCCGTCCGCCGAACCGAAAGCTCTACGCCGCGCTCGCTGCGTGCCTCGCGATGCAGGCGGGCGCGCAGCTCGCACCGTTCACGCGGCGGCTGCTCGGCCTCACGCCGCTGGCGGCCTCCGACCTCGCGGCGATCCTCGCAGTGGGCTTGGGCTCGGTGGCCGCCAACGAGGCGATCGGGGCGATCATTCGCGGGGCGCGGCACGCCCGCATCCCTACGGCAAGGAACACCTCATGACGCTCAAGGAAATGATCTTCACGTCGGAGTCGGTCACGCCCGGTCACCCCGACAAGCTCTGCGACCAGATCAGCGACGCTGCGGTCGATGCGTTCCTGCAGCAGGACGAGGACGCCCGCATCATCGTCGAGTGCGCCATCGCGACCGGCGTGCTCTTCCTCGCCGCCCGGTTCGCGGCCCAGGCGAACGTGGACATGCCGACGCTCGCGCGGGGTGTGATCGCCGACGTGGGCTACACGGGCGAAAGCTTCGACGCGCGCAGCTGCTCGATCCTCACGAGCTTCACGCCGCTCGACGGCTCGGCGCGTCCGGACGCGCGCCGTGACGGGTCGGAGCCCGCGCAGGAGCAGGCCAACGCGTTCGGATTCGCCTGCCGCGAAACGGCTGCGTTCATGCCGATGCCGATCTGGCTCGCGCACAAGCTCGCGCGCGAGCTCGAGGCGGCGCGGGGACGCGGGCTCGATTGGCTGGGGCCCGACGGCAAGACCCAGGTCGCCGTGCATTACCGCGACGGGAAGCCGGTCGGGATCAACAGCCTGACCATCACTGCGGCGACCGCCGATCGCCCGTTGCGGAAATCGATGGTCGAGGAAGCGATGCGCGAACTGGTGATCAAGCGGGCCTTCCGCGACGAGGCGCTCAGGCCCGATGCTTCCTGCACCGTTCACGTGAACCCGGGCGGCCCCTACCTCGTCGGCGGGCCGGCGAAGCATTCGGGCCTCACCGGGCGCAAGAACGGCATCGACACCTACGGGGAATACGCACGCCAGAGCGGGGCGGCGCTCTCGGGCAAGGATCCGTCGCGTATCGACCGGATCGGCGCGTACGCGGCGCGCCACGCTGCGAAGAACATCGTCGCCGCCGGCCTCGCCGAGCGCTGCGAGGTGCATCTCTCGTATGCGATCGGGAGCGCACACCCGATCAGCGTGGCGGTCGACACCTTCGACACGGGCAGGATCCCCGACGACGACATCGCCGATCGCGTCCTGCAGGCCGCCGATTTCCGGCCTGCGGCGATCGAAGCGCGCTTCGGCCTGCGCCGGCGCGCGGCCGCGGCCGGCGAGCGGGGGTTCTTCAAGCCGCTCGCCGTGTACGGGCAAGTCGGTCGCGTCGACCTCGACGTGCCGTGGGAGGCCGTCGACCTCGCGGCCGATCTCGCGCGATGACGCGGACGCGCGCCGGGGTCAGTCGGCCGCGCGGCGTGCGCGCCGGAAGAGTTCGGTCGCGTACCAGAACAACGTGACCGCAGGCGGGAGGATCCGTTTCTCGCCGATCTGCAGAAGTCCGAAGACAGCGAACGCAGCGGCCGCGAGCGCGGGTGCGGCGCGCGCGGTCGGCACGAGCGGTTGATCGCGGCCGGCATCGGGGTCGGCCGCGACGAGCTGAAGCATCCCCGCGCGCACCGCGCGTTCGGCGTATTCGTCGAACCGACCCTCGTGGGTCATCACGACCGTGCCGCTGAACGCGCGGATGCTCACCGTTTCGATGCCATCCAGTTCGCCGAGCCGGGTGGCGATGGCGGCGAGTGCGCCGGCGTCGCCGGCGTGCTCGCGGAATCGCAGCCGCGTGCGGCCCTCCATGGCATGTGCCAACTCGGCGCGCGGCGCATGTTCAGGCATTGGCGGTCGCCTCGGCTGCGGCGCGGCGCGTCACTCGCTTGGCGGTCTTGCGCGCGGGAGATCTGGCTCTGCCGTCCGACGCGCGCTTGCGCGCGGGCGCGGCCCCGCCCGACGAGGCCGGCGCGGACGCGGTTGTCGCGGCTTCGAGACGGGCCTCGGCGTAGGTGTCTTCGAGCGTCTCAACGAACTCGACCGCCTTGACCTGAACCTGGCGCGCGAGCACCAGCGCTGCCTTGATGATTTCCTTCAACGCCGGTTGACTGTTGCGCGAAACGACCGGCGCGGCCAGCGCGAGGACGGCGCCTGCGAGTGCGCCGAGCGCAAAGGGAACGATGGGAGCTGCCATTGCCTTTCCTTCATGAATGATGAGAAGCAATTCATTCTAGTGCGCTGCGGCGCGTATTTCCGCCTTGCCGGTGCGAATTCGAGGGGGCGCTCGAGAGCGCGTATTGCAGGCGAAATATTTCGGTAACAGAGACGGCGCGCAGATCGCCGGCGCGCCCTCGACCAGCGCGACGGGCCGCGAAGAAGCGGTGTGTCGGCCCGCAGAGCCCTCAGAGCAGCGCGAGCGTGCCGAAAGCGAGCGCCGCGCCGATCGCTGCGCCGGCCACCACGTCGCTCGGATAGTGCAAGCCGAGGATGAGCCGCGAGGCGGCGACGAGCAGGGCGAACGGCGCCACGACCGGCGCGAGCACCGGGTAGTAGGCGGCGAAGAGGATCGCGAATGCGACCGCGTGCAGCGTGTGCCCGGAAGGGAAGCTGAACGCGTCGAGCGGGTCGGCGCCGAGGCGGATGGCGTGATGCACCTCATAGGGTCGCGGGCGCGCAGTGCGCAGCTTGAGCCACTTGTAGAGGGCGAGGCCGCCGATCCCGACGCCGAGCATGTGCGCGACGGGCGCGATCGCGTCCCGCCCGTCGATCGCCAGGACGGCGCCCATCAACGCGTACCAGAGGATGCCGTCGCCGAGCCGGCTGACGATCCGGAAGAACCCTGGCACGCCGCGCCGCGCGAGCGCGCGGTTCGCGCGCAGCGTCGCCGCGGCGTCGAGGGAAGCGAGCGCGCGGAGGCTCAGATCAGGACGACGCATGGTCGCTCTCCGTGCGCAGGAAGCGCGCGGATGCGGTGCGGTTCTCGTCGCTGCGCCGAGCGATGAGACGGAGGAATACCGCTTCGAGGTCGTCGATCACGCGCGGCCAGGACAGGCCGGCGCCGACCTGCGCGGCCTCGCTGCGCAGCCGCTCGCGCAGCACGGCGTCCGCGGCGAGCGATTGCGCATGCGCGACGAAGGCGTCGCGATCTCCCGGCCGCGCGAGCAGACCGCTATGGCCGTGCCGGATGTATTGGCGTGCGGCCGCGTAGTCGAACGCGACGACCGCGAGCCCGCTCGCGAGGGCTTCGGTCGTGACGTTGCCGAACGTCTCCGTGGTGCTCGGGAACACGAAAACGTCGCCCGAAGCGTAATGCGCCGCGAGATCGCTGCCGAACCGCATGCCGGCGAACACGAAATCGGGATGCCGCTTTCGCAGCGAGGCGGCGTCGGGGCCGTCTCCGACCAGCACGACGCGCAGCGCAGGGTTCGCGACACGCGCGGCGAGGGCGGCCTCGACGAATAGCGCCAGGCCTTTCTCCGGCGCCAGCCGACCGACGTAAAGCGCGACCGGCTCGTCGGCCCGGCAGCCCCAGCTCGCGCGGATGCGCGCGTCGCGTCTCTCCGGTGCGAAGACGCGCTGGTCGATGCCCCGCCCCACGACCTCGAGGCGCTGGAAGCCCGCCGCCTCGAGTTCGGCTTTCAGCTCGCCTGTGGGCACCATCGTGCAGTCGGCGCGATTGTGGAGCGAGCGCAGATATCCGGCGACGACGCCGGCGAAGGGCCCGAACCCGTAGTGGCGACTGTAGGTGTGAAAGTTCGTGTGGAAATCCGACGCGACGGGCACGCCCAACTGGCGGGCGGCCGCGACCGCCGACCAGCCGAGTGGCCCTTCGGTGACGACGTGCACGATGTCCGGCCGCCGCGCGCGCCACCGCGCGAGCAGGGCGCGCTTGGCCGGCAGCCCGAGCCGCAGCTCGCGGTAGCTCGGGATGGGCATGCCGCGCTTCAGCACCTCCTCGAAGTGCCGCGTGCTCGCCGGCGCATCATTGCGCCCCTGGCGCGGACGGATGAGTTCGATGCGGTGGCCGCGCCCCCGGAGCGCGTCGACCATCGTGCCGATCGTCCGCGCGACGCCGTTCACCTCCGGCGGAAACGTCTCGGTGACGACCGAGAGCGCGAGCGGCCGGGTCGACGGGGAGTCGGATGCGCCCATAGCGGCGCATGGTCGGCCCGGCCGGTGAAGCTGGCGTGAAGGTTCCTTGAAGCTTCGGTGACGAGGCGCCGGCCCGCTCGATGGATCGCGCGAGGCGGACCGCCCCGCGCTCAACCGAACAGAATGAAGCCCCAGACCGCAGCGACGTTCACGAGCGAGAGAAAGACCGCCGCGCTGCCGATGTCCTTCGCGCGCTTCGCGAGCGCGTGCCGGTCGAGAGACACGCGATCGACAGCGGCCTCGATCGCCGAATTGAGCAACTCCACGATCAGCACGAGAACCACCGACGCGACCATCAGTGCGCGCTCCAGGCCGGAGACCGGCAGGAGCAGGGCCGCGGCGACGAGCACGAGCGCCAACAGACATTCCTGACGGAACGCGTCCTCGTGGGTGAACGCGTCGCGCAGACCGGAGAACGAGTAGCCCGTCGCGTTGACGATGCGGCGCAGTCCGGTCTTCCCCTTGAACGGGCTCTTTTCTTCCATCGTTCCTGAAGTCGGGCGCGAAAAACCGCGCGCAATGTAGCACGCTGTCGGCAGGATCTCGCGCCGTTCACCGAGACTTCACGCAGCCGTAACCTGTGCGTCACCTCGGCAACCTAACGTCCCTCGGCGGTTCGTTCACATCAGAGGGACGTGATGCTCCGCGAGAGAAGCTTGAAGGTCGGGTCGAGCGGCGGACCGCGGTTCGTGGTCGAGTACGCTCGGACGATGCGCGAGATGCGGGAGGCGCAGCGCCTGCGCCATGCGGTCTTTGCCGAAGAGATGGGCGCGCGGCTCACGGGTCCGGAGCACGGCGTGGACGAGGACCGGTTCGACGTGCTCTGCGATCACCTGCTCGTGCGCGACGCGGTGAACGGCGAGGTGGTCGGGACCTACCGCATTCTGTCGCCGGAGGCGGCGCGGGAGGCCGGCGGCTGTTACTCCGCGCAGGAGTTCGACCTCGCGCGGGTCGCGCACCTCCTTCCCCGCGCGGTCGAGCTCGGCCGATCGTGCATCCACCCGGACTACCGTACCGGCGCCGTGATCTCGCTCCTTTGGGGCGGGCTCGCCGACTACATGGCTCGGGGCGGCTACGAGCACCTGATCGGTTGCGCTAGCGTCAGCCTCGCCGACGGGGGGGACTCCGCGGCGGCGATCTACCGCGAGGTCGAGGCGCGGCATCTGGCCCCGCCGGAATACCGGGTGTTCCCGCGCTGCCCGCTGCCGATGGAGGAGATTCACGCCGGCGGGCCGGGCGTCGTCCCGCCGCTCTTGAAGGGCTACCTGCGGCTTGGCGCATGGGTGGGCGGCGCGCCGGCGTGGGACCCCGACTTCAATACGGCGGACTTGTTTATGCTTATGCCCCTTGCGCGCATCAGCCCGCGCTACCTGCGCCACTATCTGGGCGGCGCGCGCCCGCTCGCCGCATGAGAGAACGCCATGACCAAGCATCTCGACGACATGCTCGTCAGCAACGCCTCCGCCAACCCCACGTTCGACGAGATCCTGCAGGCCTCGGTGACGCGCCGGCGCTTCCTCGGCATCGCCGGCGCGGTGGTGTCGCTGCCGGCGTTCGCCGTGCTCACGGGCTGCGCGACCAGCGACATGGGCAGCGCTCCGACCATCGGCTTCGCGTCCGTGCCGCCATCGACCGAGGACCGGTTCATCGTGCCGCCCGGTTACCGCGCGCAGGTGCTCTACCGCTGGGGCGACCCGGTCGGCATGGCGAGCGGACTGCCCGCGTTCCGTTCCGACGCGTCGAACTCGGCGGAGGACCAGGCGCTGCAAGCCGGCATGCATCACGACGCGATCGAGTTCTTCGCGCTCCCGGAGGGGCCGGGCGGCGCGACGCGCGGACTGCTCGCGATGAACCACGAGTACACCGACGATGGGCTGCTGCACGCCGACGGCATGAAGACCTGGAGCGCGGAGAAGGTGCGCAAGTCGCAGGCGGCGCACGGCGTGTCGGTGATCGAGGTCGAGTTCGCGGGCGGCGAATGGCGCGTCGTGCGGCCCTCGCCCTATGCGCGGCGCGTCACCGCGAGCACGCCGATGACGATCGCCGGTCCAGCCGCCGGCAGCGAGTTCGTCAGGACGGCCGCGGATCCCGAGGGCCGCGAGGCGCGCGGCACGCTCAATAACTGCGCCGGCGGACGCACGCCGTGGGGCACTTACCTGACCTGCGAGGAGAACTTCAACGGCTACTTCGCGGCGGGCGCGACCATCGCGGCCGACCAGGGGCGCTACGGCATCCGCAAAGGGGGCTGGGGATATCGATGGCACGAGTTCGACTCGCGCTTCGATCTCGCCCAGAACCCGAACGAAGCCAACCGCTTCGGCTGGGTCGTGGAGATCGATCCCTACGATCCGCAGTCCAAGCCGGTGAAGCGCACCGCGCTCGGCCGGGTCAAGCACGAGGGCGCGACGCTGACGCTCGCCGCCGACGCGCGGGTGGTGGTCTACACGGGCGACGACGAGCGCTTCGAATACGTCTACAAGTTCGTGTCGCGCGACCGCTACGATCCGGCGAAGGGGAAGGCGAACGGTGCGCTGCTCGACCACGGCACGCTGTACGTCGCGCGGTTCGACGCCGACGGGTCCGGACAATGGATCGCGCTCGAGCACGGCGCGAACGGGCTCACGGCGGCGAACGGCTTCCCGGACCAGGCGGCGATCTGCATTCGCACCCGGCAGGCGGGCGATCAGGTCGGCGCGACCAGGATGGATCGCCCCGAGTGGATCGCGGTCCACCCCGTCACCAAAGAGGTGTACTGCGCGCTCACCAACAATTCAGAGCGCGGGGGCAAGGGACAGGTCGGACCGGATGCGGCGAATCCGCGTGCCGCGAACCTCTACGGCCACATCGTCCGCTGGCGCGAGGCGGGGGGAGACCCGGCGGCGACACGCTTCGAGTGGGACGTGTTCGTCCTCGCGGGCGACAAGCAGAATCCCGATCCCGCCCGGCGCGGGACCGTCAAGGGCGACGACTTCGGCTGTCCGGACGGACTGTCGTTCGACGCGCGCGGCATTCTCTGGATCCAGACCGACGCCTCGTCCGGCGCGATGCGCAGCGCGGACTGGGCGCGCATCGGCAACAACCAGATGCTCGCGGCGAACGTCGCGACCGGCGAGATCCGCCGCTTCATGACCGGTCCCCGCAACTGCGAGGTCACCGGCGCGACGCTGACGCCCGATGGACGCACGATGTTCGTGAACATCCAGCATCCTGGCGAGACGCCGAGCGAGCGCTCGGATCCCGCGAATCCGCGGCAATACTCGAACTGGCCCGACCACGATCCTGCGGGCCGCCCGCGCTCGGCGACCGTGGCGATCCGTCGCGAGGACGGCGGCGTCGTGGGAACCTGAGCCCGCTGCGACCGCTGCGACGAACGGTTGCCTCGTATTCACCACGGAGACACGGGGAACACAGAGGGCCACGGATCGGACGATGCGGGAGGCGATGACCTACGTCCGCCTCGGCCGCCGCGACGGCAACGACACCCGCGGGAGATCACGCCTTCTTCCGTGTCCTCCGTGTCTCCGTGCTGAACCGGCTTCTACACCGGCTTCTGCTCGCCGCCGAGGAGCATGAGCAGTTCGTCCTGCGCTCGGCGCGCCCGGCCGCGCGGCACGCGTCGGGTGTACACGCCGTTCGCATCCATCTCCCAGGCCTGGCTGTTGTCGGCGAGATAGGGTCGGAGCCCTTCACGGATCACGCGCTGCTTCAGGCTCTTGTCGAGCACCGGGAACGCGAGCTCGATGCGGCGGAAGAAGTTGCGGTCCATCCAGTCGGCGCTCGAAAGATAGACGGACTCCTTGCCGTCGGCATGGAAGTAGAAGACGCGCGAGTGCTCGAGAAATCTGCCGACGATCGAGCGCACGCGGATGCGTTCCGAAACGCCGGGGATGCCCGGACGCAGGGCGCACACGCCGCGAACAATGAGGTCGATCTCGACGCCCGCCTGCGAGGCCGAGTAGAGCGCGTCGATGACGTCCGGCTCGAGGAGCGCATTCATCTTGGCGATGATCCGCCCGCGCCTGCCCGCTTTCGCGATGCGCGTCTCGTTGCGGATCGCGTCGATGACGTTGTTGTGCAGCGTGAACGGCGCCTGCCAGAGGTGCTTCAGCTTGCTCGCCTTGCCGAGGCTCGTGAGTTGCACGAAGACGTCGGCCACTTCCGCGGTGATCGCTTCGTTCGCGGTGAAAAGGCCGAAGTCCGTGTAGAGGCGCGCCGTGCGCGGGTGATAGTTGCCGGTCGACAGATGGGCGTAGCGGCGCAGCTTGCCGTCCTCGCGCCGCACGACGAGAAGCGCCTTGGCGTGCGTCTTGTGACCCACGACGCCGTAGACGACATGGGCGCCGACCTCTTCCAGCCGCGCCGCCCAGTTGATGTTCGCCTCTTCGTCGAAGCGCGCCTTCAGCTCGACCACCGCGGTCACTTCCTTGCCGTTCGTGGCCGCCTCGATCAGCGCTTCCATGAGCACGGAGTCGGTGCCGGTGCGATACACGGTCTGCTTGATCGCGACCACGTTCGGGTCGCTCGCAGCCTGCTCGACGAATTCCACGACCGGCGCGAAGCTCTGGAACGGATGGTGCAGCAGGATGTCGCCGTCGCGCACCGCCTCGAAGATGTCGCGCCCCTTCTTGAGGCCCTTGCGCAAGGCCTTGGGCAAACCCGGCATGAACGGCCGGAAGAGCAGATCCTCGCGATCGATCCCGCCCGGCACCTGCATCAGCCGGACGAGGTTGACCGGCCCGTTCACCTGGTAGAGATCCGCGGGGCCGAGCTGGAACTGCTCCAGCAGGAACTCGACCATCTGCGCCGGGCAGTCGTGCGCGACTTCCAGGCGGACCGCGTCGCCGAAATGGCGCTGCGGCAACTCGCCCTGCAGCGCGAGGCGCAGGTCCTTGACGTCCTCTTCCTCGACGAAGAGATCGCTGTTGCGCGTGACGCGGAACTGGTAGCAGCCCGTGGTCGTGCGCCCCGCGAACAGCTCGCCGACGTGCTCGTGCAGGATCGAGGTCAGGAAGACGAAATTGATCGCGTCCTTCGCCGCCAGCTCCCTGGGCAGCCGGATCACGCGCGGCAGGATGCGCGGCGCCTGCACGATCGCGGCGCGGGAATCGCGGCCGAAGGCGTCGCGGCCCTCGAGTTCGACGGCGAAGTTGAGGCTCTTGTTGAACACGCGCGGGAAGGGGTGCGCCGGATCGAGCCCGATCGGCGTGAGCACCGGCAGCATCTCGCGCTCGAAATAGCTGCGGATCCAGGCGCGCTGCGCCTCGGTGAATTCGGAGCGGCGCAGGAACCGGATGCCCTCGCGGGCGAGATCCGGGACGATCACCTTCTGGAAGAGCTCGTACTGGCGCTGCACCAGCGCATGCGCGCCCTGGGAGACGCGCGCGAAGACTTCGCGCGCGCTCATGCCGTCGGGGCCGATGCCGGGCACGCCGAGCTTGATCTGCTCCTTCAGGCCGCCGACGCGCACTTCGAAGAACTCGTCGAGATTCGAGCTGACGATGCCGAGGAACCGCAGGCGCTCCAGCGCCGGCACGCGCTTGTCCTCGGCCTGGGCGAGCACGCGCCGATTGAACTCGAGAATCCCGAGTTCGCGATTGAGCAGGCGGCTCTCCGGCGCGGCGAGCGGGGTTCCGGCCTTGATGAGCATGCGGGGGGATCGATGAGGTGGGACGCGACGATGTTACACGACGGCCCCCGGTTAAATACAACTGTCATATCTCTGTAATAGGGTGCGGGACATCGCCGACGGGAGTCCTGCCATGCAGTCACCGAGCCATACGTCCAAGGAGTTCGACGCCGAGCTGGAGCTCCTGCGCCGGCAGATCCTCACCATGGGCGGGATCGCCGAGCAGCAGATCCGCTACTCGGTCGAGGCGCTGCGCACGGGCGACCCGAAGCTCGTGACGCGCGTGGCGGCGGAGGAGCTGCGCATGAACGAGCTCGAGCGGAAGGTGGACGAGCTGGTCGCGAGCGTCATCGCGCGCCGCAATCCCACCGCCGGCGATCTGCGCATGGTGATGGCGATCCTCAAGACGGGGACCGATCTCGAGCGCATCGGCGACGAGGCGAAGAAAATCGCGCTCGCGAGCCGGTCGCTTTCGACGGGCGATCGGCTGCGGCATCCGGGGTACGCCGAAATCGCGCAGGTCGCCGCGGTCGTCGTCGAGATGCTGCAGCGTTCGCTCGATGCGTTCGCGCGCCTCGATCTCGTCGACACGCCCGAGATCGTGCGTCTCGACGACGAGGTCGACGACCGCTTCCGCGCCATCCTGCGGCAGCTGCTGACCTACATGATCGAGGATCCGCGCACGATCTCGCCGGCGCTCGAGACGATCTTCGTCGCCAAGGCGCTCGAGCGGATCGGCGACCACGCCAAGAACATCTCCGAGTATCTGATCTACATGATCAAGGGAAAGGACGTTCGCCACCTGCCGGTCGCTGCGCTCGAGGAGGCGGTGCGCGGAGGTTGATCGCCGCGGTTGCGACGCCCGGTGGGGGGTGCTATGGTCGACGCGCACAGGGGACGGCTCAGGCTCGTGGACTACGATTCGCTCGCTGCCGTCGATCTCGGCTCGAACAGCTTTCATCTGCAGATCGGCCGCGTCGTCGACGACCAGATCTACCCGCTCGACAGCCTGCGCGAACCGGTGCGGCTCGGCGCGGGTCTGACGCGCGACAAGCGCCTCGACCGGGCCACGCAGGCGCGTGCTCTGGAGTCGCTCGCCCGCTTCGGCGAGCGGCTGCGCGGGTTCGCGCCCGGGGCGGTGCGCGCGGTCGGCACGAACGCGTTGCGCGTCGCCAAGAACGCGGCCGACTTTCTCGCCGAGGCGGAGCGGGCGCTCGGCTTCCCCATCGAGGTGATTTTCGGCCGCGAAGAGGCGCGCCTCATCTATCTCGGCGTGTCGCACGCGCTGCCGCCTTCGCCCGAGCGCCGGCTGGTGATCGACATCGGCGGCGGCTCCACCGAATTCATCATCGGCACCGGCTATGACCCGCAGGTCATGGAAAGCCTGCCGATGGGATGCGTGAGCTACTCGTTGCGGTATTTCCCCGACGGCCGCATCGACAAGGGTGGCATGAAGCGGGCCGAGCTGGCCGCCTCCAACGAGGTGCAGCGCATCGTGGGCGAATACCGGCGGGTCGGCTGGCGCCACGCGATCGCGTCGTCGGGCACCGCGCGGTCGATCGCCGCGGTGATCGCGGCGTTGGGCTGGGCGGACAACGGCATCACGCCGGACGGGCTCGAGCGCCTGCGCAATCACGTTCTCAAGGCCGGCGCCGTCGACCGGCTCGATCTTCCGGCGCTCAAGGCCGACCGGCTCGCGATTCTTCCGGGCGGCGTCGCGATCATGTCCGCGATCGTGTCGGAACTCGGTCTCGCGCAAGTGGAAGTGTCCGACGGCGCGCTGCGCCAGGGCGTGCTCTACGACCTTCTCGGCCGGGTGCAGCACCACGACATGCGCGAGGCGACCGTGGCGCAGTTCATGCGGCGCTACCATGTCGACGCGGCGCAGGCCGGACGCGTCGAGGCGCTCGCCTTGCGCCTGCTCCGCGAGGTCGCGGGCCGGCCGCGCGCGGACGAGGTGCAGCTCCTGCGCTGGGCGGCTTCGCTGCACGAGATCGGACTGTCGATCGCGCAGGCGGGCTACCACAAGCACTCGGCGTACATCCTGTCGAACGCCGACATGCCGGGCTTCTCCCAGGCCGATCAGCGGCGGCTCGCGCGCATCGTCCTCGCGCACCGCGGCAAGCTCACCAAGATCGAGAGCCTGCCGATGCGCAGCGCCGACTGGGATCTCATCTTCGCGGTGCGCATCGCCGCGCTGTTCTACCGGAGCCGGGTGGACACGGTGCTCCCGCCGCTCGGATGCCGCGAGACCGAGAGCGGTTTCCAGTTGCTCCTGCCGTCGCCGTGGCTCGAGGCGCATCCGCTCACCGCCGCGGCGCTCGAATCCGAGGAAGACGACTGGAAGGCGCTCGGCATGCGCCTCGACGTCAAGGCCGTCGCCGCCGAGAAGCTGGCCGCGGCGGGATGAGCCGGGCGCCTGCGACGGGTTCGCGCGCTTCTCCGCGGGCCTTGGGCTCGTTCACCACTGCGGCACGGGCGACACTCGCGACACTCGGAACATGCGGGACACTCGGGACACGCGGGACACGCGGAACGTGGCCGGCCACCGTGGCGGGGTATCGGACATCCGAAGGCGCTCCGACGCGCCGCGATGATCCTTCGCAGGCCTTCGCGGCCGCCGCGCCCCGGTGGTGAGCTCAGAGCAGCTCGGGTGAAATCACTGCCGTCAGCACGACCTCGACGCGGCCCGCGCGCTCGCGCGCGCTGAACCACCAGATCGCGCCCTTGCGGACGCTCCACTCGGTGTCGCTGGCGGCGAGCAGCCGCGCCGCCACTTCGCCCAGCGTGGGCTGGTGTCCGACGACCACCACCGTGCCGCCGCGATGCGGCCACTTTGCGGCCTGCAGCACATCGTCGGCCGACGCGCCGACGTCGACCGCCGCGTTCGGCGCGTACTTCCTTCCGAGGGCGTCGGCCGTCTCCCGCGCGCGCACGGCCGGGCTCACGACGAGCTTCGCTTTGCCGGGCAGCCGGGCGTCGAGCCACTCGGCCATCTTCTTCGCCTGCTTCCGGCCTCGCTTGGTCAGGCGGCGCGCGGCGTCGGGCACGCCTTCCTCGGCCTCGGCGTGCCGCCACAGCACGAGATCCATCAGCCTTCGGGCTTCGTTTTCGCGCGCGAGCATGACCTGCCTTTCGGACCGGAACGCCTACCCGGGCGCGATGTTAGCCGTTCGTCGCCAGGAGCGCGAGCAGGCCGGTCGCGACGAACAGCCCCGCAGCGACGTAGCGCATGACCTTCATGTTGATGCGCGTCGCCAGCGCTTCGCCGACGAGGACCGCGGGCACGTTGGCGATCATCATGCCGAGCGTGGTGCCGAGCACCACCGGCACGACCTCGCCGTAGCGCGTGCCGAGAGCGATGGTGGCGAGCTGCGTCTTGTCGCCCATCTCGACGATGAAGAACGCCACGAGCGTCGTCGCGAACGCGTTGCGCGATGTGCGCGATCCGCGGTCCTCGAGCTTGTCGGGCACGAGCGCCCAGGCGGCGAACGCGAAGAACGCGATCGCGGTGGTCCAGCGCTGCGCCGCGGGCGACAGGAAGGTGGCGAGCCAGACGCCGAGCGACCCTGCGAGAGCGTGGTTCGCGAGCGTCGCGAACAGGATGCCCAGAATGATCGGCACCGGCTTGCGCAACTGGGCGGCCAGCACGAACGAGAGCAGCTGCGTCTTGTCGCCGATCTCGGCGAGCGCGACGAGCGCGGTCGATGTCAGGAACGATTCCAAGCGGTCGCTCGCGGCGGGTGCTCGCGCGAAGGTCGGTCGGGTCGAAGGCGCCGCCGTACGCGCAGCGGCGCGGACGGATCGAACAACCGGCTACTTCCCCCGATTGCCGCTTCCCGCGCGGGCTGGCCGGTGCGGGCAGTCGGACTTCAGGCAGTCGGCGTAGATGTACAGAGAGTGCGCGCGGATCGCGAAGCCGCGCTGCTTGGCGATCTTCAGCTGGCGCTTCTCGATCTCCTCGTCGAAGAACTCTTCGACGCGCCCGCAGGACAGGCATACGAGGTGATCGTGGTGGCTGGAGTCGTTCAGCTCGAACACCGCCTTGCCGGACTCGAAGTGGTGCCGCTGAAGCAGGCCCGCCTGCTCGAACTGCGTGAGCACCCGGTAGACGGTCGCGAGGCCGACGTCGATGCCCTCTGTCATGAGCTGCCGATAGACGTCCTCGGCGGAGAGATGGCGCACCGTGCTCTTTTCGAAGAGCTCGAGTATCCGCAGCCTCGGCGCGGTGGCCTTGAGGCCGATCGTCTTCAGGTCCTGCGAACTGGGCATGCGGCGCGTGACGTGCGGGAGGATCGACGAATTCCGCTATGATATACGAGACCTTCTGCACGAAAGAGAACGCGCCGGAGCGGCTCGGAGCGAGGCGCGCAGGCGCACGTGAACGCGAAATCATGGTTTCCTGAGGCGTCGCTCTCCGGTTTCCTCGCGGCGCGGGCTCCATGGGCTCGCATCGCGGCCGGAGCGCCCGCCCGATCGTCCCCGATGCGCATCGCGATTCCATTCGCACTCCTCGCCGTCGTCGCGACCGCCGGTTGCAGCATGCCGAGTTTCGGCGTGCCGCGGTTCCTCGAGCCCTACCGGATGGAGGTCCAGCAGGGCAACTACATCCCGCAGGAGGCCGCGCTGCAGCTCAAGCCGGGGATGACGAAGGACCAGGTGCGGTTCCTCCTCGGGACGCCGCTTCTCAACGACGTGTTCCACCAGGACCGCTGGGACTACGTGTTTCGCCGTCAGCGCGCCAACGCGACCGAGATCGAAGAGCAGCGGCTGACGCTCCTCTTCAAGGACGACCGCCTGGTGCAGATGATCGGCGACGCGGCGCCCGAGATCGTGAGCGAGGATGCGCCGCCGGCCGGCGCGTCGCGACCCCGCTAGGAACGACGATGACGCTGAAGATTGCGATCGCCGGCGCCGCCGGCCGGATGGGCAGGACGCTGATCGAAGCAGTGCTCGCGGCGCCCGACCTCGCGCTGGCAGCGGCGCTCGATGCGCCGGGCACGGTGGCGATCGGCCGCGATGCGGGCGAGCTCGTCGGCGCACGCTCGACCGGCGTCGCCGTGACCGATGACTTCCGCGCCGGCATCGCTGCCGCCGACGCGCTCGTCGATTTCACGCGGCCGCAGGGCACGCTCGCCCATCTCGATGCGAGCCTCGCTGCCGGCAGGGCGATCGTCATCGGCACGACCGGCTTCTCCGCCGCCGAGAAGACGCGAATCGCCGCGGCCGCGAAGCGGATCCCGATCCTGTTCGCGCCGAACATGGCGGTCGGCGTCAACGTCGTGTTCAAGCTCGCGGAGGTCGCGGCGCGCGCGCTCGGGGACGAATACGACGTCGAGATCATCGAGGCCCACCATCGCCACAAGGTCGACGCGCCTTCGGGGACCGCCCTGCGCCTCGGCGAGATCGTGGCCGGGGCTCTGGGCCGCGACCTCGCGCGCACCGCGGTGCACGGACGCGAGGGCGACACCGGCGAGCGCGATCCGAAGGCGATCGGCTTTCACGCCGTCCGCGGCGGCGACATCGTCGGCGAGCACACGGTCATGTTCGCCGGCACCGGCGAGCGCGTGGAGGTCACCGTGCGTTCGGGCAGCCGGCTCACGTACGCGATCGGTGCGCTGCGGGGGGCGCGTTTCCTCGCCGACAAGCCGCATGGGCTTTTCGACATGCAGGACGTCCTGGGGCTGCGTTAAGGGGATCTGGCGGGCCGGTGCCCCCGGGCGAGGTCCGGCACTGTCCCCGCGGCAGCCGGGGCCGCGTTGAGGCGCTTACCCCGGTTGCGCTATAATTCGCCGCATCGCAACGGGACGGGCCATCGCCGGTCCCGTTTTCGCGTCAGACCGCCCGAACGCCCGTGCCCGCGCCGCTCTCGTCCGCCATCCTCGCGCTCGCAGACGGGACCGTTTTCCGCGGGCGCTCCATCGGTGCCGACGGGCTGTCGGTCGGCGAAGTGGTGTTCAACACCGCCATGACGGGCTATCAGGAAATCCTGACCGACCCGTCCTATTGCCGGCAGATCGTCACGCTGACCTACCCGCATATCGGCAACGTCGGCGTCAACGACGAGGACGCCGAGTCGAGCGGGATTTTCGCCGCGGGCCTCGTGATCCGCGACCTGCCTCTCACGCACTCGAACTGGCGCGCGCAGCAGACGCTGGATGCGTACCTGCGGGCGCGCGGCGTGCCCGGCATCGCGGGGATCGACACCCGCAAGCTCACGCGCGTGCTCCGCGAGGGCGGGGCGCAGGCCGGTGCGCTCATGGCCGGCCGCATCGACGAAGCCGAGGCGATCGCCGCGGCCCGCGCGTTTCCCGGCCTCGCCGGGATGGATCTCGCCAAGGTCGTCTCGACCCGGCAGGGCTACGCGTGGACCGAGGGCGAGTGGCGGCTCGGCAGCGGCTATCCGGCAGCGCGCGAGATGCGCTTTCGCGTCGTCGCGTACGACTTCGGCGTGAAGCGCAACATCCTGCGCATGCTGGCCGAGCGCGGCTGCGCGGTCACGGTCGTTCCGGCGCAGACGCCGGCGAACGACGTGCTCGCGATGAAGCCGGACGGCGTCTTTCTCTCCAACGGCCCCGGCGACCCGGACCCCTGCGATTACGCCATCGCGGCGATCCGCGCGATCATCGAGACCACCGACATCCCGGTGTTCGGCATCTGCCTCGGGCACCAGCTCCTCGGCCTTGCCTCCGGGGCGAAGACGATCAAGATGAAGTTCGGCCACCACGGCGCGAACCACCCGGTGAAAGACCTCGACACCGGCGAGGTCGTGATCACCAGCCAGAACCACGGCTTCGCGGTCGATCCGGCGACGCTTCCCGCGAACCTGCGGCCGACGCACGTGTCGCTTTTCGACGGCAGCCTGCAGGGCGTCGCGCGCACCGACAAGCCTGCGTTCTCGTTCCAGGGCCACCCCGAGGCGAGCCCCGGGCCGCACGACATCGGTTACCTGTTCGGCCGGTTCGTGAAGCTGATGGAAGAGCGCGCGAAGCCCCGTAGCGACGCCGATCGGCGCGGGTCGGCCGAGCAGAAGGCCAACGCGGCCTGATCGCCGCGGTGGGCCGCGGCCGGTTCCGCGGCGCACCGGCGAGGCCGGGATTGTTTGGCGAAACCGCGCGTACCGCGAGCGACGCCGCAGCTGGAAAGAACCCATGCCCAAGCGCACCGACATCAAGTCCATCCTCATCATCGGCGCCGGCCCCATCGTCATCGGCCAGGCGTGCGAGTTCGACTACTCCGGCGCGCAGGCGTGCCGGGCGCTCAAGGCCGAGGGCTACAAGGTCATCCTGGTCAACTCGAACCCGGCGACGATCATGACCGACCCGGAGACGGCCGACGTCACCTACATCGAGCCGATCACCTGGCAAATGGTCGAGTCGATCATCGCCAGGGAGCGTCCGGACGCGCTCCTGCCGACCATGGGCGGGCAGACGGCGCTCAACTGCGCGCTCGATCTCGCGCGCCACGGCGTGCTCGAGAAGTACGGTGTGCAGATGATCGGCGCCTCGCGCGAGGCGATCGACAAGGCCGAGGACCGCGAGAAGTTCAAGCTCGCGATGAAGAAGATCGGGCTCGCGTCGGCGCGCTCCGCGATCGCGCACTCGATGGAAGAAGCGTCCCAGGTGCAGGCGGCGCTCGGCTTCCCCGTGGTGATCCGCCCGTCGTTCACGCTCGGGGGCTCCGGCGGCGGCATCGCCTACAACCGCGAGGAGTTCGTCACCATCTGCGAGCGCGGGCTAGAAGCCTCGCCCACTCACGAGCTGCTGATCGAGGAATCGCTGATCGGCTGGAAAGAGTTCGAGATGGAGGTGGTGCGCGATCGCAGGGACAACTGCATCATCGTCTGCTCGATCGAGAACCTCGACCCCATGGGGGTGCACACGGGCGATTCGATCACCGTCGCGCCGGCGCAGACGCTGACCGACAAGGAATACCAGATCATGCGCGACGCCTCGATCGCGATCCTGCGCGAGATCGGCGTCGACACCGGCGGCTCGAACGTGCAGTTCGCGATCGACCCGCGCGACGGCCGCATGGTCGTGATCGAGATGAACCCGCGCGTGTCGCGCTCCTCTGCGCTCGCCTCCAAGGCGACCGGGTTCCCGATCGCGAAAATCGCGGCGAAGCTCGCGGTGGGCTACACGCTCGACGAGCTTGCCAACGAAATCACCGGCGGCGCGACGCCCGCGTCCTTCGAGCCGACCATCGACTACGTGGTCACGAAGATCCCGCGGTTCGCGTTCGAGAAGTTCCCGCAGGCCGACAGCCGCCTCACCACGCAGATGAAGTCGGTGGGCGAAGTGATGGCGATCGGGCGCACGTTCCAGGAGTCGTTCCAGAAGGCCCTGCGCGGCCTCGAGATCGGCGTCGACGGCCTCAACCAGCGGACCACCGACCGCGAGACGATCGAGAAGGAGCTCGGCGCCCCCGGCCCCGAGCGCATCTTCTACGTCGGCGACGCCTTCGAGAACGGGTTCACGCTCGAGGAGATCCACTCGCTCACGAAGATCGACCCGTGGTTCCTCGCCCAGATCGAGGACATCGTGAGGCTCGAGATGGAGCTCGACGACCTCGCGCTCGCGGACATCGACGCGGCGCGGCTCTTCGAGTTGAAGCGCAAGGGCTTCTCGGACCGGCGCCTCGCGAAGCTGTTCAAGGCGGCCGAGGCCGAGGTGCGCGCGAAGCGCCACGCGCTCGGCATCCGGCCCGTGTTCAAGCGTGTCGACACCTGCGCGGCCGAGTTCGCCACCCGCACCGCCTACATGTACTCGACCTACGAGGACGAGGACGAAGCGCAGCCGACCGACCGGAAGAAGATCATGGTTCTCGGCGGCGGGCCGAACCGGATCGGGCAGGGCATCGAGTTCGATTACTGCTGCGTGCACGCGGCGCTCGCGATGCGCGAGGACGGGTACGAGACCATCATGGTCAACTGCAACCCGGAAACGGTGTCGACCGACTACGACACGTCGGATCGCCTGTACTTCGAGCCGCTCACGCTCGAGGACGTGCTCGAGATCGTCGCCGTCGAGAAGCCGCTCGGCGTGATCGTGCAGTACGGCGGGCAGACGCCGCTCAAGCTCGCGCGCGACCTGGAGAAGAACGGCGTGCCCATCATCGGCACAACGCCCGACTCCATCGACATCGCCGAGGACCGCGAGCGGTTCCAGAAGCTCCTGCACGCGCTCGGGCTGAAGCAGCCGCCCAACCGGACCGCGCGCGCCGAGGCCGAGGCGCTCAAGCTCGCCGAGGAGATCGGCTACCCGCTGGTGGTGCGGCCGAGCTACGTGCTCGGTGGCCGCGCGATGGAGATCGTGCACGAGCCCGCCGATCTAGAGCGCTACATGCGCGAGGCGGTGAAAGTCTCGAACGACTCGCCGGTGCTCCTCGACCGCTTCCTGAACGACGCGATCGAGGTCGACGTCGATGCGGTGTGCGACGGCGAGCGGGTGCTGATCGGCGGGATCATGGAGCACATCGAGCAGGCGGGCGTGCATTCGGGCGATTCCGCGTGCTCGCTGCCGCCGTTCTCGCTCGGCCGCGCGCTCCAGGACGAGCTGCGGGAGCAGACGATGAAGATGGCGAAGGCGCTGAACGTCGTCGGCCTGATGAACGTCCAGTACGCCATCCAGAATGGCGTGGTCTACGTCCTCGAGGTGAATCCGCGTGCGTCGCGGACCGTTCCGTACGTCTCCAAGGCGACCGGCCTCGCGCTCGCCAAGATCGCGGCGCGCTGCATGGTCGGTCAGACCCTCGACGCGCAGGGGGTAGCGGCCGAGGTCGTTCCGCCCTACTACTCGGTGAAGGAGGCGGTGTTCCCGTTCATCAAGTTCCCGGGCGTGGACACGATCCTCGGCCCGGAGATGAAGTCGACGGGCGAGGTGATGGGCGTCGGCGCGACCTTCGGCGAGGCGTTCGTGAAATCGCAGCTCGCCGCGGGCATCCGCCTGCCGAAAGGCGGCAAGGCCTTCATCAGCGTGCGCAACTCGGACAAGGCGGCCGCCGTGGAAGTGGCGCGCGAGCTGCACGCGCTCGGGTTCTCGCTGCTCGCGACGCGCGGCACGGCGGCGGCGATCGCCGCGGCGGGCGTTCCGGCGGCGGTGGTGAACAAGGTGACCGAAGGCCGCCCGCACATCGTCGACATGATGAAAAACGGCGAAGTCAGCCTGATCGTCAACACCGTCGACGAGAAACGCACGGCGATCACCGATTCGCGCTCGATCCGGACCACCGCGGTCCAGCAGCGCATCACCTACTACACCACCATCGCCGGCGCGCGCGCCGCCTGCGCGGGCATGCGCCACATGGCCGCGCTCGCGCCGTACGACCTGCAGGGCTTGCATCGAAGCCTCAAGGCTGCTTAACTAGGCTCGCATCGCGACGCCCCCCGGCACGCCCGGGGGGCGCGTCGTTTCTGACTCCTCACCGGCACGCTCCCCCGTCCCAGCACCCGCGCGACGGCACGGCGAGCCGGCGGAAGTCGCGTTGATTGGAAGGCCCGCAATGGCGAAGATTCCCCTTACCGTGGTCGGCGCGGAGAAGCTCCGGGCCGAGCTGCAGCGGCTGAAGACCGTCGACAGGCCGAGCGTGATCGCGGCGATCGCCGAGGCGCGCTCGCACGGCGACCTGTCGGAGAACGCCGAGTACGACGCCGCGAAGGAGCGGCAGGGGTTCATCGAGGGCCGCATCGCCGAGGTCGAGGCGAAGCTCGCGAACGCGCAGGTCATCGACCCGAAGCTCATCGACACCGACGGACGCTGCGTGTTCGGCGCGACCGTGGAGCTGGAGGATCGCAAGGGCGGTGAGGCGGTGACCTATCAGATCGTCGGCGACGACGAGGCCGACATCAAGGAGAGCAAGATCTCGATCAGCTCGCCGATCGCGCGGGCGCTGATCGGCAAGTACCCTGGCGACATCGCGGAGGTGCAGGCGCCGGGCGGCGTGCGCGAGTACGAGATCCTCGATGTCCGGTACGAGTGACCGGCGACGCGGGGTGGGGCAGACGCCTTCCTGCCGATGGTCGGGCGGAGTCGGCTATCCCTGAGCGGGGCCGGGCCCGCGCGAGCGCGAGCGGCGTGAGCGTCGGCCGCGGCGTCCCTCGCCGGCGGGGCTCTGTCCGGCGGGTTGCCCGCCGCCCTGTCCGCCCCCGGGGTTCGGTGCGGCGCCGCTGCGCGGCGGCTTCTTCGGCGCGCGTCCCGGGCGGGGCGGGCGGTTGCCCTGCGGCGCGCCCTGTCCCTGTCCCTGGCGCTGCCCGCCGCCCTGACGGCGGCGTTGCTCAGGGCGGACGTGGTGCGGGCGCTCGCGTCGCGGGGCCGGCGGCTGCTCGTCCGAGACGCCTTCTCCGGGCTGCCGCTCGCGGAAGATGACGAAGATCTTGCCGATGTGCTGGACGGGCGACGCGCCGGAGGACGCGCACACGAGGCCGAACAGGTCGTCGCGTTCGTCGCGGTTCGCGTCGAGGACGCGGATCTTGATGAGTTCGTGGGCGGTGAGGTTGCGGTCGATTTCCTGGATGACCGCCTCGGTGAGCCCTTCGGCGCCGATCATCACGACCGGCTCGAGTTTGTGCGCCCGCGCCTTCAGCGCCTGGCGTTCCGCGGGATTGAGGTTGCGTACCATCGTTCTTTCCGTTTGCCGGCGATTCTACTTGCCCTTGGCATGAAGCGCACTAAATCGAGTCGGGCCTGGCTGCACGAGCATGTCACCGACCCCTACGTCCACCGGGCGAAGGCGGAAGGCTATCGCTCGCGCGCGGCGTTCAAGCTGATCGAGATCGACGCGAAGGATCGCCTGCTCGCCCCGGGGCAGACGGTCGTGGACCTCGGCGCCGCACCGGGCAGCTGGGCGCAGGTGGCGGCCGCGAAGATCGGGCGGCGCGGGCGTGTGATCGGATTGGATCTCCTCGAGGTCGAGCCGTTGGCGGGGGCGCTGTTCCTGCGCGGCGACTTCCAGGACGAGCGCGTCGAAGCCGAACTCGCCGCGGCGCTCGACGGGCGCCCGGTGGACCTTGTGCTCTCCGACATGGCCCCCAATATGTCGGGAATTGCGTCGAGCGACCAGGCGCGATCGATGGCGCTCGCCGAACTCGCGCTCGATTTCGCGCGCCGCCACCTGAAACCGGACGGGGCCTTCCTGGTCAAAACCTTCCAGGGCGCGGGCTTTCCGGAGCTGTTGGCCTCCATGCGGCGGGCGTTTCGCACGGTCGCCACGAGGAAGCCGAAAGCGTCGCGCGAGCGATCGAGTGAGATATATCTCGTCGCGCGCGGCTTGCGCGGGGCGCCGTGAGAACTAGGGCGCAGTCCCGCGAGCCCGGGCCCCGGTAATTGGGATTAGAATCAAGCGCAAATCGACGCTGCGCGCGAAGGAGCCAGCTTGAACAACCTCGTGAAGAACCTCGTGATCTGGCTCGTGATCGGCCTCGTGCTGATGACGGTGTTCAACCAGTTCAATACCCGCCAGACGACCACGTCGCCGGTCGAGTACTCCCAGTTCATCGAGGACGTGAAATCCGGGAAGGTCAGCAAGGCGCTGATCGAGGGGCGCGTGATCAAGGCGACGATGGCCGACGGCAAGCGCGTGACGGTCTACTCGCCCGGTGACATCTGGCTCGTCTCGGATCTGCTCAAGTACGGCGTCAAGATCGAGGCGAAGCCCGAGGAGGAGCCCTCGCTCCTCATGAACATCTTCGTGTCGTGGTTCCCCATGCTGCTGCTCATCGGCGTGTGGGTCTTCTTCATGCGCCAGATGCAGGGCGGCGGGCGCGGCGGCGCGTTCAGCTTCGGGAAGTCGCGCGCGCGGATGCTCGACGAGTCGAACAACAACGTCACGTTCGCCGACGTCGCCGGCTGCGAAGAGGCCAAGGAAGAGGTCTCCGAACTGGTCGACTTCCTCAAGGATCCGTCCAAGTTCCAGAAGCTCGGCGGGCGCATTCCGAAGGGCGTCCTGATGGTCGGCAATCCCGGCACGGGCAAGACGCTGCTCGCGCGCGCGATCGCCGGCGAGGCGAAGGTGCCGTTCTTCTCGATCTCCGGTTCGGACTTCGTCGAGATGTTCGTGGGCGTCGGCGCGGCGCGCGTGCGCGACATGTTCGACCAGGCGAAGAAGCACGCGCCGTGCATCGTGTTCATCGACGAGATCGACGCAGTCGGTCGCCAGCGGGGCGCGGGCCTCGGCGGCGGAAACGACGAGCGGGAGCAGACGTTGAACCAGCTGCTCGTCGAGATGGACGGCTTCGAGGGCACCACCGGCGTGATCGTGATCGCCGCGACGAACCGCCCCGACGTGCTCGACCCGGCGCTCCTGCGGCCCGGCCGGTTCGACCGGCAGGTCGTCGTCCCGCTGCCCGACATCCGCGGGCGCGAGGAGATCATCAAGGTTCACATGCGCAAGGTTCCGGTCGCGCCGGACGTCAAGGCCGACATCATCGCGCGCGGCACCCCCGGGTTCTCCGGCGCCGACCTCGCGAACCTCGTGAACGAGGCGGCCCTGTTCGCGGCGCGCGCCAACAAGCGTCTGGTGGACATGGAAGACTTCGAGCGCGCCAAGGACAAGATCATGATGGGCGCGGAGCGCCGCTCGATGGTGATGAGCGAGGAAGAGCGCCGCAACACCGCGTACCACGAGTCGGGCCACGCCGTCGTGGCGAAGCTCCTGCCGAAATCGGACCCGGTGCACAAGGTCACCATCATCCCGCGCGGCCGCGCGCTCGGCGTCACGATGCAGCTGCCCGAGCAGGACCGCTATGCCTACGATCGCGATTACCTCATGAGCCGGATCGCGGTGCTGTTCGGCGGACGAATCGCCGAAGAGGTCTTCATGAACCAGATGACCACCGGAGCGTCGAACGACTTCGAGCGGGCGACGTCGATGGCCCGGGACATGGTCACGCGCTACGGCATGTCGGATGCGCTCGGACCGATGGTGTATGGCGAGAACGAGGGCGAAGTGTTCCTCGGCCGCTCGATCACCACGCACAAGAACGTCTCCGAGGCGACGATGCAGAAGGTCGATGCCGAGATCCGCCGCATCATCGACGAACAATACGGGCTCGCGCGGCGCCTGATCGAGGAGCACCGCGACAAGGTCGAGGCGATGACCAAGGCGCTGCTCGAGTGGGAAACCATCGACGCCGACCAGATCGACGACATCATGGCCGGCCTCCCGCCGCGTCCGCCCAAGCCGCCGTCGTCGTCGCAGCAGCCGCAGCCGCCCAAGCCCGACGCGCCGAGCGCTACGGCGCCCGCGGCGGCCTGACCGGCGCGAAGCAGAGAGGGCCTGCCGTTCGGCAGGCCTTTTCGTTTTCTCGGGTCACGCATGCAGGCGCTCCCGGTGCTTCGCCTCGGCCGGTTCACCCTCCGGCTCGATCGCCCGCTCGTCATGGGCGTCGTCAACGTCACGCCCGACTCGTTCTCGGACGGCGGGCGGTTCTTCGGCGCCGGACAGGCGATCGCGCACGCGAAGGCGCTCGTCGAGGAGGGCGCCGACATCCTCGACGTCGGCGGGGAATCGACGCGTCCCGGGTCGCTACCGGTCGACGAGACGGAAGAGCTGCGACGCGTGATTCCGGTGCTGGAAGCCGTCGCCGGGCTCGGCGTCCCGGTCTCCATCGACACCTCGAAGCCCGCAGTCATGCGCGCGGCGCTGGCGAGCGGCGCGTCGATGGTGAACGACGTCCTGGCGCTGCGCTCGCCCGGGGCGATCGATGTCCTGAGGGCATCCGATGCCGGGGTCTGCCTGATGCATATGCAGGGCGAGCCGCGCACCATGCAGGTCGCGCCGCGCTACGACGATGTCGTCGGCGAGGTGCGCGCGTTCCTCGGCGCGCGCATCGCGGCGTGCGCGGAGGCGGGCATCGCGCGCGAACGCATCGTCGTCGATCCGGGCTTCGGATTCGGCAAGACGGCGGAGCACAACCTCGCGCTGCTTCGTGGGCTGCCCGAACTGGGGACGCTCGGCGTTCCGGTGCTGGCGGGACTGTCCCGCAAGTCGACGCTCGGGCACATCATCGGGCGCCCGGTCGGGGAAAGGTTGGCGTCGAGCCTTGCAGCGGCTTTGTTGGCGGCGGAGCGAGGCGCTAGAATCCTGCGCGTCCACGACGTTGCCGCGACGCGCGACGCGCTCGCGGTGCTGACTGCGGTTCAGGGCATGCAGCCGCCGGGCCGCGAGGGCGCCGGATCCTGAATCCTGAAACCTCAATCCCGAACCCCGGATCCTCATCGATGTCGCGAAAACACTTCGGAACGGATGGCGTCAGAGGGCGGGTCGGCGAGCCGCCGATCACGCCGGATTTCGTGCTTCGGCTCGGCTACGCAGCG
>JALOSW010000176.1 GCA_025458245.1 Burkholderiales bacterium
CGAGGGACTGGACGGCGTCAACAAGATGTCGAAGTCGCTCGGCAACTACGTCGGCATCACCGAGAGCCCGCAGGAGCAGTTCGGCAAGCTGATGTCGATTTCCGACACGCTCATGTGGCGCTACTACGAACTCCTTTCGTTCCGCTCGAGCGCGGAGATCGGCGCCTTGCGCGCGGAAGTCGAGGGCGGCCGCAACCCGCGCGACGTGAAGGTGCTGCTCGCGCAGGAGATCGTGGCGCGTTTCCACAGCCAGGCGGCCGCCGAGCGCGCGCTGGCCGAGTTCGAGGCGCGCTTCCGCGAAGGCGCGATGCCCGAGGACATGCCGGAGTTCTTTCTCCAGTCGGGAGTCGATCCGACCGGGATCACCGGCGTGCTGAAGGCGAGCGGCCTCACGGCGAGCACGTCGGAGGCGATGCGCATGATCGACCAGGGCGGCGTGAAAATCGACGGCGAGAGAATCACCGACAAGACCATGCAGCTCGGTTCCGGGAGGACGGTCGTGCTCCAGGTCGGGAAGCGAAAGTTCGCGCGCGTCACGATCCGGTAGCGGCCGCAGGCGCCATGCTGAAACTCACCCACGTCACCGAGCCCCGCGACGAACCCTACGGCGTGCTCGTGCTCTCCTACGCGCAGCGCCAGGCCCATGCGCTGTGCGCGCGGCTCAAGTCCGGCGAGGAGGTCGAGCTGGCCTTGCCGCACGAGACCGCCCTGCACGCGGGCGACTTCGTGCGCAGCGAAGACGGCAAGACCGTGCGCATCGTGGCCGCGACCGAGGAGGTGCTGCGCGCCGACTTCGCCAACCCGCTCGCCCTCGCGCGGGCCGCCTACGCTCTCGGGACGCGCCATGTCGCCGTTCAGGTCGAAGACGGCTGGCTGCTCGCGCTGCCGGACGCGGGCACGCGCGCGCTCCTCGAAACCTTCGATGCGCGCGTGCGGTCGGACCACGCGCCGTTCGAGCCCGAGCGGCGCCTCTGAGCGCGGCGCTGTGCCGGGCATGTCCGCCGCCGAAGCGCGAGCGCCCGGGCCTGCGGAACCCGTCACCGCGTTCCGCTTGCGCGACGTGCGTCAGGTGCGCGGCGTGCGGACCCTGCTCGATGGCATTTCCCTCGATCTGCCGCGAGGCGGCTTCACGGCGCTGATCGGGCCGAGCGGCGCCGGCAAGACGAGCCTGCTTCGGCTTCTCAACCGCCTCGACGACCCGGCTTCGGGGACCGTCGAGCTCTTCGGACGCGCGGTCGCCGAGTACCGGATCCGCGAACTCCGTCGGCGCGTGGGCTACGTGTTCCAGACGCCGGTCATGTTCGCCGGCACGGCGCGCGACAACCTGGAAGCGGCGCACCGGCTGGCGAAGACCGAGGTTCCCGCAGTCGGCGACGCGCGCATCGCGGCGCTGCTCGAGCTTGCCGGGCTCGACGCGTCGTACGCCGATCGCCCGGCCGCCGATCTCTCGGGCGGCGAGAAGCATCGCGTCTCGATCGCGCGCGCGCTCACGACGAATCCCGACGTGCTGCTGCTCGACGAGCCGACCGCGGCGCTCGACCCGGAGGTCGCGGATCGCCTCATGCACACGCTCGCGCAGTTGCGCGAGACCACCGGGATCACGATGGTGATGGTCACGCACCGGTTGCGCGAGGCGCGGGTCGCGGCGACCTACGTGGTGATGCTCGAAGCCGGGCGCGTCGTGGAAGCGGGCGAGGCCGCGACCGTCATGCACGACGCCACGCATGCGCGCACGCGCGCGTTCCTCCAGGCCGGCGAGGGCGACGCCGCGTGAGCGCCGACATGCATCCCTTCGAAATCTCGTGGCTGCGGCTCATGGCGGCCGCGGCGCTGGTGCTCATCGCCCTCGCGCTGTCGCTCTGGCAGAAGCTCGGGCTCGAGAAGGGCCTGGTCGTGGGTGCGATCCGCGCGACCGTGCAACTCGTCGCGGTCGGCTACGTCCTCGTGTGGCTGTTCGACGTCGACCGCTGGTATCTCGTCCTGGCGGTGCTCGCGGTCATGGTGATCGTTGCGACCCTCACGGCAGCGCGGCGGCAATCGAAGTCGAGCGGCGACCGCCGCGCCATCGTGCCTATTGCCGGCGTCGCGATCCTGGTCGGCGCGGGACTCACGCTCGCCTACGTGACCACGGTGGTCGTCCATGTCTCGCCCTGGTACAACCCGCGCTACCTCATTCCGCTGTTCGGCATGATCGTGGCCAATTCGATGAACGCCGCCGCACTCGCGCTCGAGCGGTTGCAGTCGGAAATGGAGGCGCGCCGCGGCGAGGTGGAGGCGTATCTCGCCCTGGGCGCGACGCCTGGGCAGGCGTGCGCCGAGGCCACGCGGCGGGCGACCGTCGCGGCGATGATCCCGGCCGTCAACGCGCTCGCGGTGGTCGGGGTCGTGTCGCTGCCGGGAATGATGACCGGGCAGATTCTCGCGGGCGCCGATCCCGCACTCGCCGTGCGCTATCAGCTCGTGGTGATGTTCATGCTCACTGCGGCGACGGCGATCACTGCGGCGATCACCGTGCAGGCGTATCGGCGGACGTTCTTCACCCCGGCGGCGCAGCTGAAGCCGCGCGCGCCGTCCTGACTCAGCGGGCGTGCGACGGCAACCTCGCTCGGGCGCGTTTGGCGGACGCCATCGCGAGAGCATTGCAGCATCCGTGGCCGGCGCTCGTCGTCCGCGGTCGCCGAGCTGCGCTCGGCTCGCGGCCCTCTGCGGCAGCGTTACGACTTTCCCTAGCCGCGGTGCGCCCACCCGGTCATGCGGCGCTCGAGGACGGCGAAAAACTCGTACATCGCCATCGCCATCGCGCTGATGACGATCAGGCCCGCGAACACGAGCGGCATGCGCATCGACGAGCCGGCCGACATCATCAGGTAGCCGATGCCTTCGTTCGACGCGACCATCTCGGAGATCACCGCGCCGACGAACGCGAGCGTGATCGCGACCTTGAGCGACGCGAAGAAGTAGGGCATCGAGCGCGGCAGGCCGACCTTGAGCAGCACGTCGAGGCGGTGCGCGCCGAGCGCGCGCAGCACGTCTTCCAGTTCCGGTTCGAGCGTGGCGAGGCCGGTCGCGACGTTCACCGTGATCGGGAAGAAGCTGATCAGGAACGCGGTGATCACGGCGGGCACCTCGCCGATGCCGAACCAGACCACGAGGATCGGCACGAATGCCGCCTTCGGGATCGAGTTGAACCCCACCAGCAGGGGCGACAGGCCGTTGTAGATGAAGCGCGACGAGCCGACGACGAGGCCGAGCACCACGCCCACCACGACCGCGATGCCGAAGCCGAGCATCGTGGTCCAGAACGTGCGCCACGCGTGACTCGCGATCGGGCCGGCGAAGTCGTAGAGCGCCTTCATCGAGGCCGTGAACGACGGGAACAGGTACTCGGGCACGCCGAACCCGGCCGTGATGCCCTGCCAGATCGCGATCAGCGCGCCGAGGAAGATCCACGGCGCCCAGCGGTCGATCGTCCGTTTGCCGCTCACGGCGTCAGCCTCCGCGCACGCGCCCGATGTGCTCGCGCAGCTCGTGCACGAGCTCGGTGAAGCGCTCGGAGTAGGTCACCTCGAGGTCGCGCGGCCGCGGGAGGTCGATTTCCCTGCGCGCGACGATCCGGCCCGGCCGATTGCTCATGCAGTACACCGTGTCGGCGAGGAACACCGCTTCGCGCAGGTCGTGGGTGACCAGGATGACCGTGAACTTCTTGTCGGCGTGCAGGTCGCGCATCATCTGCCAGAGCTCCTCGCGGGTGAACGCGTCGAGCGCGCCGAACGGCTCGTCGAGCATCAGGAGCTTGGGGTCGTGAACGAGCGCGCGGCAGATGGACGCACGCTGCTGCATCCCGCCGGAGAGCTGCCACGGGTACTTCTCCTCGTTGCCGGCGAGGCCGACGCTCGCGAGGAGCGCCCGTGCGCGCGCGACGTACTCGCCCCGCTTTTTCCGGAAGTCCGAGCGATAGGGCTCGACGATCTCGAGCGGCAGGAGCACGTTGTCGAGCGTGGTGCGCCAGGGGAGCAGCGTCGGCGCCTGGAACGCCATGCCGGTGATCTTGAGCGGGCCGGTGACCTCGCGCCCGTCCACTGCCACCGAGCCTTTCGTCGCGCGCTTGAGCCCGGTGGAGAGCTTCATGAACGTGGATTTGCCGCATCCCGACGGCCCCACGATCGCGACGAACTCGTGCGGCGCGATCCGCACCGAGATGTCCTCGACGGCGAAGCCGCTCGACGCGTCGTACGCGAGCGAGACGCGGTCGAAATCGACGAATGCCTCGGCCATGGGGCGGGCGGCGCGGGCGCGGGCGCGGCGGGGCGCGGCCGGTCCGGCGTGCTACTTCGCGAACACCATGCGCTCGCTCTTCGCCGGCAGGAAGCTCGAGTTGAAGATCTGGTCCGGGTTCGGCGTGACCTTGAGTCCGAACGCGTCGACCACCTGCGCGAGGTTGTTCTCCAACCGGAGCTTGTTGACCGCGCCGATGCCGTTCGACCGGAATTCCGGGGTGGCGATGACGCTGTCGATCGCCAGTTTGAGCCGGCGCTTCTCGAGCGCCTCGTCGATCAGCGCATCGCGCTCCTTCACGCACTTGATCGCGGCGTCCTGATCGGCGATCGCGTCACGCATGCCGCGGGTGAACGCGCGCAGGAACTTGGTGATCGCTTCCGGGTTTTCGGCGATGAACTTCGGATTCGCCATGATGGCGTTGCCGTAGAGGTTCACGCCGTAGTCGGGATACTTGAGCACGACCACATCCTCGTCCTTCACGCCGCGCGCGTTGAGGTTCAGAAGGCTCGTGAAGTAGAAACCCGTGATCGCATCGACGTCGCCCTTCGCGAGCAGCGTCTCGCGCAGCGGCGGGTCCATCGACTGCCACGTGAACTTGGACGCGTCGAGGCCGTTCGCCTTGGTGAAGATCGGGAACGTCTTGCGGCCGGCGTCGAACACCGGCGCGCCCATCTTCTTGCCGACGAGATCGGCGGGCTTGCGGATGCCGGACTTCTTCAGGGCGAACACCGCGGCTGGCGTCGCGTCGTAGACCATGTACACCGCCTGCAGCCGCGACCCCGGGATGTTCGGGTTGTTCGCGAGGAACTCGATCATCGCCGAGATGTCGGCGAAGCCCATGTCGTAGGTCCCCGAGGCGACCCGGTTCACCGTGCCCGCCGAGCCGTTGCCGGCGTCGATGGTGACGTCGAGCCCTTCCTGTTTGTAGTAGCCCTTGCACTGGCCCATGAGGAACGAGCGCGACGGCGGTCTGGAGCGCCCCGCGGCGCGAGAAGAGGGCGGATCGAATCATGGCGTTCTCCGGATCGGGCGTGCTGCGACGGGCCGCGACGACGCGCGCGTCGCCGCGATGCAAAACCTGCGGGGCAACTCAGGCAAACCGCGCCAACGCGCGCAGCCCGCCCGCCGGTCTCGATTGGGGCGCCGCGAGCGGGTCGCGAGGCCGTGCCGGCGTTTGACAAAGTCGGGGCGGAATCACAACATGAATCCCGACCGAAATCAAGGCGATGCCCAGGCGATGACGGAGCCGCGCGAACCCGCCGCCAGCGTGCGGTTCCTCCTCGACGGAGAGCGCGTCGAGCGCGAGGGCATTCCGGCGACGCGCACCGTCCTGGGGCTCCTGCGCGACGATCTCGGCCGCCCGGCCACGAAGGAAGGCTGCGCGGAGGGCGACTGCGGCGCGTGCACCGTCGTGCTGGTCGAGCGCGAGGGCGCCGGGCTCCGCTATCGCGCCGTCAATTCGTGCATCCAGTTCGCCCCGTCGCTCGACGGAAAGGCAGTGATCACGGCGGCAGGGCTCAAGCGCGCGACCGGCGCACTGCACCCCGTGCAACAGGCGCTCGCGGACGGCCACGGTTCGCAGTGCGGTTTCTGCACGCCCGGGTTCGTGATGTCGCTCTTCGCGCTCTACAAGACCCGGCCGGGCGCGACGCGCGGCGAGATCGAGGACGCGCTCGCCGGCAACCTTTGCCGCTGCACCGGTTACCGGCCGATCGTCGACGCGGCGCAGTCCATGTACGCGCTCGCCGCCGCGATTCCGGCCGAAGAGCGCGACGTCCTCACTGCGGCGGCGGGCGATGCCGGTTCGGCGGTGCGTGCGAGCGAGGCGCGATTCGCGGAAGCGCTCTCGACGGTCGCGCGCAAAGCGTCGTCGGTGCTCGGCACGCCGAGCGAACGCTACTTCGCGCCGCGCACGGTCGCGGAGCTCGCGCGGCTGCGTGCGGATCTGCCACAGGCGCGGCTCGTCGCCGGAGGCACGGACGTCGGCCTGTGGGTGACGAAGCAGCACCGCGATATCGACGCGGTCATCTCGGTCGCCGAAGTCTCCGACATGAAGACGATCCGCGACGACCGCGGCGCTCTGGACATCGGCGCCGCGGCGATCGTCGCCGATGCGCATCCTGCCCTCGTCGCGCACTTCCCGGAGCTCGACGAACTCCTGCGCCGCTACGGGTCGCCCCCGATCCGCAACGCGGCGACGCTCGGCGGCAACATCGCGAATGGATCGCCGGTCGGGGATTCGATGCCGGTACTGATCGCGCTCGGCGCCACGCTGGTGCTGCGCCGCCGCGATTCGGTGCGCGAACTGCCGCTCGAGGATTTCTACCCCGCTTACCGGAACACCGCACTCGCCGCAGGGGAATTCGTCGAGCGCATCCGCATCCCGCCGCGCGTGCCCGGACTCGTCCTGCGCGCGTGGAAGGTCGCGAAGCGTTTCGATCAGGACATCTCGGCCGTCTGCGGTGCATTCGCTTTCGCGCTGGCGGGAACGCGAATCGCGAGTGCGCGCGTCGCGTTCGGCGGCATGGCGGCGACGCCGAAGCGGGCGCGCGCGTGCGAAGACGCGCTGACCGGAGAGACGTGGGACGAGGCGACGCTCGAGCGGGCCGTCGCCGCGCTCGAGGACGATTTCGCGCCCCTCTCCGACCTGCGCGCGAGTGCCGCCTATCGCCGCAAGGTCGCGGGAAATCTGCTGCGCCGGCTTTTCCTCGAAACCGCGCGCGGCTTGCCGGTATCGGCGACGCGCGCGACCGGGTTCGTTCTCGTCGAATGATGGATCGCGACAGAGTTCACGGCGGGGTGGGCGTGCCCGTGCGGCACGACAGCGCACACTTGCACGTCGCGGGCGAGGCCGCTTACATCGACGACGTTCCCGAGGCGCGCGGCACGCTGCACGCGGCGTTCGGTCTGTCCGCACGGGCGCACGCACGCATCCGCGCGCTCGGGCTCGACCGCGTCCGTGCCGCGCCCGACGTCGTCGCCGTGATCACGGCGTCCGACATCCCCGGCGAAAACAATTTCGGGCCGATCCTGCACGACGATCCGATCCTCGCCGGCGAGGAAGTGCAGTACGTGGGGCAGCCGACGTTCCTCGTCGTCGCGCGTGGCGTCGCCGCGGCGCGGCGGGCGGCGCGGCTCGCGGAGGTCGAGTACGAAGACCTGCCCGCGCTCCTCACCGCGGCCGATGCGGCGGCGGCGCGATCCTTCGTTCTGCCGAGCGTCACGGTCGAGCGCGGCGACTGGCGTGCCGGCATCGACCGCGCGCGGCACAGGCTGAAGCGGCGCTTCGCGATCGGCGGCCAGGAACAGTTCTACCTCGAAGGGCAGATCGCGTACGCGCTCCCCCGCGAGGACGGGACGCTGCTCGTTCTCTCGTCCACGCAGTTCCCGTCGGAAGTGCAGCAAAAGGTCGCCGCGGCGCTCGGCATCGACGCCGCCGCGGTGACGGTCGAATGCCGTCGCCTGGGCGGCGGCTTCGGCGGCAAGGAGTCGCAGCCGGCGCTCCTCGCGTGTGCGGCGGCGGTGGCGGCGCGCGCTCTCGCCCGTCCGGTGAAACTGCGCATGGACCGCGACGACGACTTCATGGTGACCGGCAAGCGGCACGATTTCGTGGTCGACTACGAAGTCGGTTTCGACGACGCGGGCCGCATCCTCGGCCTCGACCTGACGCTCGCGTCGCGGTGCGGCTACTCGGCGGACCTCTCGGGACCGGTCAACGATCGCGCCGTGATGCATGTCGACAACTGCGCATTCCTCGAGAACGTCCGCATCGTCTCGCATCGGCTGAAGACGCATACGCAATCGGCGACGGCGTTCCGCGGCTTCGGCGGGCCGCAGGGCATGCTCGCGGGCGAGCACGCGCTCGACGCGATCGCGCAGCACCTCGGCCTCGATCCGATCGACGTGCGGCGTCGCAACTTCTATGGCCGCGCGGGGCGGGATGTCACGCACTACGGCATGAAGGTGGAGGACTTCGTCGCGGACCAGCTGTTCGACGAGCTGGAGCGCTCGTCCGACTACCGTGCGCGGCGCGCCGCGATCCGCGATTGGAACGCGGCGAGTCCCGTCCTCAAGCGCGGCATCGCCATCACGCCGGTGAAGTTCGGCATCTCGTTCACGGCCACGCACTACAACCAGGCGGCGGCCCTGGTGAACGTGTACGCGGACGGCAGCGTGCTCGTGAACCACGGCGGCACGGAGATGGGGCAGGGCCTGTTCGTCAAGGTGCAGCAGGTCGTGGCCGAAGAGCTGCAGCTCGATCTCGAGCGCGTGCGCGCGAGCGCGGCCGACACGAGCAAAGTGCCGAACGCCGCGCCGACGGCCGCCTCGTCGGGAAGCGACATGAACGGCAAGGCGGCGCAGGCCGCGGCGCGCACGATCAGGCAGCGGCTGATCGCGTTCGCGGCCGAAGAGTTTGCCGTGCCGCAGTCGGAGGTGACGTTCCTGCCGAACCGCGTGCGCGTCGGCACGCGCGAGCTGCCCTTCGCCGATCTCGCGAAGCGCGCCTACCTGGCGCGAGTGCCGCTCTCGGCGACCGGGTTCTACCGCACCCCGAAGATCCACTACGACCGCGCGCGACTCTCTGGCCGGCCCTTCTATTACTTCGCCTACGGGGCGGCGGTCTCGGAAGTCGTCATCGACACGCTCACCGGCGAGAATCGCATCCTGCGCGCCGACATCCTCCACGACGTCGGCCGCTCGCTCAATCCGGCCGTCGATCTCGGCCAGATCGAGGGCGGCTTCGTTCAGGGCGCGGGCTGGCTCACCACCGAAGAACTCTGGTGGGACGACACGGGCCGGCTCGCGACCCACTCTCCATCGACGTACAAGATCCCGACGGCGAGCGACGTGCCGTCCGACTTCCGCGTGCGGCTCTGGCAACGCGGGGAGAACGTCGAGGACGCGATCTTCCGCTCCAAGGCGGTCGGCGAGCCGCCGCTCATGCTCGCCATCAGCGTGTTCTTCGCGCTGAAGGACGCCGTGGCCGCTGCGGCCGGCTACCGCGTCGACCCGCTTCTCGATGCGCCGGCGACGCCGGAGGCGATCCTGATGGCGGTCGACAAGGCGAAGGCGGCGGCCGGATGACCGACTGGCTCGATCTGCTGGCGACCTTCGCAGACTACGGCGAGCCCGCGGTGCTCGCAACGGTGGCGAGCACCGAAGGCTCCGCTCCCCGCGAGGCGGGCGCGAAAATGGTCGTCACGCGCGGCCGGGCGCTCGGCACCATCGGCGGCGGCCATCTCGAGTTCGAGGCGACGCGCCGCGCGCAGGCGCTGCTTGCGGCGGCGCGGCGCGCGTGCTCCTGGAGCGCTTCGAGGCGCCGTACCCGCGCTGGATCGACGCATTGCGCTCGCGGCGCGATGCAGGCGGCATCGTGCTGCGGCTGGTTTCCCTCGCTGCGCCTGTCTCGGTCCGGCTCGTCGCGCGCGGCGATGCCGGGTGCGAACCGGGTCCGGCATCCGGAGACGCGCTGCCCGGCGCCGTCCGCGCAGCGGCGCGGGATCTCTTCGAGCGCCCCGAAAGTCCCGATGCGCTGCTCCTCGGCGCGCGGGGCGACGAGTTGCTGCTCGAGCGCGTCCGGCCCTCCGAGTTCAACGTCGTCCTGTTCGGCGCCGGGCATGTCGGGACGGCGCTCGCGCGCGTGCTCGGCACGCTGCCGTGTCGCGTGCTGTGGATCGACGATCGGGAAGCGCAGTTTCC
>JALOSW010000177.1 GCA_025458245.1 Burkholderiales bacterium
CTCCTTCGCGCGCTGCGCGAGCGTGTAGGCCTGCTGGGCGCCGGAGAGATACTGTTTCGGCCAGCCCACGTCGTGGTAGCCGTACTCGGCCGCAGCGTGCAGCGTGAAATACGGGTCCGCGAGGTGCGGCCGTGCGAGCGCGGCGAGATCGGCGCGGCCCGAGGCGACGATGGTGTTCACCTGGTCCGCCGTCGTGATCGCGCCGACGGCCATGGTGGCGATCTCCGCCTCGTTGCGGATCTGCTCTGCGAACACGAGCTGATACATGCGGCCGTAGACCGGCTTCGAGGCCGGATCGGTCTGGCCGGTCGACACGTCGACGAGGTCGCAGCCGCGCGCCTTGAGCATTTTCGCGACGGCGACCGAGTCCTCGCCCGTCAGGCCGCCGGGAATCCAGTCGGTGGCCGAGATGCGCACCGACATCGGCTTGTCCTCCGGCCAGACGTCGCGACACGCTGCGAACACCTCCAGCGGAAAGCGCAGGCGGTTCTCGAGCGAGCCGCCGTACCCGTCGGTGCGCCGATTGGTTACCGGCGAGATGAAGCTCGCGAGCAGATAGCCGTGCGCCATGTGGATCTCGAGCATGTCGAATCCGCACTCCGCGCCCATCTCCGCGGCGCGCACGAACTCGGCCTTCACGCGATCCATGTCGGCGCGGCTCATCTCGCGCGGCACCTGCGAGACGCCGGGGTGATAGGGCAGCGGCGACGGCGCCACGATCGGCCAATTGCCGTGCTTGAGGGGCATGTCCATCTCTTCCCAGAGAAGCTGGGTCGAGCCCTTGCGGCCGGCGTGGCCGAGTTGCAGCGCGATCTTCGCATCGGACCGCGCGTGCACGAACTCGACGATGCGCTTCCAGGCGAGGACATGCTCGGCCTTGTACAGGCCGGTGCAGCCGGGCGTGATGCGCGCGTCCTCGGCGACGCACGTCATTTCCGTGAAGAGAAGCCCGGCGCCGCCGAGAGCGCGCGAACCGTAGTGCACCAGGTGCCAGTCGTCCGGCGTGCCGTCGACAGCCGAGTACTGGCACATCGGGCTCACGACCACGCGGTTCGCGAGCTTCATGCCCCGCAGCGTGAACGGCGAGAACATCGGCGGCGGCGGCGCGAAGTCCTTGGGCAGGCGCACGCCCTCGGCCGCGGCGACGCGCTGCGTCCACCAGCGGTCGACTTCGGCGACGAGCTTCGCGTCGCGCACCCGGAGGTTCTCGTAGGTGATCTGCTTGGAGCGCGACATCAGCGCGAAGTTGAACTGCACCGGCTCCATGTGCCAGAAGCGGCGCACGTTCTCGAAGAAGACGAGGCTCGTGTTCGCCGAGTGCTGGATGCGCTCGGCCTCCTGACGGCGCTCGATCTCGTACTCCGCGGGCGCACGCCTCGGGTTGTGGACGTGGCGCATCAGCGCGCCGTGCAGCGCGATCGCGTCCTCCATCGCGAGCTTGGTGCCGGACCCGATCGACCAGTGCGCGGTGTGCGCCGCGTCGCCGAGCAGGACGACGTTGTCGTGATGCCAGCTCGCGCAGCGCACGACCGGGAACTGCCGCCAAAACGAGCGGTTCGTGAGCACCTTGCCGCCGCCCAGCTCCGCGGCGAAGAGCTTCTCGACGTACGCGGCGGTCGCGCGCTCGTCCTCCACGCCGAGGCCCGAGGCGAGAAACGCCTCGTCGGTGGTCTCGACCACGAGGGTGCACTCGCCCTCGGTGTACATGTAGGCATGAAGGTTCCAGAGCCCGTGCTCGTTCTCGCGGAAGCTGTACGTGAAGCCCGGCAAGGTCATCTTCGCGCCGAGCCACACGAAGCGGTTCGGGCGCATCTCCACCGTGGGCCGCAGCTTCTCCCGCAGTTCCTCGCGCACGCGGCTGTTGATGCCGTCGGCGGCGACGACCAGATCGGCGCCGCGATGCGCATCGAGCCCCGTGTCCTCCACCCCGTACCTCACCTCGACGCCCAACTCCGCGGCGCGCCGCTGCAGGATGCCGAGAAGCGTGAGGCGCCGGATGCCGGAGAACCCGTGACCGGAGGACTTCATCACCTCGCCGCGGTACCAGGTGTAGATGTCGTCCCAGTAGGCGAAGCTCGCCGCGATGTCCCGATAGGACGCCTCGTCGGCCGCCTTCAGGTTGGCGAGCGTCTCGTCGGACAGGACGATGCCGAACCCGAACGTGTCGTCGGGCCGGTTGCGCTCGACCACCGAGACGGCCGCGTTCGGCAGGCTCTTCTTGGCGAGGATTGCGAAATAAAGGCCGGCGGGACCGCCGCCGATCACGTCGATGCGCATGGAACACCTCCGCAGAGCCGCCGGGTGGAGAACGGACGCCTATTCTACGGGTCTGCCGATAATAGGCAATATGTCAAATATTCATATCTAAAGCATTTCGGCAGTGCCGGGCGCGGTCGGCGGCTCGCCGCGAGGCATAGAATCGGGCCCGCCCGTCCCTGCCGCCCACGCCAGCCATGAACCAGCCGCACACCGATTTCGCGCGCCGTCCGCTGCCGGAGCCGTTGCTGCTGGCGCTTCGGGAACTGCTCGGCGAGCGCTTCAGCACCTCGCCCGCGGTGCGGGACCACCACGGCCGCGACGAATCGGCGTTTCCGCCCGCAGCGCCGGACGCGGTGGCGTTCCCCGAATCGACCGACGAGGTCGCCGCCGTCGTGAAGCGCTGCGCGGAGCATGGCGTGCCCATGATCCCGTTCGGCGTCGGCACGTCGCTTGAAGGTCACGTCCTCGCGATCCGCGGCGGCGTGACGATCGACCTCTCGCGCATGAACCGGGTGCTCGACGTGCATCCCGACGACCTCGACGCGACCGTCGAAGCGGGAGTGACGCGCATGCAGCTCAACGCGGCGCTGCGCGACACGGGGCTCTTTTTTCCGCTCGATCCGGGCGCCGACGCGACGCTCGGCGGGATGGCCGCGACGCGCGCCTCCGGGACGAACGCCGTGCGCTACGGCACGATGCGCGAGAACGTGCTCGCGCTAACGGTGGTGCTGGCGAGCGGCGACGTGATCCGCACCGGGACGCGCGCGCGCAAGTCCGCCGCGGGTTACGACCTCACGCGCCTCTTCGTCGGGTCGGAGGGCACGCTCGGCGTCATCACGGAGCTGACGGTGCGCATTCATCCGCAGCCCGAAGCGTTGTCGGCCGCCGTATGCCGGTTTCCGTCGGTGCGCGACGCGGTTGCAACCGTCATTCAGACCATTCAGCTCGGCGTCCCGATCGCGCGCTGCGAGCTGCTCGATGCGGCGACCATCGGCGCGATCAACCGTCACTCCAAGCTCGCCCTGCCGGAAGCGGCCACCGTGTTCTTCGAGTTCCACGGCTCGCCGGCGGCGGTGAAGGAGCAGACCGAGTCCGTCGACGCGATCGCCTCCGAGCATGGCGGCGCAGGGTTCGAATGGGCCACCACTCCGGAGGAGCGCACGCGCCTGTGGACGGCGCGGCATCAGGCGTATTTCGCCTGCCTCGGAATGCGTCCGAACTGCCGCGTCGTCTCGACCGATGTGTGCGTGCCGATCTCGCGGCTCGCCGACTGCGTCGCCGAGACCGAGGTCGACGTGGCCGCCACGCGCGCCCGGATCGTCGCCCGATCGCCCGGCGCCGGCCTGCCCGTGACCTTGCTCGGCCACATCGGCGACGGCAACTTCCACCTCGGCATCAACGTCGACACCGCGAACCCGGTCGAAGTCGAAGAGGCGGAGAGCCTCAACGAGCGTCTCGTCGCGCGCGCCCTTGCGATGGGCGGCACGTCGACGGGCGAGCACGGCATCGGCATGGGGAAGCTCGATTTCCTCGCGGCAGAGCATGGCTCCGCGGTGAACGTCATGCGCACGCTCAAGGCGGCGCTCGACCCGAAGGGCCTGCTCAACCCCGGGAAGGTTCTGCGCGCGGCGTGAAGCCGGCTCCGGATTCGGCTCTCTTGGACACCCGGGACGGCCCTCGCCCCGTGGCCGGCGCTTGGAACCTCCCGGATTCGAATTTGTCCATGACAACATAAGCTGCTGTCTGGTCGACAGTTTTCGACAAAAATCCGGCGTGCCGCGGGACCGGGGGCCCCGGACAATAGTTGACCGATTTAGTCGGCTTACCTATACTTGAGCAAATCGCTCGACTTATTGTCCGAACGACTCTCACCCGGAAGGGACACACCATGCGACTCACCACCCGAGGCCGTTTCGCCGTCACCGCCGTGCTCGATCTCGCCATGCGCTCCGGACAGGGTCCCGTCGCGCTCGCCGACATCAGTGCGCGCCAGAAGATCTCGCTTTCCTACCTCGAGCAGCTCTTCGGCAAGCTGCGCAAGAACAACCTCGTGAACAGCGTCCGCGGACCGGGCGGCGGCTATCTGCTCGCCCAGTCGATCGAGGCGGTTTCGGTCGCCGACATCATCCTCGCCGTGGACGAGCCGATCGACGCCACCTCGTGCGGCGGCAAGCAGAACTGCCGCGACGACGGCAAGTGCATCACCCACGACCTGTGGGAAGGCCTGAACGACCACATCTTCGACTACCTGCGCTCGGTGAAGCTCTCGGAGCTCGTCGCGCGCCAGAAGAGCCGGCTCGCCGGGCAGCCCGTGGTCGAGATGCGCGACCTGCGCCAGGCGCGCAAGCCCGCCGACGCGGTGGCCGCGGCGTAATCCCGTTTTTTCCTGCAACTCAGACACAGGCTCCACGGATGGCCATCACCCTTACTGAAAGCGCCGCGACCCAGATCCGCACGTCGGTCGCCAAGTTCGGCGGCGTCGGGCTGAAGCTCGGCGTCAAGAAAGTCGGCTGCTCGGGCCTCGCCTACACGTTCGACATGGCGAGCGAAGTCGCGCCCGGGGACCACGTGTTCGAGGGCCACGAGGCCAAGCTGGTGGTCACGAGCGATGCGCTGGCGGTGCTCGACGGCTCGGAGCTCGACTACGTCCGCGAGGGGTTCAAGCAGATGTTCACGGTGAAGAACCCCAACGTGAAGTCGACCTGCGGCTGCGGCGAGAGCTTCGGCGTCTAGATTCCGCATCGGAGGCGCGAACAGCACGGCCGGACCGCCCCCCGGCGAAGCGCCAGCCCTGCCCATCTGGAGTAAACACATGAGCGCCGTCATCCAGGACCTGATCGACCAGCCCTACAAGGCCGGATTCGTCACGGACATCGACGCCGAGACCGCGCCGCGCGGCCTCACCGAGGACACGATCCGCCTCATCTCGGCGAAG
>JALOSW010000044.1 GCA_025458245.1 Burkholderiales bacterium
CTTGCCGCGCATGCGGTGGTAGCGCGTGAGCACGTCGCCGATGGTGTAGTTGCGCACGTGCCCCATGTGCAGCTTCCCCGAGGGGTAGGGGAACATCGAGAGGCAGTAGTACTTCGGACGCGACGCGTCCTCGCGGGCGTCGAAGGCGCCGGTCCGGTCCCAATGGGCCTGGGCCTCGCGCTCGATCTTGACGGGTTGATACTGGGGCTCGATCGCCATGGCGTTGCGGTCGTCTGATTGGGCGCAACGCTTCGGCGGGGCGAGGCGTCGCAAGGGAATCGCGAATGCGCCGCCGGAGCCCATCAGGCTCGCGTTGCTCTCGTTTTCGGAAGGGCGCGATTATACCGCCGGGGGACCTCGCTCCGAACGGTCGTGCGAACCGTCCGAAAGGCATCGCCCTTAATGCGCGAATGGCGCAAGAACGCACAACTCAAACATTTACCCGAACCGGTTGCTTTCGCTCGACCCGATCTGGTCCACCGACGTGCCGATGGACGGCCGGCCTGAGCCGGTGCGGCAGGTGCCCTGACGCCGACCGCTTCTCCTTTGCGTGCCTTGGCGCCCTTTGCGCTCTTGCGGTGAATGCTTTTCCTTACTGCCGCCGCACGCTCGCCACGCGCTCGTCGTTGGCGGCGCGCGACATGCCCGCGGCCCAGATCCGGGTGCCGACGTGCAGTATCTGCGCGAGTGCAGAGAGCGTGATCTCGCCGATACGGCCCTGGATCACCACGGTCTCGACGGCCGGGCTCGCGCCATGCGCCCGCACCGCGGCGCCAGCGTCGATCAGCGCGGCGCCGTCGCAGCGGGCGAGGCGCAGGAACGTCTCGACGGCGTACTTCCAGTAGTCGGACCCGCCCTCGGCGCGCCCGTAGTGGAAATCGGCCATCGCCACGGCCTGAGCCCAAAGCGCTTCGGCGCGCTCGAGGTCGACGGCATGTCGGTGCGCGACCCAGGGAAGGATCTTCGGTGCCTGCATGGACCACTCCTTTCGCGCCGGATGGGCGCTCGGGCAGGCCGCCGTCGCTGGGCCTGGTTGGGTCCTGGCTGAGGCGGCTGCGCGCCCATACTGCATTGCAGCATTCGAGAGATCAACCTATTTGCATGTCATTGATGGGTAATATTAATCAATCGCACCAGCAGGGTGCGGCAACGCAACAATGCGTCGGGCTGCGGCGACGCGCGTCGGGCCGCGCCCCCGGACGCGCGCGGGCGGGCGCATTCCGCGCGGGGTGGGCGACGCGCCTAATCCGAAGGTCAGATTCGCCGCCACGACGCGGCCGCTAGCATCGGATCCGACGACCCCGATTGCAGCCCGCGACACGCGATGAAAGTCCTCGTGATCGACGACCACCCGCTGATGGCGGAAGCCATCGGCGTCGTCATTTCGCTCATCGACGAGTCGGCGTCGCTCGCGATCGCGCCCGACCTCGGCGCGGCGCTGCGTCTCTCCGCCGCCGACGACACGTTCGACCTCGCCCTGCTCGACCTCTGCCTCGCCGATTGCACCGGGCTCGACGGGCTCGTGCGTCTGCGCGAGGAGCGGCCGGGCTTGCCGGTGGTCGTCATATCGGCAATCAGCGACCGGTCGACCGTCCTCGCGGCCCTGGACCATGGCGCGATGGGCTTCATTCCCAAGACGGCATCGCGCGAGATCCTGCTCGGCGCGATCCGGCTGGTGGCTGCGGGACGCGTGTACGTCCCGATCGAAGCGTTGAAGCCGACGCCTTCGGCCTATCCGGTCCGATCGGCGCACCCCGCCACGGTGGGCGACGGAGAGCACGTCGCGCCGAGCGACCTCGGGCTGACGCCGCGCCAGGCCGACGTGCTCGCGCTGCTGCTCAAGGGCCACTCGAACAAGTTGATCGCGCGCAAGCTCGACATCACCGAGAGCACGGTCAAGGTGCACGTGAGCGCGGTGCTGCAGTCGCTCAACGTGGCGAGCCGCACGCAGGCGCTGATCGCGGCGATGAACCTCGGATTGCGGCTCTAGGTTCGTACCTCGCGCCGCCGCACGGCACACGCGATGCGCGCCGGTCCGCGAAGGGCGCTACGGTAGAATGGCGCCTTGCATCGCGCCGCTCGCCGCATGTCGCTTCTCGATCATCTCAATCCCGAACAGCTCCAGGCGGTCACGCTCCCGAATCAGCACGCGCTGGTGCTCGCCGGCGCCGGGTCGGGCAAGACGAAGGTGCTCACCACGCGGATCGCGTGGCTCATCCAGACCGGCAACGTCAGCCCGCACGGGCTGCTCGCGGTGACGTTCACGAACAAGGCGGCGAAGGAGATGCTCACGCGCATCTCGGCGATGCTGCCCATCAACACGCGCGGCATGTGGGTCGGCACGTTCCACGGACTCTGCAACCGGCTGCTGCGCGCGCACCATCGCGAAGCGGCGCTGCCGCAGCTTTTCCAGATCCTCGACACGCAGGACCAGCTCGCGCTGGTGAAGCGCGTGATGAAGGCGATGAACGTCGACGAGGACAAGTTCCCGCCGCGCCAGGTGCAGTGGTTCATCAACGGCGCGAAAGAGGAAGGCCGGCGTGCGAAGGACGTCGAACCCTACGACGACTTCTCGCGGCGCTCGATCGAGATCTACGCGGCGTACGAGGAGCAGTGCCAGCGCGAGGGTGCGGTCGATTTCGCCGAGCTGCTGCTGCGCTCCTACGAGCTGCTCGCGCGCAACGAGCCGCTGCGAGAACACTACGCGGCCCGGTTCCGGCACATCCTGGTCGACGAGTTTCAGGACACGAACCGGCTTCAGTACCGCTGGCTGAAGCTCCTCGCTTCGAGCGGCACGAGCGCGATGTTCGCGGTCGGCGACGACGATCAGAGCATCTACAGGTTCAGAGGCGCGGACGTCGGCAACATGGACGACTTCCGGCGCGACTTCCGCGTCGAGAATGTCATCCGCCTCGAGCAGAACTACCGTTCGCACGGCAACATCCTCGACGCGGCGAACGCGCTGATCGCGCACAACCACCGCCGTCTCGGCAAGAACCTCTGGACTTCGGCCGGCGCCGGCGAGCCGCTGCGCGTGTTCGAGGCCCAGTCCGACGGCTACGAGGCGGCGTGGATGGTCGAGGAGATCCAATCGCTGGTGCGCGACGGCTATGCGCGGCGCGACTGCGCGATCCTCTATCGATCCAACGCCCAGTCGCGCGTCATCGAGCACGCGCTCTTTTCGCAGGGCGTGCCCTATCGCGTGTACGGCGGGCTGCGGTTCTTCGAGCGCCTCGAGGTGAAGCACGCGCTCGCGTATCTGCGCCTGCTCGCGAATGCCGACGACGACAGCGCGTTCCTGCGCGTGGTGAACTTCCCGACGCGCGGCATCGGCGCGCGCTCGATCGAGGCGCTGCAGGACGCGGCGAAAGCCGAGGGCGGAAGCCTCTGGCAGGCGGCGGCACGGCTCTCCGGCAAGGCGGGCGCCGCAGTCGGCGGCTTCGTGCGCCTCGTCGAGTCGATGAAGTCGGCGACCGCCGGGCTGCCGCTGCAGGAGTCGGTCGAGCACGTCATCCACGCGAGCGGCCTTCTCGATCACTACAAGAGCGAGCGCGACGGCACCGACCGGGTCGAGAACCTCGAGGAGCTGGTCAATGCGGCCGCGGCGTTCGTTCAGGACGAGTCGAATCTCGTCGTCGCGCCGGCCGACGGCGGCGAGCCCGTGGCGCAGGATCCGCTCGCCGCGTTCCTCTCGCACGCCGCGCTCGAATCGGGCGAGAACCAGGCGGGCGAGGGCGTGGACGCGGTGCAGCTCATGACCGTGCACTCCGCCAAGGGGCTCGAATTCCACGCCGTCTTCATCACCGGCCTCGAGGAAGGGCTCTTCCCGCACGAGCAGAGCACGACCGAGGACGACGGCCTGGAAGAGGAGCGCCGCCTGATGTACGTGGCGATGACGCGCGCCCGGACGCGGCTCTATCTCTCGTTTTCACAGCAGCGGCTGCTGCACGGGCAGACGCGCTACAACGTCGCGAGCCGGTTCCTCGACGAGGTGCCGAAAGCGCTGCTCAAGTGGCTCACGCCGAAGCTTGGTTTCGGCACGCGGCCAGGGCGGCTCGACGACAAGGCCTGGGCGGCGGCCGAGCCCCCGGCGCGCTACGCCGCAAAGCCGCAGCAGGCGGGAGGCTCGCCGTTCCGGATCGGCCAGAGCGTGGTGCATCCGAAGTTCGGCGAGGGCGTGGTCGTCAACGCGGCGGGGCAGGGCGCCGACGCGCGGCTGATGATCAACTTCGGCCGGCACGGCATGAAGGAGCTGCTGCTCGCGTACGCGAAACTCGAGGCCGCCTGAGGGCCTACCTCGCAGGCCGGGCGCAGGCCGCATCCGCGCTGCGCGACAGAAGATCTCATAAACACATCACCACTCAAGGGAGACGCCAATGAACAGACCTCGTGCCCTCGTCAGCTCGCTCGTCGCGGCTGCGGCGCTCGCATTCGCCGGCGCCGGCTACGCGCAGACCGCGCCCCAGCCCGCCGCCAAGGGCGAGTACAAGCCCGAAGTCGGCCAGCCCGGCAAGGACGTCGTGTGGGTGCCGACGCCGGCCGAGCTCGTGGAAAGAATGCTCGACATGGGGAAAGTCGGCCCGAACGACATCGTGTTCGATCTCGGTTCGGGCGACGGCCGCATCGCGATCGCCGCGGCGAAGCGCGGCGCGAAGACGAAGGGCATCGAGTACAACCCCGACATGGTCGAGCTCTCCCGCGCCAACGCGCGCAAGGCCGGCATGTCCGAGAAGGTCGAGTTCGTGCGCGGCGACATTTTCGAGACCGACTTCAGCAGCGCCACGGTCGTGACCATGTACCTGCTGCCGCAGCTCAACCTGCGCCTGCGTCCGACCATTCTCAACATGAAGCCCGGCACGCGCATCGTGTCGCACGCGTTCACGATGGACGACTGGGAAGCCGACCAGATCGCTTCCGTCGAGGGCCGCGACGCCTACCTCTGGATCGTCCCCGCCAGGGTGGCCGGCGGCTGGCGCCTCACGCACAAGTCCGGTAGCGGCGAGGAAGTGATCGACCTCGATATCCTGCAGAAGTATCAGCGGTTCACGGGCCAGGCGAAGCGCGGCGCGTCCGCGGCGCCGATCGCCGACGGCAAGCTCGACGGGGATCAGATCACGTTCGCATTCACGGGCTCCGACGGCGTGAAGCGCGAGTTCGCGGGCCGCGTGCGCGGCGACCGCATCGAGGGCACGACGAAGAATCAGGCGGGCACGACGATCCCGTTCGTGGCGAGCCGGACGAAGTAGGGCCGTTCACCACGGAGACACGGAGGGCGCGGAGCGCCACGGAGACGTTTTTCTTCCCGGGCGCGGCCGTCCGACCCTGTGTCGATGCCGCGCATCCGAGCCTCGGGATCCGGCCACGGTTCCTCTTTCCGTGGCAGTCCGTGTTCTTCGTGCCTCCCGGGTGAACCAGCCGGGCGCTACGGCTGCCGCGGCGGCACCGTCCACATGTAGATCCTGCGTCCCGCGACCGTCGCCTCGCGGTCCGGTTTCCAGCTGCCCATGTCGAACTGGTGCGACACGATCCGGGCGCCGGGCCTGAGCTCCGTGAGGAGCTTGGGCATCAGCTTGCGGTTGAGCTCCGGAAGGAGGTAGAGGGTGACGACCGTCGCCTCGCGCAGGTCGGTGTCGAAGAGATCCTGGTTCTTGAACTTCGCGAGCTTCGCCACGCCCGCGAGCTTTGCGTTGCCGTTCGCCTCTTCCACCCGCTCCGGGTCGATGTCGATGCCGGTGCCGCGCGTCCCGTAGCGCTGCGCCGCAGTCACCACGATGCGCCCGTCGCCGCTGCCGAGGTCGAACAGCACGTCGTCCTTCTTGACCTCCGCCATGCGCAGCATCGCATCGACGACCTCCTGCGGGGTCGGCAGGTAGATCACGTCGGGCATGCGCAGGGGCTCGGCCGTCTTGGCGGCGCCGGCTGCGTTGCTGGCGCGCGGCGCCGCCGTGCCGGACTGCGCGAGCGCCGTCGCGGCGAGCGCGAGCGCGGCCGCGCAGGCGAGGGAACGAAGGAGGGCGTGCTTCAAGATGCGAGCCGGGCTGCGAGCCACGCGACTATACGGAGAAACCCGTCGCGGATAAACGGATCAGTTCACGAGCGCGATCCCTTTCGCGACGACCCAGTAGCGCGCGAAGCGGCCGGCGGCCTGAAAGGCGAGCACGGCGGGCCAGCTCACCTTGAGCCAACCCGCCGCGAGCACGAGCGCGTCGCCGACGAACGGAGCCCAAGCGAGGAGGAGTGAGGGCGCTCCCCAGCGTCTCACCGCGGCCAGGCCGCGTGCGGGCTTCTTCGTCGCGATGGCACGTCCGACGAGGTAGGTGGTCATGCCGCCGGCCGTGTTTGCGGCCGTCGCCACGCCGATCGCCCGCCACGAGAGTTCCGGGTGCAGGGCGAGCACGGCTGCGAGAACGGCTTCGGAACTCGCCGGCACCAGGGTCGCGGCGAGGAACGCCGCCAACGCAAGGCCCCCAAGACCCGCATCGGGTGTGGCGAGGGCGGAGAGATCGAGGGACACGGCCTGCCGTTCTTTGCGCGGCGCACCAAAGACCCTTACATTACGCGTTTTTCTCCGCCGCAACGAGGGCGGACTCCTCTCGCCCCATGGCCGTCGACTATCTCCGCAAGATCCTGAAGGCGCGCGTCTACGACGTGGCGATCGAGACGCCGCTCGAGCACGCGCCGAACCTCTCGTCGCGGCTCGGCAACCGCGTGATGCTGAAGCGCGAGGACATGCAGCCGGTGTTCTCGTTCAAGCTGCGCGGCGCCTACAACAAGATGGCGAACCTGCCGGAGGCGGTGCTGAAGCGCGGCGTCATCGCGGCTTCCGCCGGCAACCACGCGCAGGGCGTCGCGCTCGCGGCGCAGAAGCTCGGCTGCCGCGCCGTGATCGTGATGCCGGTCACCACGCCGCGGATCAAGGTCGACGCCGTGACCAAGCGCGGCGCCGAAGTCGTGCTGGTGGGCGACTCGTACTCCGACGCGTATGAAGAGGCGCGCCGCCTCGAGGCCGCCCGCAAGCTCACGTTCGTGCACCCGTACGACGACCCCGACGTGATCGCCGGGCAGGGCACGATCGCGATGGAGATCATGCGCCAGAGCCAGCGCCCGATCCATGCGATCTTCGTGGCGGTGGGCGGCGGCGGGCTGATCGCCGGCATCGCGAGCTACGTCAAGCGTCTCGATCCCGGGATCAAGGTGATCGGCGTGCAGACGGTCGACTCGGATGCGATGACGCAGTCCGTCAAGGCCGGGCGGCGCATCCGTCTGCCGCAGGTGGGGCTCTTCGCCGACGGCATCGCGGTGAAGCAGGTCGGCGCGGAGACGTTCCGCATCGCGAAGAAGCTCGTCGACGACTGGATCCTCGTCGACACCGACGAGACGTGCGCGGCGATCAAGGACGTGTTCGAGGACACCCGCTCGATCCTCGAGCCCGCCGGCGCGCTCGCCATCGCCGGCGCGAAGAAGTACGTCGAGCAGACCGGAGTCAAGGGGCAGAAGCTCGTCGCGGTGGCGTGCGGCGCGAACACGAACTTCGACCGGCTGCGCTTCGTCGCCGAGCGCGCGGAGGTGGGCGAACGGCGCGAAACGCTCCTCGCAGTGACGATCCCGGAGCGGCCCGGCAGCTTCCGCGAATTCTGCGCGACGCTCGGCGCGAGGTCGGTCACCGAGTTCAACTACCGCATGGCCGACCCGACCGAGGCGCACGTATTCGTCGGCGTCGAGGTGCATCGCCGCGACGAGGGCGCGCGGATCGTGCGCAACCTCGAGCGCCACGGCTTTCGCACCATCGATCTCTCCGACAACGAGATGGCCAAGCTCCACGTCCGCCATCTCGTCGGCGGCCACGCGCCGCTCGCCCGGAACGAGCTCCTGTACCGCTTCGAGTTCCCCGAGCGGCCGGGTGCGCTCATGAACTTCCTCGACCGGATGCGCAGCGACTGGAACATTAGCCTCTTTCACTACCGGAACCACGGCGCCGACTACGGCCGCGTGCTGGTGGGCATGCAGGTGCCGCCGAAGGAGATGCCGCAGTTCCGCCGCTTCCTCGGCGCGCTCGGCTATCCGTACGTCGACGAGAGCGCGAATCCCGCATACCGGCTTTTCCTCGGCTGAATCGACCCCGCGAGGCGCTGATGGCAGGCAAGTGGCAGATCCTCCCCGACGCGATCCGCGGCTACGTCTTCGAGCACTCGGTGCGCGACTCCGCGCTGCTCGCGGAACTGCGCGAAGTGACCGCCAAGGAGCCGATGGGCCGCATGCAGGTCTCGCCCGACGAGGGCCAGTTCCTCGCCTTCCTGGTGCAGGCGATCGGCGCGACGCGCTGTCTCGAGGTCGGCACGTTCACCGGGTACAGCGCGCTGTGCATGGCGCTGGCGCTTCCGCCCGACGGCCGCCTGACCTGCATAGACCGGAGCGAGGAGTGGACCGCGATCGCACGCGGCTTCTGGGAGCGCGCCGGCGTCGCGGCGAAGATCGATCTCGCGCTCGGCCCCGCCCTGCCGATTCTCGACGGCATGCTGGAAGACGGGCTCGCCGCCACCTTCGACTTCGCGTTCATCGACGCCGACAAGGCGAACCACGCGCATTACTACGAGCGCTGCCTGCGGCTCGTGCGCTCGGGCGGCGTGGTTGCGATCGACAACACCCTCTGGTCGGGCGCCGTGGCCGACCCGGCGGATCAGGAGGCGGACACGAACGCCATCCGCGCGCTGAACGATTTCCTGCATGGCGACGAGCGCGTGTCGATCGCGATGCTCACCATCGCGGACGGGCTGACGCTGGCGGTGAAGCGGTAGGGCGTAAAGGCCTCACCGCGGAGGCACGGAGTACACAGAGGGCCTCGGAATAAAGCGGCGTGCCGGCGACGTGCAGAGGGTCGGTTCGTTCAACACCGGCCCGGCGCTCATGCGTTGGCTGCAAACACCCGTACGTGGTCCTCTGTGCTCTCCGTGCCTCCGTGGTGAACGCGCCGCGTCCTAGTCCGTCTCGCCAAAGTACTTCGGATCGACGTCCTCCGCGTAGCACGGCGGAGAGGCAAGCTTGGATCCGGAGCCTGCGTCGGGCGCCCCGAGGAATTCGAGCGTGCCGTCGCGCCGCTCGTACACGCCGCGCTCGGTGACGACGAAGTCCATCGGGATGTCGTAGGGCTGCGGGTGGATCGTCTCGATGCGCGCGATCTCGAAGGTCACGCCGATGGTGAGCGGCTTTTTCGCGAGCGCGGCGAGGGTCCGGTCGAAGAACCCGCCGCCGTAGCCCAGGCGGTACCCGGCGGCGTCGCAGCCGTTCATGGGCACCAGCACCGAGTCCGGCTCGATCTCTGCGGTGTCCGCCGGGAAGGGGATGTCGTAGACCCCGTGCGCCATCGCGACGCCGGGATGCCATTCGCGGAACACGAGCGGCGTGCGCGGCGCGACCACGACGGGCAGCGCGATCACCGCGCCGCGGTCGCGCAGCCGCCTCGCGACGTGGCGCGCGTCGTATTCGTTCTGGAACGGCCAGCAGATCGCGACCTTGCCGCGCGCGAGGTTGGGGAACGCCCGCTCCACGTAGCGGTCCATAGACGGGCGCCAGCCGTCGATCTGGTCCCGCGGCAAGGCGAGTCGTTTCGCGACGAGCTGGTGGCGCATCGCCTTGCGCCAGGCGCGCAGTGCGGTCTCGTTCATCCGGAACTAAGTCCTGTGGCGCGGGGCGTTCGCCCGACGGAGCGGCGCGACGCGTGTGCTATTCTTCAAGCGTTTTCTCAGCATTCGTCGCTAGAGGACCGATGTTACGCCTGTTCGTGTTCCTGGCCGCGTTCCTGCCCGCCCTGGCGCTCGCCGACACGGCTGCCCGGGACTCCGCCTTCCTCGCCGCGCGCGACGCCTTTGCCAAAGGCGACGCGGCGAAGCTCGCGCGGCTTGCCCCGGAGCTCAGGGGCTACATCCTCGAGCCCTACGTCGAGTACTACCCGCTGCGCATGCGGATCGACGAGCAATCGCCCGCCGCGATCCAGGCATTCATCGCGCGCTACCCGAACACGGTGATCGGAGAGCGGATGCGTGCGGACTGGCTGCGCTCGCTCGCGCGAAAACGCGACTGGGACGCGTATCTCGCAGAGTACCCCAACTATCTCGGCGACGACGCCGATCTGGCCTGCTACGCGCTGCAAGCCGCCTGGCGCAGGACCAACACGGTGCCCACGGCCGAGCTCGCGCAGCAATGGAACGCGCCGCGCGACATCGCGGACGGCTGCGCCCCGATCGTCGAAGCGCAGGTCGCCGCCGGCAGGATCTCGGACCGGCAGGTGTGGGATCGGCTGCGGCTTCTTTTCGACGCGGGCCAGCTCGGCGCGGCGAAGCGCACCGCGGCCTACCTGCCCGCCGCCGACCGGCCCGACGAGCGCACGCTCGACTTCGTCTACGCGAACCCGCACCGGTATCTCGAGAAGCCGCGCGTGGACGTGAGCACTCGGGAAGGCCGGGAACTGCTGCTCCTCGCGGTGATTCGCTACGCGCGCATGGATGCCGGCGCGGCAGCCGCGCATTGGGAGCCGCGTGCCGAGAAGTACGCCGCCACCGATCGCGCGTACGTCTGGGGCCAGCTCGCCGCGCAGGCCGCGCGGCAGCACCGGCCCGAAGCGCTCGCCTGGTACGCGAAAGCCGACGGCGCGACGCTCACCGACGACCAGCTGGGGTGGCGCGCCCGTGCCGCGCTGCGCGAAGAGCGCTGGCCGGAGGTGAAGACCGCGATCGAGCGCATGACGCTGGTCGGGCGCAACGACCCGACCTGGGTGTACTGGCTCGGACGCGCGCAGCTCGCCGCGGGCAATCGCGTCGAGGCGGAGACGCTTTGGTCGCGGATCGCCGGCGACCCGCACTTCTACGGCAAGCTCGCCACCGAAGAGCTCGGCCTGCGCGTGACCGTTCCGCAGAAGGGCTACACCCCGACGCCGGCCGAAGTCGAAGAGATGGCTAGGAACGAGGGCTTGCAGCGCTCGCTCGCGCTGTTCCGGCTCGACCTGCGCACCGAGGCCGTGCGCGAGTGGAACTGGGCGATCCGCGGGCTCGACGACAAGCAGCTGATCGCCGCCGCCGAGGTCGCGCGGCGCAACGAGCTGTGGGATCGCGCCATCAACACGGCGGACCGCACCCAGGGCGTGCACGATTTCGGCCTGCGCTTCCTCGCCCCGTACCGCGAGGTGTTCCGCGACCAGGCGGCTGCACAGGGGCTGGAGGAGCCGTGGGTGTTGGGGCTCGTGCGCCAGGAAAGCCGCTTCATCCAGAACGCGCGCTCCTCGGCCGGGGCGATGGGGCTCATGCAGCTCATGCCCGCGACCGCCAAGTACGTGGCCAAGAAGAACGGCATGCAGGGCTTCACGCTCAACCGGACCACCGACGTGCCGGTGAACGTGCAGCTCGGCACGAGCTACCTGCGGCAGGTGCTCGACGATCTCGACGGCAGCCCCGTGCTCGCGGCGGCGGCCTACAACGCCGGGCCCGGCCGCGCCGCGCGCTGGCGCGCGCAGCGCCCGCTGGAGGGCGCGATCTACGCGGAGTCGATCCCCTTCAACGAGACGCGCGACTACGTGAAGAAGGTGATGTCGAACACCATGTATTACGCCGCGATCCTCTACGGCGACAACCGCACGCTCAAATCGCGGCTCGGCACGATCCCGCCGAAGAACGCGGAGCGCATGGCCTCGGCTCCGAACGGAGCGGTAGAATAGCGGCCGCACGCCGGGCGCCTGTTTCGCCCGGCTCCTCCATCGTTTTCTGAACGCCGCGCGAGCGGCGAGCGCTTCTCCATGGCCAAAGTCTGTGTGATCGGCGGCAGCGGTTTCATCGGCCGCCACATTGCCGAAGAGCTGGTGCGCCGGGATTTTTCGGTGCTCGTCCCGACGCGGTATCGCGAGAGCGCCAAGCGCGATCTCATCCATCTTCCCAACGTCGATGTCGTCGAGGCCGACGTCCACGACGGCGCGACGCTCGAGCGGCTGTTCGGCGGCTGCGACGCCGTCGTCAACCTGGTCGGCATCCTGCAGGGCGGCAAGCCCGCCAGCCCCTACAGCGACGCGTTCCGCCGCGCGCACGTCGCGCTGCCCACCAGGATCGTCGGCGCCTGCCGCCGCGCCGGCGTCCGACGTCTCGTGCACATGAGCGGGTTGCACGCGGGCAAGGACGCGCCGAGCGAGTACCTTCGCTCGAAGGCCGACGGCGAGGCCGCCGTGCTGTCGGTGCAGAACGAGATCGCGGTCACGATCTTCCGGCCGTCCGTGGTGTTCGGCCCCGAAGACCAGTTTCTCAACGTGTTCGCGGCCCTGCAGAAGCGCCTTCCGGTCGTGGTCCTCGCCTGCCCGGACGCGAAGTTCCAGCCCGTCTACGTCGAGGACGTCGCCGCGGCATTCGTGCGCTCGCTCGATGCCGACGAGAGCTTCGGCCGCGTCTACGATCTCGTCGGCCCGAAGGTGTACACGCTGCGCGAGCTGGTTCGGTATGCGGGCGAGCTCGCCGGGCACCCGCGCCCGGTGGTCGGGCTCTCGGACCGGATGTCCTACCTCCAGGCGCGCATGATGGAGTTCGTCCCCGGCGACCTGATGAGCCGCGACAACTACTACTCGATGCAGCTGCCCAGCACATCGGACGCCGCGCTCCCGTTCGGCATCGTGCCGACGCCCCTGGAAGCGATCGCGCCCTCGTACCTGGGCGGCGTGACCCGCGACGCACGCTATTCGGCGCTGCGCGTCGCGGCGCGTCGCGGCACGCGCGGCGGCTGAACCGGCGAGGCCCGCCATGACCCGTCCGACTCTCGTCATCGGCAACCGGAACTACTCGTCCTGGTCGCTTCGGCCGTGGGTGTTCATGCGCCACCACGGCATCGACTTCGAAGAGCGCCGTCTGTCGCTCTACACCGATGCCGGCAAGGCGGAGATCCGCGCGCTCTCGCCGACCGGCCTCGTGCCGCTGCTCGTCGACGGCGCGCTGAAGGTGTGGGACTCGCTCGCGATCCTCGAGTACCTCGCCGAGCGGTATCCACACGCCCAGGGCTGGCCCGACGACGCGCGCGCCCGCGCCATCGCGCGCTCGGTGAGCGCCGAGATGCACGCGGGGTTCCGCAGCCTGCGCAAGAGCCTGCCCATGAACGTGCGCCGCATCACGCCGGCGCGGAAGTGGCCCGCCGACGTGCAGGGCGAGATCGACCGCGTCATCGCGATCTGGCAGGACTGCCGCGGGCGCTTCGCCGACGCCGGGCCGTTCCTGTTCGGGCGCTTCACCATCGCCGACGCGATGTACGCGCCGGTGGTGTGGCGCTTCGCGACCTACTCGGTGCCGCTGCCCGCGGTCGCCGAGGCCTACGCGGGCGCGATGCACGCCCTGCCCGCCATGCAGGCGTGGCGCGAGGCGGCGCACGCCGAGGGCGAGCCGGTCCCGGAGTACGACGAGATTTGAGCGTCGTTCCTCCCGCGCCGGCTTCGCCGTCGCGCGCACGATGAAAACCTATCTGGTCGGCGGCGCCGTCCGCGACGCGTTGCTCGGCATCGCCGGCAGCGATCGGGACTATGTGGTCGTGGGCGCGACCCCGGAAGACATGGTGCGCGCCGGTTTTCGACCCGTCGGGAAGGACTTCCCGGTGTTCCTCCACCCGCAGACGAACGAGGAGTACGCGCTCGCGCGCACCGAGCGCAAGACGGCGCGCGGCTACAAGGGCTTCCAGATCCACGCCGCACCCGACGTCACGCTCGAGCAGGATCTCGCGCGCCGCGATCTCACCATCAACGCGATGGCGCGGGACGAGGCGGGCGATCTCGTCGACCCGTACGGCGGCGCGGACGACTTGAAGGCGCGAGTGTTGCGCCACGTGAGCCCCGCGTTCGCCGAAGACCCGGTGCGCATCCTGCGCGTCGCGCGCTTCGCGGCCCGCTTCGCGTTCGACGTGGCGCCCGAGACGATGGCGCTGATGCGCGCGATGGTCGACGCCGGCGAAGCCGACGCGCTCGTGCCGGAGCGGGTGTGGCAGGAGTTCGCGCGCGGGCTCGCCGAAGCGCAACCGGGACGGATGTTCGCGGTGCTCGCCGAGAGCGGCGCGCTCGAGCGCGTTCTGCCCGAGTGGCGCGCCCTCGACGCGCAACGCGCCCTCGCGGCGCTCGCTTGCGCCGCCGCGCGGCACTTCCCGCTCGCCGTCCGCTACGCGGCGCTGTTCGCGGGGGCGGCGCCCGGCGTCGTCGAGTCGGCCGCGGCCCGGCTGCGCGCGCCGAACGATTGCCGCGACCTCGCACGTCTGGTCGTCGCGAAAGGCCCGACCCTCGGGCGCTCGCGGACGCTCGACGCCGATTCACTCGTGTCTCTCTTCGAGGCGGCCGACGCGTTCCGCCGTCCGGAGCGATTCGTCTCGCTGCTCGAAGCGGCCGACTGCGTCGCGATCGCGGATTCGGTCCCGGACCACTACGTCGCCGCCGAGCGCGTCGTGCACGCCCTCAAGGCGGCCATGGGCGTCGATGCCGGCGCCGTCGCGCGCGAGCATCCGCAGGACATCCCTGCCGCAGTGCGGGCGGCACGGGTAGCGGCAGTAGAATCCGCTCTCCGTAGTCTCGCCGTCCCTCCCGCTTCATGAACGCCGACTTCGCCGCGCTCGCACGCGGTCTGATGCGCAACCTCGCCGCGGGCACCCGGCTCGCGCTGTTCCTGCCGGTGCGCGCGCTCGACTTCCGCGTGTCGGCCACGAATTTCGCGGCGCTCGCCGCGTTCAACATCCTGATCGCGGCGGCGTGCTCCTACGTGCGCAACGGCGAGCCGGGTTACTTCGACTACGAGGCGCTGCCCACGATCCTCGGCCAGTTCGCCCTCGTGCTCGCCGTATCGCTCGTCGTCGCATGGATCTACCGGCGCGACTCGTTGCTCCTCGCACTCGCCACGGCGCTCGTCGCGTCGGATTGGCTGTTCGAGGCCGCCGGCACCGCCCTGCACCTGTCGGGCGACGCAGGGCTCTTCGACGATCTGCCTGTCCCGTTCGCCGCGCTCTCGGTCGGCTATCTCGCGTGGGCGTTCGCAGTGATGGTGCGCGCGCTCGTCGTGGTCGCCGGCTGGCAGAAGCCGCGCTCGATGCTCGCGACCGGTGCGCTGGCGGCGATGTTCCTCGCCTTCGTACTCCTGTTCCCACGCGCCGAACTGTGGGTCGCCGACGAGGAGGATCCCGAGGATGCGATGCCCGCCGGCCCGTCGATCATCGACGAGCCGATCCTGCATCGGCAGCAGACGCTGCTCGACGAGCGGCTCGACGCGCTCGAGCCGGAGCGCCCGGGCGTGGCCGATCTCTATTTCGTGGGCGTCGCGCCGTACGCGCCGCAGGATGTCTTCGTGCGCGAGCTCGCGTCCGTGCAGCGGCTCTTCGACGCGCGCTTCGGCACCGAGGGCCGCTCGCTCGTGCTCGCAAACTCGCCGGCGACGCTCGCCGAGACGCCGATCGCCACCGCGACCAACCTGCGCGCAGCGCTCGCCGGCGTCGCGAGGGTCATGAACCGCGACGAGGACGTGCTGTTCCTGTTCCTCACGAGCCACGGCGACGCGCGCCACGCGCTCGCCTTCTCGCTGCCGCCGCTCGCGCTCGACCCCCTCACGCCGACCGCGCTCGCGCGCATGCTCCACGACGCCGGCATCAAGTGGAAGGTGATCGTCGTGTCGGCGTGCTACTCCGGCGGCTTCGTCGAGCCG
>JALOSW010000178.1 GCA_025458245.1 Burkholderiales bacterium
GCCGTAGAAGGGCAGGTTCTGCAGGAAGTCCACGAACGCCTGCTTGAGCCGCGCGAAGTCGTGCTGGTAGGTCTCCATGTGGTCGGCGTCGATGTTCGTCACCACCGCGAGCACGGGGGCGAGATGCAGGAACGACGCGTCGGACTCGTCGGCCTCGACGACGATGAACTCGCCCGCACCGAGCCGCGCGTTCGAGGCGGCGCTCGTGAGACGGCCGCCGATCACGAACGTCGGGTCGATGCCGCCCTCGGCGAGCACGCTCGCGACGAGGCTCGTCGTCGTGGTCTTGCCGTGCGTGCCGGCCACGGCGATGCCCTGCTTGAGGCGCATCAGTTCGGCGAGCATCAACGCGCGCGGCACGACCGGCACGCGGCGGGCGCGCGCCGCGAGCACCTCCGGGTTGTCCGACTTGACTGCCGTCGAGACGACCACGGCGTCGGCGTCGGCCACATGCGCCGCGTCGTGGCCGAGCGCGATGCGCGCGCCGAGCGCGGCGAGGCGCTCGGTCGCGGCGTTGGCGGCGAGATCGGATCCGCTGACGCTGTAGCCGAGGTTCGCGAGCACTTCGGCGATGCCGCTCATTCCGGAGCCGCCGATGCCGACGAAGTGGATGCGCTTCACCTTGTGCTTCATCGCGCGAGCTCCATGCACGCGCGCGCGACCGCTTCGGTCGCCTCGGGCTTGCCCGCCGCGCGCGCCTTCTCGGCCATGGCGAGAAGCTGCGCCCGGTCGAGCGAGCGAATGAGCGTGGCGAGCTTCTCGGGCGTCAGGTCGCGCTGCTGCACGAGCAGCGCCGCGCCGCGATCGGCGAGATAGCTCGCGTTGGTCGTCTGGTGATCGTCGACCGCGTGCGGGAACGGCACGAGCACGCTCGCCACGCCTGCCGCGGCGAGCTCCGCCACGGTCAGCGCACCCGCGCGGCACACGACGAGATCGGCTTCGGCGTAGGCGCGCGCCATGTCGTCGATGAAGGCGACCGCGTTCGCACTCACGCCGGCCGCCGCATAGTTCGCCTCGAGCGCGTCGATCTGCTTCGCGCCGGCCTGGTGCGTGACCTCGGGGCGCTCCGCGGCGGGGATCGCGGCGAGCGCTCGCGGCACGATCTCGTTCAGAGCGGCGGCGCCGAGGCTGCCGCCGACGACGAGCAGTCTGAGCGGCCCGGCGCGGTCGCGCATGCGCTCCGCCGGTGCGGGCACCGCGGCGATGACGGCGCGAACCGGATTTCCGGTGAAGCTCGACTTCGCGAGCACCCCCGGGAAGCCCGTGAGCACGCGGTCGGCAACGCCCGCGAGCACCCTGTTGGCGAGCCCGGCGATCGCGTTCTGCTCGTGGATCGCGAGCGGCCGGCCGAGGAGCGCCGCCATCATGCCGCCCGGGAACGTGATGTAGCCGCCCATGCCGAGGACGACGTCGGGCCGCACCGCGCGCACCGCGCGCAAGCTCTGCCAGAAGGCGCGCAGCAGGTTGAGCGGAAGCAGCAGCGTCGTCAGGAGCCCTTTGCCGCGCAGGCCGCCGAACTTCACCGGGCGCAGCTCGTAGCCGTGCCGCGGCACGAGCGTCGCCTCCATGCCGTCGGGATTGCCGAGCCAGACCACCCGCCAGCCGCGCGCGCCGAGCGCGTCCGCCACCGCGAGCGCGGGAAACACGTGTCCGCCGGTGCCGCCTGCCATGATCATGATGGTGCGCGACGCGTCACGAGTGACGGGCGATGGCGCGACGCCATCCCGTGTTGATGTCGTTGTCTGGTTTCGCCCGTCACTCGTCACTCGTCGCTGCTTCCGAGGCCATGACTCTCCGCGGGTCGATCCACGACGTGCACCGCCCTCGCGAACCTCTGCTTCATGCCGGCAACCCCCGCATGAGCTGCCTGTTTTCCCAGTCGATGCGCAGCAGGATCGCGAGCGCGATGCAGTTCGCGAGGATGCCGCTGCCGCCGAAGCTCATGAGCGGCAGGGTGAGCCCCTTCGTCGGGAGCACGCCCATGTTCACGCCCATGTTGATGAAGCCCTGCACGCCGAGCCACGTGCCGATTCCCTGCGCCACGAGCGCCGAGAAATGGCGCTCGTGCAGCGCGGCCTGCCGGCCGATCACGAATGCGCGGAACACGATCCACGCGAACAAGCCGACGACCGCCGCGACGCCGACGAAGCCGAGCTCCTCGGCGATCACCGCGAGCAGGAAATCGGTGTGCGCCTCCGGCAGGTACATGAGCTTCTCGACGCTCGCGCCGAGGCCGACGCCGAACCATTCGCCCCGGCCGAAGGCGATGAGCGCGTGGGAGAGCTGATAGCCCTTGCCGAACGCGTCCGCCCACGGGTCCATGAAGCCGAAGATGCGCTGCACGCGATAGGGCGAGGACAGCACGAGCACGACGAAGCCCGCGGCCGCGAGGCCGATCAGCCCCGCGAACCAGCGGCCGTTCATGCCGCCGAGGAAGAGGATGGCCATCGCCGTCGAACTGATCACGACGAACGCGCCGAAATCGGGCTCGCGCAGCAGCAGCCAGCCGACGACGAGCATCACGGCGAGCATCGGCGCGAGCCCCCGCGAGAGGCTGTCCATGACCGGCGCCTTGCGCACCGTGTAGTCCGCCGTGTAGAGGACGGCGGCGATTTTCATGAACTCGGACGGCTGCAGGTTCAGCACGTAGAGCGAGATCCAGCGCCGCGCGCCGTTCACCTCGCGCCCGATCCCCGGGACGAGCACCAGGGCGAGCATCACCACGCCGGCGACGAACAGCCAGGGCGCGGCGCGCTGCAGGACCCGCGTCGGCACCTGGAACGCGACCATCGCGGCCACCAGGCTCACGGCCAGGAAGAGCCCGTGGCGGGTGAGGAAGTACGTGGCGCTGTTGCCGGTGTAGCGCGCGTTCTCCGACATCGCGATCGACGCCGAGTACACCATCACCAGCCCGAGCACGAGCAGCAGGATCGCCGACCAGGCGAGCCCCTGGTCGTACTCGGCGAGCGGCGCGCGGCGCGCTTCAACGCGGGCGAGCATCGATCATCGCCTTCACCGCGGCCCGGAACATGTCGAAGCTGGCGCACGCGGGCGAGAGCAGCACGGCGTCGCCGGCCCTCGCCGCCGCGAACGCGCGCGCGACCGCCTGCTCCATCGTGCCGGCGCGCTCGACCGGGACGCCGCTCGCCGCGACCGCGGCCTCGATGAGCGGCGCGTCGCGTCCGATGAGGACGATCTCCCGCGCGGCGCTCGCGACCGCGGCCGCGAGCGGCGTGAAGTCCTGGCCCTTGCCCTCGCCACCCGCGATCAGCACCACCTTTCCGCCGGAGCCGTTCATCTGCCCCGCGAGGCCGGCGAGCGCCGCGACCGTCGAGCCGACGTTGGTGCCCTTGGAGTCGTCGTAGAAGACGACGCCTTTCGCCTCGCCGACGCGCTCGACGCGGTGCGGCAGCCCGGCGAAGCCCTTCAGAGCGGGCATGACGTTCGCGCACTTCGCGCCCGCGGCCTTGGCGAGCGCGAGCGCCGCCATCGCGTTCGCGGCGTTGTGCAGCCCGGCGAGCTTCAGATCCTTCACCGCGGTGAGCGGGGTCGTGCCGCGTGCGATCCACGGGTGGCCGAAGACTTTCAGCAGGCCGAAGTCCTCGTATTCCATCGCCGGATCGAGGCCGAAGGTGACGACCTCCCGCCCCGCGAGCGCCATGCCGCGCGACCAGGGATCGTCGCGGTTCAGCACCTGCAGCCCGCCGTTCGCGAAGATGCGCGCCTTCGCCGCGGCGTACTCGGCCATGCCGGCATAGCGATCGAGGTGGTCCTCCGACACGTTGAGAACCGTCGCCGCCTCGCATTCGAGCGACTGCGTCGTCTCGAGCTGGAAGCTCGAGAGCTCGAGGACCCAGATGTCCGGCATCCGCGCCTCGTCGAGCCGCGCCATGAGCGCGTCGAGAACGGCGGGCCCGATGTTCCCGGCGACGGCCGCGTCCGCCCCGGACGCAGCGAGCAGCGTGCCGGTGAGCGCCGTGACCGTCGTCTTGCCGTTGGTGCCGGTGATGCCGAGGACGCGCTGGCCGCCGATGCGCGCGATCGCCTGCGCGAACAGCTCGATGTCGCCCACCACGGGAACGCCGCGCGCCGCGGTGCGCGCCACGATCGGCTCGGCGAGCGGCACGCCGGGGCTCGCGACGACGAGGTCGATGCCCTCGCACAGCGCGTCCGCGAACGGCCCGCAGCGGATCTCCGCCGTGGGCACCGCGGCCGCGAGCGCCGCCCGCGACGGCGGCGCGGTGCGCGTGTCGGCGACGCGAATGCGCGCTGCGCCCGAGCGCGCCGCCCAGCGCGCCATCGAGAGCCCGGTTTCGCCGAGGCCCAGCACCAGCACGTTCGCGCCCGCGAGTTCCATCACCGCAGCTTCAGCGTCGACAGGCCGGCGAGCACCAGCATGATCGTGATGATCCAGAAGCGAACGACGACCTGCGTTTCCTTCCACCCGCCGAGTTCGTAGTGGTGGTGGAGCGGCGCCATTCGGAACACGCGCTTGCCACCGGTCGCCTTGAAGTAACCGACCTGGATCATCACGGACAGCGTCTCCGCGACGAACACGCCGCCCATCACGAAGAGCACCACTTCCTGGCGGACGATGACGGCGACGGTGCCGAGCGCCGCGCCGAGCGCGAGCGCGCCGACGTCGCCCATGAACACCTCGGCCGGATAGGCGTTGAACCAGAGAAAGCCGAGTCCGGCGCCCACGAGCGCGGCGCAAAGCACGGCGAGCTCGCCTGCGCCGGGGATATACGGGAAGAGCAGGTACTTGGCGTACACGGCGTTGCCGGCGACGTAGGCGAAGACGCCCAGCGCGCCCCCGATCATCACCGCGGGCATGATCGCGAGCCCATCGAGGCCGTCGGTGAGGTTCACGGCGTTCGACGTGCCGACGATCACGAAGTACGTGAGCATCATGAAGCCGAACACGCCGAGCGGATAGCCGATGTTCTTGAAGAACGGCACGATCAGATCGGCCTTCGGCGGCAGGTTCATCGAGAAGCCGCTGCCGACCCACTGCATGAACAGATCCACGGCCTGCGCGTGCGACTGCGCGGGCACCGCGAACGAGAGGTAGACCGCCGCGACGCCGCCGATCACCGACTGCCAGAAGAACTTCGCGCGCGCCGACAGGCCTTTCGGGTTGCGGTGAACGACCTTGCGATAGTCGTCGATCCAGCCGATCACCCCGAAGCCGAGCGTGACCAGCAACACGACCCACACGAACCGGTTGGACAGGTCCCCCCAGAGGAGCGTCGTCACGCCGATCGACACCAGGATCAGCGCCCCGCCCATCGTCGGCGTGCCCGCCTTCGTGAGATGCGTCTGCGGCCCGTCGGCGCGCACCGCCTGCCCGATCTTGTAGGTCGCGAGCTTGCGGATCATGGCCGGGCCCGCGAGCAGCGCGATGACCAGCGCGGTCATGGTCGCCAGCACCGCGCGCAGCGTGATGTAGCCGAACACGTTGAACGCGCGGATGTCGCGTGCCAGGAATTCGGTAAGCGCTAGCAGCATGCCGCGCGATCCTTTTCTTCGAGCCGGGCGACGACGCGCTCCATGCGCATCGAGCGCGATCCCTTCACGAGCGCGGTGGTGCAGGCGGTGAGCAGCGTCTCCGCACGCGCGGCGAGCGTCTCCACGTCCTCGAAGTGCTCGGCGCCCGTGCCGAACGCGTGCGCCGCACCGCGCATCGCCGGACCCGTCGCGAGCAGGAAGTCGACGCCGCGCGCTTTGGCGTAGCGGCCGACTTCGTCGTGGAACGCGGGGCCGCGCTCGCCCACTTCGCCCATGTCGCCGAGCACGAGCACCTTGTCGCCGCTCGCGCCCGCGAGGACGTCGATCGCCGCGATCACCGAGTCGGGGTTGGCGTTGTACGTATCGTCGAGGAGCGTCGCGCCGCGCAGCCCGCGCTTGCGCTGCAGCCGCCCCTTGACCGCCTGGAACGCGGCGAGCCCGCTCGCCACGGCCGCGAGACTCGCCCCTGCGGCCGTCGCGGTCGCGGCAGCGGCCAGCGCATTCCTCACGTTGTGCAGCCCGGCGGCCGACGTGGTGACCGCGACGTGCCCCTCGGGCGTTTCGATGGCGAGCTCCGCCCCGAAGTCGAGCAGCCGGTAGCGCGCGGTGACCGCCGCAGGCCGATCGATGCCGAAGTCGCGGACGCGGCGCGCGCCCACGATCCCGCGCCAGTAGCCCGCGTGATCGTCGTCGGCGTTGATCACGGCGATCCCGTCGGCGGGCAGACGCTCGAGCGCCGCGGCGTGCTCGCGCGCGACTTCGGCAACGCTTTTCATGAACTCCTGATGCTCGCGCTGCGCATTGTTCACGAGCGCGATGGTCGGCTGTGCGATCGCCGCGAGCCACGCCGTCTCGCCGGGGTGGTTCATGCCGATCTCGAGCGCGGCGACGCGGTGCGCATCGCGCAGCCGCAGCGCCATCAGCGGGAGCCCGATGTCGTTGTTCAGGTTGCCCGCGGTGGCGAGCACGTGCGCCTCGCCGTAGTGCGCGCGCAGGATCGAGGCCAGCATCTGCGTCACGGTCGTCTTGCCGTTCGAGCCGGCGATCGCGAGCGCCGGGATCGCGAACCGCCGCCGCCAGAACGCCGCGAGCCGGCCGAGCGCGATCTTCGTGTCGTGCACGACGAGCAGCGGCAGTCCGGCCGGCCCGGCTTTGGCCGCATCGCTCACGAGCGCAGCGGCCGCGCCGAGGCCCCGTACGGCGCCGACGAAGTCATGGCCGTCGAAGCGCTCGCCGGAAATCGCCACGAACAGCGCGCCCGCGCCGATCGACCGCGAGTCGCTGGAGACCGACGAGAACGGCACGTCGGCGCCCACGAGGCGTGCGCCGATCGCGTTCGCCGCTTCGCAGAGCCGCATCATGACCGCGCCTCCAGGGCGTGCCGCGCTTCTTCGCTGTCGGAGAACGGGATGCGCTCGCCGCGGGCCTCCTGGTAGGGCTCGTGGCCCTTGCCGGCGAGCACGATCACGTCCGCGGGCGACGCCTCGGCGATCGCGGCGCGGATCGCCTCTCGCCGATCCGTGACCGCCCGATAGCCGACGCCGAGGCCCGGAAGGATCTCCGCGATGATCGCCTCCGGGTCCTCGCTGCGCGGGTTGTCGCTCGTGACGAAGACGAAATCGGCGTGCCGCGACGCGGCCCGCGCCATCAGCGGCCGCTTGCCGCGATCGCGATCGCCGCCGCATCCGAACACGCACACGAGCCGCCCGCCCCGCGCGCGCGCCAGATCCGCGACCGCACCGAGCACCTTGTCGAGCGCGTCGGGCGTGTGCGCGTAGTCCACGACCACGGTCGGGAGCCCGGCGCCACCGAGCCGCTGCATGCGGCCGACCACGGGCTCGAACGCCGCGGCGGCGCGCGCGGCCGCGTCGAGCGGCACGCCGGAGACGAGCAGGACGCCGAGTACGCCGAGCACGTTCGCTACGTTGAAGCGGCCGACGAGCGGCGCCGCGACCCGCGCCTCGCCCCAGCTGCCGTCGAGCGTGAACGCGAACCCGCGATCGCCGAACGCGATGTCGCGCGCTTCCAGCCAGTGCTCGAGGCCGCTGCGCCGCCCCGCGCCGTCCGCGACGCTGTAGCCCACGCGCGCCGGGCCGGCGTTCGCGAGCCGCTGCGCGATGCGCACGCCCAGCGCGTCGTCGAGGTTCAGCACCGCGTACTCGAGTTCCGGTGCGTCGAAGAGGCGCGTCTTCGCCTGCGCGTAGGCCTCCATCGAGCCGTGATAGTCCAGATGATCGCGCGAGAGGTTCGTGAACAGCGCGACGTCGAACGTGACGCCGTTCACCCGGCCTTGGTCGAGGCCGATGGAGGAGACCTCCATCGCCACGGCCTGCGCGCCGCCGTCGGCAAGGCGCTTGAGCGCCTGCTGGAGGACGACCGCATCGGGCGTCGTGTTGAGGTTCGGCTCGAGCGCGCCGGGAAAGCCGAGCCCGAGCGTGCCGATCACCGCGGTCTTCGTCGCGCGTGCCTCGAGGCCCTGCGCGATCCACTGGCTGGTGGAGGTCTTGCCGTTGGTGCCGGATCCCACGCGAAGCCCTCGCGCTCCCACACGACGGCGGCAGCGCCTTCGGCGATCGCCTGGCCGATGTACGCGCGGCCGTCGGCACGCTCGCCGCGATAGGCGACGAAGAGATCGCCGTCGCCCAGCAGACGCGAATCGGCGCTGATCCCGGTCACCGCGACCCCTTGCTCGCGCAGGGCCGCGAGCACGCCGGCTGCCTCGGCAGCGAGCCGTCTCGGATCGACACCGGCACCGTTCGCGACACTAGACACTTTCCCTGACTTCCGTCCCGGGCGCGGGCAGCTCGATCGGCGTCATCGGCGCGTCCGGCGGCACGCCGAGCACGCGCAATGCGCCGCCCATCACCTGCGAGAACACCGGCGCAGCGACTGCGCCGCCGTAGTACTCGCCTGCGGAGGGCTCGTCGAGCATCACTGCGATCACGAGACGGGGGTTCGACGCCGGCGCGAAGCCGACGAACGACGAGATG
>JALOSW010000263.1 GCA_025458245.1 Burkholderiales bacterium
GACGCCGACAGCCGGCCGAGCAGATGGTAGACGACCGGCCGCTGCAGCCGCTCGCGCTCGGCCGGCAGGTCGGCGACGCGGTTCGGCGCATAGGCGACGACCTCGGCGGACTGCGCGCCGGCGAAGCGGACCTCGTTGATCGCCTGCTCGAGCAGCGGGTCGAACGTCGTGGTCACGTAGAGGTCGAAGTCGGCGATGGCCGCGAGCTGGCGCAGCGCGAGCGGCGGCGCGAACGCCGCGTCGCGCATGATGCCGCGGATCCGCGCGTAGGCCTCCTCGCGCCGGCCGCGGGCCGCGAGGTACCAGCAGACGACGTCGTTGAGCGTCAGCGGCTTCGGCAGCGCGGCCGTGTCGACGCCGAGCTTGTCGGCGAGCCGCTCGGCGATCCACTCGTACAGGAGCCGCGGCCCTCCCGGGGTCTCGACCTCGAGGAGCTCCGGCCCGATGATCGGGACGACGCGCTTCTCCTCGATGAAACTGAGGAGATCGTCCCAGGCGTCATCGTCCAGTTCCTGGGGCGGAGCTTCGATGCGCAGCACGTTCGCCATCGCCGATCGCCGGACGGGTTCCTCGGACTGGATGAAGGACAGCGCGGGCGGCGGCGCCACCCCTTGGAGCGCCGGCGCAGTGTTACCGATTCCCCGGCCCGGGTCAAACCTCGCCGGATCGGGCGTCGTTGCGCCGCAGCGCCGTCCGTCGAGCCGCCCTACTTCGACGGACCCGACAGGGCCGCGCCCGTCGCATCGACGCGCGGCCCGGGCCCGACCATGCGCAGCACGCCCTGGTCGACGAGCCGCTTGTACTCGGGCGACGCGAGGATCGCGTGCTTGGCCGCGAGGTAGTCCCGCTCGGCGGCATCCGGCAGCGCGCCGAACGACACGTCGATGACCCGGATGCTGACGTCGGGCGCCCGCATGACGGCCTTGAGCTTTCCGGCGAGCTCCGGATGGGGCTCGATCGCGTCGCGGATCTCGCGCATCGACGTCCATCGCGCCTGGATGTCGCGGAGCGTCTCCACCGTGTCGTACGAGTAACGGTCGATCGGCGTCCCGGTCGCCTTGATGAGCACGTCGAACATCCCCGGCGGATCCTCGCGCCGGTTCCAGTCGTTCGGCGGCGTCGCCAGCGAGTTGACGACGAAGACGTAGATGTTCCGCACGTGATCGTACGGCGTCGGCAGCCCGGCCGCGCGCAGCGCCTCGAAGGTCGACAGCACGTCGAGCACGCCGCGCATGCCGATGTTGTCGGAGACGCCCCCGTCGACGAGATGAAGATAGGGGCGGCGCTCGCGGTCGGCGAATGCCTCGAGCTCCTGCAGCCGCTTCACGGTGCGCGACGCCGGCCTGGGCGGATTCGGGTCGTCGAGGAACAGCCTGGCCCAGGCCGGCGGGCGATAGCCGCAGGTGCCGCCGTAGTTGTCGATCGTGATCGCGGAGAGCACGACCGGCACCGCCGACGACGCCGCGGCGGCGCGGGCGAGCCGCACGCCGGACAGGTCGGCGCACAGCACGTCGAACGTCTCGGGGTTGAAGATGAGGCGGGTGCCGTCGGCGAGGTCGGTCGTGCCGACCATGATCCTCGGCCCGTCCCGCCGCAGGTCCTTGTACGTCGCCCCTCCGAACAGGATCTCGTCGTAGAGGTCGGCGGCGAGCTCCGAGCGGCCCCAGCCGGTGGACGCGAGCGTGGGCCAGTTGGCGGGGTTCACCGCGCGGCCGACGAGCTCGCCCTGGACGTTGCGCTTGAGGAAGCTCCGCTCGTAGATGTCGAAGAGCTTCTCGCCGTGGAGGCCGTAGGCGAGCGCGGTGAAGCTCCCGCCGGAGATCCCGGTGATCACGTCGACCGTGTCGAGCACGCGGACGCGGCGGCCGCTCTTCGTCGTACCCTCCATGTCGCGCAGGGTCTCCAGCACGCCGAAGGAGAAAGCCGCGGCACGGGTGCCGCCGCCCGAGAACGCCAGGATCACCAGCGTCGCATTGTCCTCGGCGATCTCGGAGGGCCGCTCGACCCGGTACGCCTTGCCCGGTACGACCTCGCCGATCGGCGGATTGACCGGCCGCGTCGCGCATCCGCCGAGCAGCATCGTCGCGGCCAGCAGGGCCGCGGCGCCCGAGCGCCAGCCCCGCAGCATGGGCGTGCGAACCGGGGGCCGGGACGGCGGAGGCGGATCTGGTCGGGGTGACAGGATTCGAACCTGCGACATCTTGCTCCCAAAGCAAGCGCGCTACCGGGCTGCGCTACACCCCGTGCGGCGCATTATGCCACCCGCGCCGTCCACGATCGCCGCGACGATCTGCGCGGGCGAGCACGACGCCGGGTCGTAGGTGACGGTCGCGCGCTTCTCGCCGAGCGAGACGTCGACGCTCGCCACGCCGGGCGCCTGCCGGATCGCGTTGGTGACGCTCCTCACGCAGCCGTTGCAGGTCATGCCCTCGACGGCGAAGCTGGCGGTGGTCGTGCTCATCGTATCTCCTCGGGTGGTGCGGAGTGGGACCGGGCGCGGCGGGCGCCGGCGGCGGCGGGCGCGGGTCGCTTCCGCGCGGTGCGGATCGAAGGATCGGAGGTTCCGGGTCCGTTCGGCGGACGCCAGCGCTTGAGCAGCAGCGCATTGGTGACCACCGACACCGACGACAGGGCCATCGCGGCGCCGGCGACGACCGGCGACAGCAGTCCCGCCGCGGCGAGCGGGATGCCGAGCACGTTGTAGACGAAG
>JALOSW010000045.1 GCA_025458245.1 Burkholderiales bacterium
ACCTTCTCCATCCCCCAGACGCGGGCGGCGATGTACTCCTTGTCCTCCCAGCCGTTCTTGAAGATGTGATACATCATCCCGTAGAGGAACGGGATGTCGGTCCCGGAGCGGATGCGCACGTAGTAATCGGCCTTCGATGCCGTGCGCGTGTAGCGCGGATCGGCAACGATCATCTTCGCGCCGTTCTCCTTCGAGTGCAGCGACCACAGCATCGACACCGGGTGCGCCTCGGCGGCGTTCGACCCGATGTACAGCATGCATTTCGAGTTGGCCATGTCGTTGTACGAATTCGTCATGGCGCCGTAGCCCCACGTGTTCGCGACGCCCGCGACCGTGGTGGAGTGGCAGATGCGGGCCTGGTGGTCGCAGTTGTTCGTGCCCCAGATCCGACGAAGTAAACGGCGTCCGGGCCGCTCTCCTCGCGGATCTTCACCATTTTCTTGGTGATTTCGTCGAGGGCCTGATCCCAGCTCACCCGCTGGTACTTGCCGTTCACGAGCTTCATCGGATACTTCAGGCGGTGCGAGTGCTCGGTGAAGCCGTGCTCGCGAACCGACGCGCCCTTGGCGCAGTGGGCGCCGAGGTTGAGCGGCGAGTCGAACACCGGCTCCTGGCGCACCCACACGCCGTTCTGCACGACGGCATCCACCGCACAGCCGACCGAGCAGTGCGTGCACACGGTGCGCTTGACCTCGACCTTGCCGCCTTCGGGCTTCTTCTCGCTCGCGGCGTCGGCCTTGCCGATCATGGTGAACGGCAGAGAGCTCGCGAACGCGCCTGCGCCGACCGCGACGCCCGAGCGCTTGAGGAACGTGCGCCGGTCGATGTTCTTGCCGAGCATCCCGGCGACGCTCCGCGCGAGCCGCCCGCGGGCGACGGGCTGCGCGGTATCCGATTTCCTGGTGAGCAGCATGTTCGACTCCTCCTCGTTCAGACCTTGGTGGTGCGGTAGTAGCTGAGGACGTGCTCGGACAAGTGATAGCCCTTGCGCTTCTCATCGGCCTTCGGCGTCTCCGTCGTCGCCTGCTGTGGCGCGACCTTGGACGCCACCGCCGCCGCCGCGGCGGCACCGCTCGCGCCTGCGGCGACGAGGAAGCTGCGACGGCCCAGTTTCACTTTTTCGCTCATCTTGCGTCTCCTTCCGAACACATCAGCGGACTGGCTATGGACTGACCCAAAAACGTACGAATCGGACCTGCTGCGAATCTACAGCATTGCGAACGATTCCACCTCTACGGCAAAAAAAGCCCGCGCGAAGCGCGCGACCGGCTTGTAGAAATTCGTGTTCGGGCTCGCGAGGACCGCATCGCAGAACGCGCCGAACGCGGGGCGAATATACCCCTCGAAGAACCCTTTTTCTTCCTGCACCGCAGTATCTCCGGCGCCGCCCGAGACGATCAGGTGCCGCATGACGTCGCAGAGGGCCGCGACGTGATCCTCGGGCTCGCGCGTCGCCGGGTTGCGGGCAAGCCCCATCCGGGCCAGCTCGCCGCGCAGCCGCGCGAGGATCAGCTCGGCCCCGGTGCGGGTCATGTAGTGGGTCGCGAACGGCGTCACCTCGGCCTTGCCCGTTCCGACGAATACGAGGTCGTACTCCTCGCGGGCGGCCTCCGGATCGGTTGCCGCCGCGGCCGCAACCAGCTCGCGCCATGCCTCGGCGACCCGGGCGTCGCCCTCGGCCACGATCTCGTCTGCGCCGGCGATCGCCGCCATGAGGCCGGCGTCGGGCCCCGCGTAGAAAAGCCGCGAGAGCAGCGCATAGAAGTCGGCGCGGGCTTGGTCTTCCGGCGCGATGCGCGGCTGCTCGATCGTGGCGGACGCTGCGTTCATTTCACTTGACGTCGAAGATCGACGTCTCCTTCTGGTTTTCCATCATGTCGATCACGCGGCAGTCGGCGCACATCATCATCCGGCGGAGCGACGGCTGGCCGGCCCACATCGAGTGTCCGGCAAGCTTGCCGACCATGCTGTCGATCATCTGCTTGGTGCCGAACGGCTTGCCGCAGCGCACGCACTCGAACGGCTCGGCCTCGTTGAGCGTCACCGCCTCCTTGGCCTGGGCCGCGAGGAGCAGCCGGGGCGTCAGAGTGATCGCTTTCTCCGGGCACGTGGCCTCGCACAGTCCGCATTGCACGCAGTTGCGCTCGATGAAGCGGAGCTTCGGCGTCTCCTGCCCGTCGAGAAGCGCGGACTCCGGGCACGCGCCCACGCACGACATGCACAGCGTGCAGGCCGAGGTGTTCACGTTGATGCGGCCCCACGGCGCCCCGCGGCCGAGCGCGATCTCCTGAACCGGCGTCGGCGCGAGCTTCGCCAGATGCTCGATGGCGAACTCCAGCGTCGTGCGCTTGGCGTTCGAGAGGTTGAAGGTCGCCGCCTTCGGCACGCACGCCGCCGGGGCGAGCGCCCAAACGGCGGCGCGGAGCGACTCCGCGTCTGCAGCCGGGACGAGCCCGAAGTGCTTTCCCCCGTACCCGAGCGCGGAGAGGATCGTCTGGGCATAACCCATCTGCCGCTCGAGCGCCTGCCGATACTCGTCCGCCTCGGACCCCGCGGAAAGCGCGAACACCTGGCTCGCGCCGTAAGCGATCGCGCCGAGCAGGGTGTCGATGCCGATCGACGCGACATGGTGCACTTCGATCGGAATCACGCGCGCCGGCAATCCGCGGTTGTCACCCTTGCGCGTGCCCGCCGCGAGGCGCCCGAGGCGCGCGACGAGCTCGCGGCCGTCGGTCCCGTTGTGGAACAGGATCGCGGCGTTCCGGCCCCCGGCCGCGTGATAGACCGATAGGAGCCTTTTCAGCCGCGCGCCGACATCCGCGACGCGCGGGTAGGCGTACGTCATCGCGCCCGAGGGGCAAACGGTCGCGCAACCGCCGCAGCCCATGCAGAGATGCGGCTCGACCTTGACGCGATCGCCGTCCGACGAGATCGCCGCCGTCGAGCAGACGTCGATGCAGGCCGTGCAGCCGGTCTTCTTCGAGCGGCCGTGCGCACAGATCTTCTCGTCGTACGCGAAGAACTTCGGCTTCTCGAACTCGCCGACCATGCGCGCGAGCTCGGCCGCCGCGAGCGCCTGATCGAGCGGATCGCGCCCCGGCGCAAGATAGCCCTGCGGCGGCTGCGAGATGCGCACGAGCGGCTCGGCCGACAGGTCGAGCACGAGGTCGAAGCGCTCGCTGCGCGCGCGCTCTTCCCGCTGGAAGTCGATCGCGCCGACGGCGCCGCACGCCTTCACGCAGGCGCGATGCGAGCGGCATTTGTCGAGGTCGATCTGGTAGCTGAAGTCGATGGCGCCCTCGGGGCAGGCGCCGATGCAGGCGTTGCAGCGCGTGCACACCTCGAGGTCGATCGGGTTCTCCTGCGTCCACGCGACCTCGAACGCACCGAGGTAGCCGGACACCGAAGTCACGCGCCCGGACCAGATCGGGTATCTGCGGTCCGACGGGAGTTCGGCGCCCCGCGCATCGGTGGCAAGCACGCTCACCTCGAGTTGGTCCTCGAGGCGTTCCGCCCATTCGACCGCGGCCGCCGCCGGGCCGACGATGAGCAGATTGCCACCCGAGCGATACGGGACAGTCGGAACCGGCTCGGGCTCGGGCAAATCGGCAAGCGCGAGCAGCGCCGCGATCTTCGCGGTGGCCATGGCGCCCTCCGACGACCACCCGGCGGTCTCGCGAATGTTGACGAATTTGAGCGGCGTGGCCGACCCGGCCGCCGAAGCGAACTCGTTGAAGAGCGGCGCCTCCTGCGTGCAGGCCACGACGCACTGTTCGTCTTTCAGGGCAGCGCCGAAGCTCTCGGCCTCTTTGCGGCACAGCTCGGTGTGAATATCGAGCGGCGCCTTCAACTGCAGGGCGGACGCGAGCGCCCCGCCGTCGAGCAGCATGCTCCGGTTGCAGTTGCAGACCTTCAGAGTCTTGTTTTCGAGCGCCATTCGCTGCTTCTGGGGATCACGCAAGACAAAAGCAGATCCCGTACCCGGTACAGCGGGAAAAAAGCGACTAAGAATCCGTTCCGTTCCGTCCCGAATCGCCCTCGACGTGCCGTGCCGGCTCAGAATTGGCCGCATCGGGTCGAATTGTCGCGTCAGCCTCCCGCAGCGCCCCGCCGCCATCGCCATCCGTCGCTGTCGCCGGGCACGGCGCCGCGGCGATTTCCTCCGAGTGCGCCGACGCGGTCTGCGTCGCCGATTCGGCATCCCCTTCCGGCCGCTCGTCTTCGCGCTTCGGGAAAAGGTGCTTCACAGCGGCGATCTGTTCCAGCATGCCCGGCGCCAAGGGCTCGAACTGGGTGTAGTCGTCGATGTAGACATCCAACCCGTCCATCGCGTTGAAGTGCGGGTCGGTGAAAAGCTTCTTGATCGCCGCGCGCTTCATCCCCTCGTCCACGCCCGGCCGCATGAACGCCTCGTAGTCCGACTTGAGACCGTCCAGCGATTCGAGCGGCGGCAGTTCGACCGCGGCGGGCGCCTGGGGCGCTACGGCCGGTTCCGCCGCGGCCCGCGGCGGTTCGGCGGGCTTCGGCTCCGGCAGCGGCTCGCCTTCGCGCGCGGCGACCTTGCGCCGCGACCAGCGCGCCAGGAAGGGGTCGTCGTCTTTCGCTTCGCTCATCCGTCTCTCCGCGCGCCCTTGAACGACGGCGGCCGCGCGCGCTTCTTCGGCTCGGGCTTGAGGTGCTCGTCCGTGAAGGCCGCCAGCCAGCCGGCCATGTCCGCACCCATGGGCACGTTGTCCACCTGCTCGCCGCCGTCCAGCATGCGCGCCGCCTCGTGGTAGGAAACCGTGACGATCTTCGGCACGCCTCGACCCTCCTCGAGGCGCCACATGACGAACACGACCGGCGAGCCCGAGGAGAGGTTGAGGTAGTAGCCCTCCGCCTCGTCGCGGAAAAGGCTCACCTCGAAGCCCGGCCAGAGCCACTGCGCCGTGCCGGCGTCTTCGCGAAGCAAACGCGGCTCGGACCCGCCTCCGGGCCAAGGCACGACCTCCGCGATGCGCCACTCCTCGCTCTGCCAGCGGTTCGCGAGCGCGCGCCGCTCCATGACCACGCCGACGGGAATTCGCGTATCTTTCAAGGCCGCTCCAGTTCCACTCGGTAAGACTGCCTTCTCCCGGATTCGATCTGCACCCACCGGGGCGCGAGGCGAAGGGCCGCCGCGCGTGCCGGGACGGTCCCGCTACGGCCCGGATCCCGCGTTGTCGCCGCGGAAATTCTCTTGCTACCATCGAAACTTGCCGGTGCGGATGTTGCCCGCCGCGCCGGCGCCGATCAAGTGCCATGACCGACCGCATCATTCCCATCGTCGACGCGCGGCAATCGCTCCCGGTTCCCGCGCCGCGTCCGCGGCCCGCCGGCCCGGTGCGCGATACGCTGGGCCGCGGCCTGCGCGACTTGCGCATCTCGGTCACCGACCGGTGCAACTTCCGGTGCACGTACTGCATGCCGAAGGAGGTCTTCGGCCCGGACTACGCGTTTCTTCCGAGAAGCGATGTCCTCTCGTTCGAAGAGATCACCCGCCTCGCGCGCGTCTTCAAGGATCACGGCATCGCGAAAATCCGTCTCACCGGCGGCGAGCCGCTCCTGCGGCGCAACCTCGAGCGCCTGGTCGAGATGCTCGCGAACCTCGGCGGGCTCGACCTCACGCTGACGACCAACGGCTCGCTCCTGTCGCGCAAGGCGCGCGCGCTCGCCGATGCCGGCCTCAACCGCGTCACGGTGAGCCTCGACGCGCTCGACGATCCGACGTTCAAAGCGATGAACGACGTCGACTTTCCGGTCGAGAAGGTACTGGAGGGAATCGGCGCGGCTGCGGACGCGGGGCTCGCGCCGATCAAGATCAACATGGTCGTCAAGCGCGGCGTGAACGAGCATGCAGTGCTGCCTATGGCGCGGCATTTTCGCGGCACCGGGCACGTCGTCCGGTTCATCGAGTTCATGGACGTCGGCGCCTCGAACGGCTGGCGCATGGACGATGTCGTCCCCTCGGCGGACATCGTTCGCATGATCGACGCGGAAGCGCCACTCGCCGCCGCCGACCCGAACCACGAGGGCGAAGTCGCGGAGCGCTGGCGGTATCGCGACGGCTCGGGCGAGATCGGCGTCATCTCGTCGGTCACGCAGGCGTTCTGCCGAAGCTGCAACCGCGCTCGCATCTCCACCGAAGGGCGCTTGTACACGTGCCTTTTCGCCACCGCAGGCTACGATCTGCGCGCGCTCATGCGCGGCGGCGCCGACGATGCAGCACTCGGCGAGGCGATCGCACGAATCTGGAGCGTCCGCGGCGATCGGTACTCCGAGATCCGCACCGCCGAGACCGCGAAGCTGCGCAAGATCGAGATGTCGTATATCGGCGGCTGACGCCGTCGTTGCAGGATCTGGGATTGACGATCCGAGATCGAGACCTCAGTCCTCAGTCCTCAATCCTCAGTCCTCGAATGTCCAAGCCCACCCTCACCCACGCCCCCCGCCCCGCGACGTTCACCGTCGATGCGCTGAACGAGAAGGGAGAGATGCTGCCGACGGCGATCGCAGGCGAGCATCCGCTCACCCTGTACGTCGACAAGCGCGAGGTGGTCACCCTCATGACGCTCGGGCAGGCGCCCGAGGCGCTCGCGATCGGCTACCTGCGCAATCAGCGGCTGGTGCGCTCGATCGACGAGATCGCGGCGGTGCAAGTCGACTGGGAAACCGACTCGGTGGCCGTGACGACGCGAAAGGGCGTAAAGGGCCTCGCGAAGAGAATGGGCAAGCGCACGGTTACCACCGGCTGCGGACAGGGCACCGTGTTCGGCGACTTGATGGAAGAAGTCGGATCCATCCGCCTGCGCGAGGACGTGCGGCTCGCGGAAGAAACGCTTTATTCGCTCCTCGACGCGATCCGCCACCACGAGACGATCTACAAGGCCGCGGGCGCCGTGCACGGGTGCGCTCTCGCGACGAATCAGCCCGGCGGCAGCGAGATCCTCACGTTCGTCGAAGACGTCGGCCGGCACAATGCCGTCGACGCGATCGCCGGGCAGATGTGGCTCGAAGACATCGACGGCGGCGACAAGATCTTCTACACGACAGGCCGGCTCACCTCCGAGATGGTGATCAAGTGCGCGCAGATGTCGATTCCCTTCCTCGTCTCCCGCTCCGGGCTCACGCAGATGGGATGGAACATCGCGAACCGGATCGGCATCACCATGATCGGGCGCGCCGTCAACAAGCACTACCTCCTCTTCACCGGCTGGCAGCGGTTCGTGAAGACGGCGATGCCGACGATGCTTGCGTAGGATCGAGGAATAAGGATTGAGTGCCCGATCCTAGATCCTGCATCCCAGACCCTCCCTGTCCATGGACATCCGTGACCCCGCCCGCATCACCGGGCTCGTCCTCGCCGGCGGCCAGGGCCGCCGCATGGGCGGCGTCGACAAGGGGCTCGCGCTGCTGCGGGGCCGGCCGATGGTCGCCTGGGTGCTCGATCGGTTCGCGCCGCAGGTGGATGAGATCATCGTCAACGCGAACCAGAACACCGAGCAGTACGCCGCGTTCGGCCATCGCGTCGTGAGCGACGAGATCGGCGGATTCGCCGGTCCGCTCGCGGGCCTGCATGCAGGACTCAAGGTCGCGTCGCATCCGTTCGTCGCGACCGTGCCGTGCGACTCGCCCTTCCTGCCGCAGGATCTCGTGCAGCGCCTGCTCGCCGCCGCACTCGCGAACCACGCAGACTTGGCCGTCGCCAGGACCGGCGATCAGCCGCACCCCGTGTTCGCGCTGATGCGCGCCTCCGTGCTCGGCCATCTCACCGGGTTCCTCGCAGGCGGCGGCCGCAAGATCGACGCCTGGTACGCGTCGCTCGCAGTGGTGGAGGTGCCGTTCGACGACCAGGCCGAGGCGTTCTCGAACATCAACACGCGCGGCGAGCTCGCCGCGCTGGAGCGCGAGAGAAGCTAGCCGTCCCGCGTCGGTCCGCTCGCATTCCAGGGTCCATGCGCGGCCGGGTGCCTGTTTCCCCTCCGTATAGAATGCGGATTGCGCCGCGCACCGCGGCGGCTCCGCTTGAGCCCTCGCCCTCCCGATGACCACCCTCGAGAAAATCATCAGCTGCATGGACGACTACGATCCGAACGCGCTGCCGGTCGCGCGGGCGCGCGAGGTCATCCGGTCGTTCCTCGTGCCGGTCGCCGCGAACGAGCGCGTATCGGTGCGCGCCGCTCTCGGCCGCGTGCTCGGCGAAGACATCGTCTCGACGGTGAACGTGCCGGCGCACGACAACTCCGCCATGGACGGCTGGGCGGTGCGCTTCGCCGATCTCGACCCGAACGGCGCAACCCGGCTCGCGATCGCCGGCAGCGCCTTTGCGGGCCACGGCTTCGCGGGGAAGATCGGTGCCGGCCAGTGCGTCCGCGTCATGACCGGCGCCGTGATGCCCGAGGGCGCGGATACGGTGGTGATTCAGGAAGACGTGCGCACCGAAGCCGGAGCGGCGATCGTCCCTGCAGGCCAGAAGCACGGGCAGAATCGGCGCCGCGCAGGCGAGGATCTCGCGATCGGGCGCGTCGTCCTGAGAGCCGGGGAGCCCGTGCGCCCCGCCGAGCTCGGCCTGATCGCATCGCTCGGCCTCGCCGAGGTGACGGTGCGGCGGCGACTGCGCGTGGCGTTCTTTTCGACCGGGGACGAGCTCGCCTCCGTGGGCCAGCCGCTCGCGGCGGGTCAGGTGTACGACTCCAACCGCTACACGCTGTTCGGCATGCTCTCGCGCCTCGGCGTCGAAGTGCTCGACATGGGCGTCGTGCGCGACGATCCCGCTTCGCTCGAAGCGGCACTATGTACGGCCGCCGCGAGCGCCGATGCGGTCATCACGAGCGGCGGCGTCTCGGTGGGCGAAGCGGACTTCACGCGCGAGATCCTCGCCAAACTGGGCGAGGTCGCGTTCTGGAAGATCGCGATGCGTCCCGGGCGCCCGATGGCGTTCGGACGCATCGCGCAGGGCGGCCACGAAGCACAGTTCTTCGGTCTGCCCGGCAATCCGGTCGCGGTGATGGTCACGTTCTACGGGTTCGTGCGCGACGCCCTGCTCGCGCTCGCGGGCCGCACGGACGACTTCGCGCTGCCGCACTTCCAAGTGCCGAGCGACACGGCGCTGCGCAAGCGGCCGGGCCGCACCGAGTTCCAGCGCGGGCTGCTCTTTCGCGACGGTGCCGGCACGCTGCGCGTGCGCGTGACCGGGCACCAGGGATCGGGCGTGCTGCGTTCGATGTCCGAGGCCAACTGCTTCATCGTGCTCGAGCACGAACGCGGCGACGTCGAGCCCGGCGAGTCGGTCCCGGTGCAGCCGTTCGACGGCCTCGTTTGACCGTCCGCGGCGACACGGCAAGCGAACGCGCGGCCGCACTCGCATGAACCGACCGCACATCGCGCTCGTCCTGCAAGGTCCGCCCGCCCGTGGCTGATCCCTCGACCGCGCCGAAGGACGTGCCGGAGTACCTCACGTCGAAGCAGGCGGCGGGCTATCTGCATCTCACCGAGAAGAAGCTCTACGAGCTCGCCGCTTCGGGCGCGGTGCCCGCGACGAAAGCGACCGGCAAGTGGCTGTTCCCGAAGCGCCTGCTCGACGAGTGGCTCGTCGAGAGCGCTCACGGCGGCGCGATGACCGACCGCATCGTCGTCGGCGGCAGCGACGACCCGCTGCTCGCTGCGGCGATCGGCGCGCTCGCTGCCGACCTTGCCGGCGACGCGCTCGTCGCGTACTCGCCGACCGGGACACGGCTCGGCCTCGAGTTGCTCGCGCGCCGCAAGACGAACGTCGCCGCGATTCACTGGGGACCGGTCGAGTCGAGCCGCACGGTGCATGCACAGCTCGTCGCGGCGCACCCCGGCAGCCGCGAGTGGGCGATCGTCCGCATGGCGAATCGCGAGCAGGGCGTGATCCTTCGTCCGGGGTTCGCCGAAGGCGACAGCCTCTCCGCGCTCGCCGCGCGCCGCGCCCGCTGGGCGATGCGGCAATCGGGCGCCGGCTCGCAGCATTTCCTGGACCTGGCGCTCCGGGAAGTCGGCATCGACGCCGATCGGCTCGATGTCGCGGGCATCGCGCTGTCGGAGCGTCACGCGGCCGCGCTCGTTGCACGCGGCGACGCCGACTGCGCGCCCGGCGCCGCGAGCGCGGCCGCGGAGTTCGGGCTCGCGTTCCTGCCGCTCGGATGGGAGGCGTTCGACTTCGTGGTGCCGCGTGCGGTGTTCTTCCGCAGCCTCTTTCACCGGCTTCTCGACACGCTGCGCGGCGAGCGCCTTCGCCCGATCGCCGCGTCGCTCTCCGGCTACGATCTCTCCGACCTGGGACGCGTCGTCTCCGGACCCGCGGGGGCGTCCCCGGGTTCCGGTTGACCTCGGTCAACCAGGCGCTGCACCTGCACGCTAACATCGCTTCGCACACGCCCCGCGCGCGTTCGCGCGCGACACGACGAGAACCCGAGTCCTCAGAGGCCCTCATGGACATCAAACCGTTCATTCGCCTGATCCCCGACTTTCCCCGGCCAGGCAACACCTATCACGACATCACCACGCTCCTGAAGGATCGCGCTGCCTTCCGCGCCACGCTCGACGCCCTCGCTGCACACTTCAAGGGTCGCCAGATCGACAAGATCGCGGCCGTCGAGTGGCGCGGCTTCGTGTTCGGAGCCGCGCTCGCCGACCGTCTCGGCGCCGGGTTCGTGCCGATCAGGCGGCTCGGCAAGCTGCCTGCGCAGACGGTGAGCCGCGAGTACGACTTCGAGCATGTCGGAGAGCGCATCGAGATGCAGGTCGACGCCGTTGCCGCCGGCGAGTCGGTGGTCGTGGTGAACGACGTGCTCGCGAGCGGCGAGAGCACGTCCGCAGCGATCCAGCTCGTGCGCGAGATGGGCGGCCGCGTGGTCGAGGCGGCGTTCCTCGCCGAGGTGCCCTCCGCTGCAGGGCGCAGGCGCGTCGAGACGCTCGGCGTGCCGGTGTTCGCGCTGACGGCGTTCTGAGGCGCGCGCCGCGATTCAGCTCTTCGACTTGAATCGCGCCAGCTTGAGCAGATTCGAGTAGTCGTCCGTCCATAGCCGCACCGCCGCCTCGGCGTCGAGCGGCGTGCCGGCGCTCGCGAGGCCGACGGCCTCCAGCGCGCCCGGCGAATCGGCGATGAGGACCCACGTCGTGTTGTAGGTTCCGGCGGCATCGTCGCCGTCGGCCTCGATCTTGAGCGCGTACTTGCCGAAGTGGCCCGCCAGCTGCTGCAGCACCGGCGCGAGGTCGAGGTATCGGTTCGATATATGCAGCGCGAGCACGCCGCCGGGCCGCACGTGACGCAGATACGTCGCGAACGCCTCGCGGGTCAGGAGGTGCACCGGAATCGCGTCGCTCGAGAACGCGTCGATCGCAAGCACGTCGTACTGCTGATCGGGCTCGCGCTCCATCGAGAGGCGCGCGTCGCCGATCACCGTCTCGACCTTGCCGGACGCGTTGGCGAGATAGCGGAACTGCTCGCGCGCCACGCGATCGACGAGCGGATTGATCTCGTAGACGCGGTACGCGTCGCCGGAGCGTGAATACGCGGTGAGGGTTCCCGTACCGAGCCCGACGATGCCCACCCGTTGCGGCGCGTCGGTGCGCGTCGCCGCGATCGCGAGTGCGACGCCCGAATCGGGCCCGTAGTACGTCGTCGGCCAGGAGAGCCGGCCCGGCGCGATGAACTGCTTGCCGTGGTTGATCGTTCCATGCAGGAGCATCCGCTGCGCGGACTCGCCCGCACCGCTTTCCTGCACGCGCACGGTACCGTAGAAATTCCGGCCCATCATCACGGAATCGGCGACGACTTCCGCCTTCTGCCAGACGAGCATCGCGACCACGGCCGCCGCCGCGACGCCGGCGAACGCGGTCGCGCCCAGCGCCTTCGGACGCGGGAGCGCCGCGCGCGTCGCGCGCCATACCGCCCAGACCGCGACGGCGAGCAGCGCCGCGAGACCGAGCGGCAGCTCGTAATAGTCCGGGAACATGTTCGGCGCGAGCAGACCCACGAAGACACCGCCGGCCGCACCGCCGAGAGAGATCATCAGGTAGTAGGCGGTGAGGTAGCGCGGCTGCGGCCGCAGCCGCGCCAGCTCGCCGTGGCAGGTCATCGCCGCGACGAAGAGGCCGGCGCAATGCAGCGGAATGAGAAGCCAGATGGAGGTGTTCTTGTTGGTGTCCGAGAGGGTCCAGGCCATGCCCGCGGCGAGCGCGAGCGCGGCCGGCAGGAACAGCCATCGCCGATACCAGCGGTCGCTCTCGAAGCTCAGGATGAACGAGAGGAGGTAGAGCGCGAGCGGCACCACCCACAGGAACGGGATCGGCGAGATGTTCTGCGTGAGGTGATGCGTGATCGCGAGCAGGAGCACCGACGGGACGGCGGCGAGCGCGAACCACGCGAACTTCTCGGCGGCACGGGGTTTCGTTGCACCGGGCAGCGCCGCGACGCGCGGCGCCGGGTCGGCCAGCTTCAACAGTCCCGCGGCAAGGGTCCCGACGAGCAGCGCGAACACGAGATAGCCCGCCGACCAGGCATACGCCTGCAGCCGCGTGGCCATGAACGGCTCGATGACGAGCGGATAGGAGAGCAACGCCACCATCGAGCCGAAGTTCGACAGCGCGTAGAGGCGGTACGGCTCACGCTCGGGATGCGCACGTGCAAACCAAGCCTGCACGAGAGGTCCGGTCGTGGAGAGGAGGAAATAAGGCAGGCCGACCACGGCGAAAAGAAGGAGCAGGATGCGGCCGGTGGGATCGCCCTCCACCGCCGGCTTCCACGACTCCGACGGCAGGATCGGCAGCGCTGCAAGGCTCGCCGCGAGGAGCGCGAGATGCACGACGCCCTGCAGCCGCGGCCGCACGCGCGAGACGAGCACGTGCGCGTAGGCATAGCCGACGAGGAGCGTGACCTGGAAGAAAACCATGCACGCCGTCCAGACCGCGGCCGACCCGCCGAACCACGGAAGGATCACCCGCGCGATCAGCGGCTGCACCTCGAAGAGCAGGAACGCGCTCGCGAGGATCGTCGCCGCGAACAGGACGAAAGGCGGGGCGTAGGGTCGATGCGCGCGCATGCGATGAATTCGAAGCCGGCGGGACCCCGGCAAAGCGCGCGAGGATAACCGAAAGCTCCAAGCGCGCGGCAGGAGAAACGCCCGGGATCGCAGCCCGGCTGACAGCCCCGAGGCCGCATTCCGGCACTCTGCCCTGCGCACCGCCGATCGCGCCCGCGCGCGCGGCGGGGTCAGTCCTGCTCGGGCGCCTCGGCTTCTGGCGAACGCGCAGCGAGGCCCGCCTCGGTCTCGCCGCCGTCTTCGAGGAGGGCCGCCGCCTGCGGCGCGGGCAGCGCTTCCACGCCCCGCAGCTTGCGCTCGATGGCGCGCGTCCTGACCTCCGCGCTGCCGATGGAGTTCGACGCCTCCTCGAGCTTTTTCTTGGTTCTGGCGAGCACGTCGCCGAACTTCGAGAACTCGCTCTTCACCGCGCCGAGGATCTGCCAGACCTCGCTCGAGCGCTGCTCGATGGCGAGCGTGCGGAACCCCATCTGCAGGCTGTTCAGGATCGCCGTGAGCGTGGTCGGGCCGCAGACGGTGACGCGGTGCTCGCGCTGCAGGCCGTCGAAGAGCCCCGGTCGACGCAGGACTTCCGCGTAGAGTCCCTCGAACGGGAGATAGAGGAGCGCGAAGTCGGTCGTCGCGGGCGGCGCGAGGTATTTGTCGGCGATGGTCTTCGCCTCGAGGCGGATGCGCGATTCGAGCGCCTTGCCGGCCGCCTCGATGCCCTCGGGATCGGCGCCCTCCTGCGCCTTCATCAGGCGCTCGTAGTCCTCGAGCGGAAACTTGGCGTCGATCGGCAGCCAGACGACGTTTTCGATCCGGTCGCGCCCCGGAAGGCGGATGGCGAACTCGACGCGCTCGTTCGACCCGGGCCGGGTGGCGACGTTGACCTCGTACTGGCCGCGCGCGAGCAGCTGGTCGAGGAGCGCGGCGAGCTGCACCTCTCCGAGCACGCCGCGGGTCTTGACGTTCGAGAGCACGCGCTTCAGGTCGCCGACGCCGGCGGCGAGCGTCTGCATCTCGCCCAGCCCCTTGTGCACGAGCTCGAGGCGCTCGCTCACGTGCTTGAACGACTCCGCGAGCCGCGTCTCGAGCGTCGCGTGCAGCTTCTCGTCCACCGTCTGGCGCATCAGCTCGAGCTTCTGCGCGTTGTCGGCGGCGAGATCCTTCAGCTTCGCCTCCAGCGTCTCGCGCACCTCGCCCATGCGCTTCGCGTTCGACTCGGCGAGCGCAGCGAGGCTCGCCTGCAGCGTGTCGCCGAAGCGCTTGAGGGTGGCGGCGATCTCCTCGCGGCCCTGGCGCGCGTCGGCCTGGGCGCCGGCGAGCTTTTCGTCGAGGGTCCTGCGCAACTCCGCGAGCCGCTGCTCGTTCGAGGCGAACAGGGCCGCGAGCTGCTGCGAGAAGGCCTCGATCTGCTTGCCCTGGAGCGTGGCGATGTTCTGCATCTGCGCGGCGACGTTTTGCCCGAACTGCGAGAGCGTCGCGGTCTGCTCCTCGCGCTGCTGCCGCGCCGCGTCCTGCGCCTCGCGACGGCCCGCGGCGATCGCCTCGCGCAACTCGCGCTCCAGCCGTTCGTTCTCGCGCGCGAGCGCATCGAACCGGCGCTCGATCTCCGCCTCGCCGCCGCCGCGCAGCAATGCGACGATCTGGAGCACGACGACCGCGACGAGCAGCGCGAGCGCGATGTAGGCGAGGATTTCCAGGGACACGGGCGAGTCGGGCGCGAGCGGCTGAGAGCGCAGCGAGTATAGCGGAGGCAGTCGCTCACCCGCCGAGCCACCGGAGGCACCGATACAATTCGCGCCTTCCTCCCTGCGCCGCGACGCCCATGCACTGGAAATCGTTCGACATCCCGGCCATGCACCATGAGCAGCACTTCGGCAGGCTCGTGCGCTGCTTCGCCGGGCGGCCCTCGAGCCTCGGCGCGATGTTCGAAGCCTCGGTCTCGTGGTTCCCCGAGCGCGACGCGATCGTGGACGGCGAGGTGCGGCTCGCGTATCGCGAGTTGGCGGCGCGCGCGGGCGGCATCGCCGCGAATCTCGCCGCTGCCGGGGTCGTACAGGGCGACCGCGTCGCACTGCTGCTCGGGAACAGCGTTCCGTTCGTGGAAACGATGCTCGCCGGTGTGCGCCTCGGGGCGATCGTCGTGCCCCTCAACGTCCGCGAGCAGCGGCCCGAGATCGCCTTCGTGCTCAACCAGTGTTCCGCCCGGGCGGTCGTCTTCGAGGCAGCGTTCGCAGACCGGCTTCCGGATGCATACGAAGCGCCCGCGCTCGCGCTCCGCTTCGCGGTGGGGGAAAGCGTCGCTGGCGCGCGCGACTACGCGGAGCTCGCTCGCCCCGCCGTGAGCCCGCCCGCCGCCACGGTCCGCGAGGACGACGTGGCCGTCATCCTGTACACCTCCGGGACCACCGGGCGGCCGAAGGGCGCGATGCTCACGCACTTCAACGTCGTTCACTCGGTGCTTCACTTTCGCGCGTGCATGCGCCTCACCGAGGCCGACCGCTCGGTGCTCGCGGTGCCGGCGAGCCACGTGACCGGGCTGGTGGCGATTCTCTGGTCGATGCTCGGCGTCG
>JALOSW010000179.1 GCA_025458245.1 Burkholderiales bacterium
GCCCTGCCCGGTCGACGCCTTCTGCATCATGCCCCCGAGCAGCGCCGGCATCAGCGCGCCGACGGCCGACGTCGTGCCGGCCTCGGATTCGCCGAGATAACGCGACGCCTGCCCGACCAGTTCCTTGCCGACGCTGCCCGAGAGCGCGTCGAGAATGTTCATCGCCATGTTGGTCTCCTGTTCTTCGATGTGCCCGTCGAACTGCCCGATCCGGTCGGTCAATCGCTCGTCACGCGCAGCGCGATACGGCCGTCGGAGAACTGCAAAGCGCCCGTCCCGGCGAGCCCGCCCTCGACCGGAGCGGCGCCATGGCTCATGCGCGACTGGCGCACGCCGAGCGCACCCAGCGCCGCACGCACGGCGAGCGCACGCTGCTCGGCGAACGCTCGCTCCAGGTTCGGGTCGTCTCCCCGGTCGACTGGGGCCGCGATGTCGACGCGCGCCGCGGGAAACGCGGCGAGCACCGCGGCGACCTGCTCGAGTTGCGGACGCGACGCGGAGCGCAGCGTCGCCGAGCGGTCGTCGAATCGCATCCCGTCGAGCATGAACACCCGTTCGCCCCTGACGCCGTCCTCCGACAGGAACGCGACCATGCGATCGACGGCGCCCGCGCGCGGCAGTTCCAGCCTCTGGCCATCCGGCAGCGTCACCGACGCGACCGCGCGCAGGCCCGCCGCATTCGCGGTCGGGATCTGCGGGTGATCGGTGTCGACCGCGATGATGGCCGTGGCCGAGAGCGCGGCAACCGCGAGAGCCGGCAGCACGAATCGAGCGGTTGCGAGCTCAGGGATGCGCGATCGAAGTCCGCCCAGCGCCGCGCGGGCGCGGGAAAGCGCGTGTACGCCGCCCTCGAAAGCCGCTTCGATGGCACGCCCCCCGGACTTGCGCAGCGCGCGGTCGAGGCGGCGCCGATGCGACCGCCGCGCGCCGTTTCGCTCCGTCGCGAGCAGGCTTCGCAACCCCGCCGCGTCGAGATCCCTGCGCGAGCAGTAGTCCGCGACCGCGGCGTACGCGAACGGCGTGACGAGGCAAGCGAGCCTCCAGACCGAGTCGAACGCCATGCCCGTGGCGGACCCTACCGACAGCACGAGGGATCCCGCCTTCTGTCCGAACAGCGCATGCGCCGCCTGGTCCGCAGCCCCGTGCGGCGCGCCCGCGCGCCTGCCCCCGTCGCCCAGGATCACGGCAAGGGACTCCGAGAGATCGACCGCAACCTTCTGTCCGTGCAGGCGCGCAAACAGACGCTCGGTGGCTTCGCGGGATTCGGCCGCGCGCGCGATGCGCCTTACGGCAGCCGAGAAAAGGAGCTTGAACGCGGTTTCGGTCCGGACCTCGTCCTCGCCGATGCACCGCGCGACCTGTGCGGCGAAGTCCGGGCCGACGGCGCGGCTCACGAACTCGAGGAGCTCGGCGGAGAGCCGGCGCCGCGGCGGCATCTCGGCATCGGCATCGGGCGCTCGGAGCACCGGGGCGTCGTCGGTCAGTTCGGCGGGCATGAGTCCTTCCCGGACGGAGCCGGCCGCCGCGAGGCAGCCGGCCGGGCGTTCGATCGTCAGTTCAGCGCGCGTGCGAGCAAGCTGCGCGCCGGCTCGCCGCCGGTCTTCGTGAGGTACTCGCTCGTCGCGCCGAGCAGGTCGCGCGCCTGGCCGGCGTCGAGCCCGAGCGTGGCGAAGGCGTCGTTGAGCTGCTTGATGTCGCGGATCGGGGTGCGCAGCAGGCCGAGATCCTGCGCGACCTTCAGATATTTCTCGGACGACGGCAGCGCTTTCGAGAGTGCCGCGAAATCCGCTGCAGGAAGCTTCGACTGGGCGAGCGACATCACGGCTCCCAATCCGCCCGCGGCCTGGTTGGTGGTCAATCCCCGCCCCGTGAGCGAGGTCATCAATCCGTCCCCCGAAAACGACGGCATCGAGGCGCAGCCGGCGAGCAGCACGGCGGCCGCGCCAGCGGCGAAAGCGAGAAACGTGCGACGACGGTGCATCGGGCGACTCCTGGTTGGTGCGGTACCGAGCGCGCGGGTTGCGCGCGACGTGCCGGTCGAATCGCAGGCCTCTCGCACGCGGATGGCGGGCCACGATCGTTCGGGCGCGCCGTCTTGTCGCGCAGCGGAGGTGCGGAGCGAGCGGGGAGTGTGCCCGTGCGTTATGACGTCGTCTTGATCGAAATATGACTCTGCGCATGTGTATGCACATCATGCGTTCGACGCATCGGACGATGTTCGTCCCGCATTGGTCGCATGATTCGCTCGAGCGACGTCATCGCGAGCGTGCGGCGAGAGCGCGTCCCATGTCGGCGAGGCTTCGGAGAGCGGCGCGCGACGGATCGCGCCCGCGTGCCGCTCCGCTCGCGTAAGGCCGGAGCGTTGCGCGCCCGAAGAGAGCGCGCGAGGCGGGAATTCCCGGCCCGGCGCCTACTGCGCGGGCTTTGCGCCCGTGGCGCGCGAGAAGCGCAGGGGCTTGTCGGCGCCCTTGCTGAAGACGAGCAGATCCGGCCCGGCGGAAGCGACCCGTTCGGCGGCCTGAAGCGCGGCGAGAAACCGGTCTTCCTGGGCGGTCAGATCGGGCGGACACGCACGACGCGTCGTCGCGATCGGGCCGAACTTGATCGCACTGCCGGAAAGCTCGTAGGTGGCGGTGAATCGGTTGCAGGTGGCGCTCCCCGATGCGCGATTGCCGTCGAGGAACGCGAGCGAGGCTTCGGTGTTGGCGATGGCCTTTGCGCCGCCGAGCTCCTGCAGCCGCCACTCGGTGCCCGGCAGGCTGGGCGGCGCGCCGGCGGTCGTTGCATTCGAGCCGGCGCATGCGGCGAGGGCGAGGGTGAGCGCAGCGGGGAGAACGAGGGCGCGGAGCATGAGCGTGCTTTCGTGAGTGAGAGCCGGAACCGGGATCGACGAGCGCGTCCCGGCGCAAACGTGACGGCACGCATCGCCCAAGGCGGCGGTGCGTGCCGCACGACTCGATGTTTACTTGCCTACTTGCAGGACGCGACCCGCCAGACGTTGTTCACGTTGTCGCCGGTCTTGTCGCCCACTTTGCCGTCCTTGACGAAGTAGTAGAGCGGCTTGCCCTGGTACGCCCACTGCAGCGTGCCGTCGTCGCGCTTGAACTTCGTGAAGCCGCCGCCGTCGCGATCGCCCGCCTGCGCCTTGAACGGCGGCCAGACGGTCGCGCAGTAGTCGTTGCAGTTGCTCTTGGGCGGATTCGTGCCGTCCTTGTCGTACGTGTAGAGGGTCATGTGCGCGTGCCAGTCGGTCAGCGCGCCGTTGCGGCACTCGGCGGCCATGTCGACCGCGCGCGGCGTCGCGCAGCCCGCGGCCACGATCGCGGCGCCCGCGAGGGAGAGGAGCAGCTTGCCATTCATCGGGATGTCTCCTGCCTGGTGTGATGTCGTTCGTGAACGATGGCGGGCGCGGATCGATTCGCGACCGCGCGTCGCGGTGTCTCAGCCGAGCGACTTCTTGGCGCTGTCCACTGCGTCGCTCGTCGCCTTGCCCGCCGTGCTCGCCGCATCCTTGGTGGCGTCCCATGCCTTCCCGGCGACATCCGCACTCGCGTTCGCTGCATCCGTGGCCGCTTTCGCCGCGGCATCCGCGAGCTTCGCCGCAGAATCGCCGGCCGCCTTGGTCCCCTCGACCGCCGCGTCCCAGGCTTTCCCGCCGACCTCGGCGCTTTTCGCGTAGGCGTCGCTGGCGGCGGCAGCCGTGCTGGCCGTCACCTTGCCGGCGGCTTCGGTCGCCGACTTGGCCATGGCCACGGTGGAGTCCATCGCCTTCGCGGTCATCTCCCCCGACTTCGCGGCGATCTGCGCCGCACTTTCCGCCATCGCTTTCCCGGTTTCGGCCGTTGCCTTGGCCGCCTCGTCCGCGAGCGCCTTCGCCTTGTCCCAGAGATTGCTCATGTCCTCGGTCTCCTGTCGGTTGGGGCGAGCAGGCTAGCACGGGCCTCATGACCAAATCTTGAACGCATGGAACCGCGCTCGGGCTTCCGTGGGCCGACTCGGGCGGCCGCGTCGTGTCGCGGACCGGCGCGTGAGAGAATCGCGCCTCTCTCGCTGTCACCCCCCTGCACCCATGTCCCAGTTCGTCTACACCATGCGACGCGTCGGCAAAGTCGTGCCGCCGAAGCGCGTCATCCTGAAAGACATCTCGCTCTCGTTCTTTCCCGGCGCCAAGATCGGCGTGCTCGGGCTGAACGGCTCCGGGAAATCGTCGCTCCTGCGCATCATGGCGGGCGAGGATCAGAACTTCGACGGCGAGGCCGTGCCGATGCCGAACCTGCGCATCGGCTTCCTGCCGCAGGAGCCGCAGGTCGATCCCGAGAAGACCGTTCGCGAGGCCGTCGAGGAGGGTCTCGGCGAGGTGCTCGAAGCGAAGCGGAAGCTCGACGCGATCTACGCGGCGTACGCCGAGCCCGACGCCGACTTCGACAAGCTCGCCGAAGAGCAGGCGAAATACGAAGCCGTGGTCGCGGCCGCGGGCGCCGACACCGAGCACCAGCTCGAGATCGCGGCCGACGCGCTCCGGCTGCCCGCGTGGGACGCGAAGATCGCGAACCTCTCCGGCGGCGAGAAGCGGCGCGTCGCGCTATGCCGGCTGCTCCTCTCCAAGCCCGACATGCTGCTCCTCGACGAGCCGACCAACCACCTGGACGCCGAGAGCGTCGAGTGGCTCGAGCAGTTCCTGCAGAAGTTTCCCGGCACGGTGGTCGCGGTGACGCACGACCGCTACTTCCTCGACAACGCGGCCGAGTGGATCCTGGAACTCGATCGCGGCTACGGCATCCCCTGGAAGGGGAACTACTCGTCCTGGCTCGAGCAGAAGGAGCAGCGTCTCGAGACGGAGGCGAAGCAGGAGGCAGCGCGCATCAAAACCATGAAGGCGGAGCTCGAGTGGGTGCGCCAGAACGCCAAGGGCAGGCAGGCGAAGTCGAAGGCCCGCCTCGCGCGCTTCGAGGAGCTCTCCGCCTACGAGCACCAGAAGCGGAACGAAACTCAGGAGATCTTCATCCCGGTCGCGGAGCGGCTGGGCGACAAGGTGATCGAGTTCAAGGGGGTGTCGAAGGGCTTCGGCGA
>JALOSW010000180.1 GCA_025458245.1 Burkholderiales bacterium
CGGCCGGTTGAACTCGGCGGCGAGCACACGCTCGGCAAGCGCCATCCCGACCGCGTTCGCGAGCCCCTGCCCGAGCGGGCCGGTGGTCGTCTCGACGCCCGCCGCGCAACCGAACTCCGGGTGGCCGGGCGTCTTCGAGTGCATCTGCCGGAAGCGCTTCAGCTCCGCGAGGGGCAGGTCATAGCCGGTGAGGTGAAGGAGCGCGTAGAGCAGCATCGAGCCGTGGCCGTTCGACAGCACGAAGCGATCGCGGTCGGCCCACGCGGGATTCGCCGGGTTGTGCTTGAGGTGGCCGCCTCCCCAGAGGGCGACGGCGATCTCGGCCATGCCCATCGGCATGCCGGGGTGGCCTGAGTTGGCGGCCTGCACCGCGTCCATGGCGAGGGCGCGAATCGCGTTCGCCATGTCGCGCGCGACAGCGGAGTCGCGGAAAACCTGGGGCTGGGCGGTCATCGGTGTACGCGTGGGCGCGGCGACGGGCTCGATGGGATGGCTCATGGGGCACTCCGAAAGGAGCCGCGCCCCGCGGGGAAACCCTTGAATTATCGCGGATCGCGGCGGATTTTTCCACGGCGCCGCACGGCGCCGGGCGAAACGGCCTCAGGCGTCGCGGCGGCTCAGGCGAGCACCGGCCGCGCCGGCGACGCCCCTCGCGCCCTCCGGCTCGTGTCGAGGAGCTTGAGGATCATGGGCGTCAGGATGAGCTGCATCGCGAGTTCCATCTTCCCGCCCGGCACGACGATGATGTTCGGTCGCGACATGAACGAGTCGTGGATCATCGAGAGCAGGTAGGGGAAGTCGATGCCCTTCGGCTTCGCGAATCGGATCACGACGAAGCTCTCGTCCGCCGTCGGGATGTGACGCGCGATGAACGGGTTCGACGTGTCCACCGTCGGCACGCGCTGGAAGTTGATGTGCGTCTGCGCGAACTGCGGGGTGATGTAGTTCACGTAGTCGGGCATGCGCCGCAGGATCGTGTCCACCACGGCCTCGGTCGAGTAGCCGCGCTGCGCCTTGTCGCGGTGCAGCTTCTGGATCCACTCGAGGTTGATGATCGGCACGACGCCGATGCAGAGATCGACGTGCCGCGCGATGTCGACCTTTTCCGTGACCACCGCCCCGTGCAGCCCTTCGTAGAACATGAGGTCCGTGCCCTCGGGGACGTCCTCCCACTGGGTGAACGTCCCGGGCGGCTGCTTGTAGGGCGCCGCCTCCTCGTCGTTGTGCAGGTATTTCCGGATCTTGCCGCGCCCGCTTTCGCCATAACCGCGGAACAGGCCCTCGAGTTCCTCGAAGAGATTCGACTCGGGCCCGAAGTGACTGAAGTGGTGGTTGCCCTGCTTCGCCGCCTCGGCCATCGCGACCTTCATGCCCGCGCGGTCGTAGCGGTGGAACGAGTCGCCCTCGACGATCGCCGCGTTGACGCCCTCGCGGCGGAATATCCACTGGAAGGTGCGCGTGACCGACGAGGTTCCGGCGCCCGAGGAACCGGTGACGGCGATGATCGGATGCCTCGCTGACATGTTGGCTCTCCCTTTCTTTCCCTGCGAAGATTGCGCGCGACCCGGTCGCCTCACTGGGTGAAGAGCGACCTCTCCTTGAAGAGCGGGGACGAATACGGCTGGTCGAGGCCCTCGTCGGTCTCGCGGTGGTAGCGCTCGATGCGCTCCACCTCGTTCCGCGACCCGAGGATCACCGGCACGCGCTGGTGCAGCCCCTCGGGCTGGACCTCGAGGATGCGTCCGCGCCCCGTGGACGCCGCGCCGCCCGCCTGCTCGACGATCATCGCCATCGGGTTGGCCTCGTACATGAGGCGCAGCCGCCCGGGCTTCGCCGGGTCCTTGGTGTCGCGCGGATACATGAAGAGACCGCCGCGGATCAGGATGCGGTGCACCTCGGCCACCATCGACGCGATCCAGCGCATGTTGAAGTCCGCACCGCGCGGCCCGCCCCTGCCTGCGACGCACTCCTCGACGTAGCGCTTCACGGGGGGCTCCCAGAACCGTTCGTTCGAGGTGTTGATCGCGAACTCGCGCGTGTCTTCGGGGATGCGCATGTCCGGGTGGGTGAGGATGAACTCGCCGAAGCCGCGGTCCAGCGTGAACCCGTGCACGCCGTTGCCGAGCGTCAGCACGAGCATCGTGGTCGGGCCGTACACCGCGTAGCCCGCGCAGAGCTGCTGCGTGCCGGGCTGCAGGAAGTGTCGCGTCGCCGGCTCGGTGACGCCTTCGGGGCACTTCAGGACCGAGAAGATCGATCCGACCGACACGTTCACGTCGATGTTCGACGACCCGTCGAGCGGGTCGAACGCGAGGAGGTATTTGCCGCGCAACTCCGGGTCGGCCACGACGTAGGGCTCGTCCATCTCCTCCGACGCCATGGCCGCGAGGTGGCCGCCGTACTCGTTGGTGCGCAGGAAGATGTCGTTCGACAGCACGTCGAGCTTCATCTGCGTCTCGCCCTGGACGTTCGCCGAGCCTGCGGCACCGGTGGCGCCGCCGAGCGCGCCGCGCCCCACGACGAAACTGATGCGCTTGCAGGCGAGCCGGATGTAGTTGAGCAGCCCCGTGAAGTCGCCGGTGGCATGCGGGAAGCGCCGCTGCTCGCGGATGATGAACTCGGTGAGCGTGGTTTCGCGGTGAGGCATCAAAGTTCTCCTGCTACGCCGGCTGTCGCGCGGTGCGGCCTGCGCGGACCCGCTCGAGCGCGGCCAGCCCGACGCACGGGGCCCCCAGGGCTGCTGCCGCTGCCGGGTCGAGCGGCGCGTCGGGATCGCCCAGGCTCGGCAGCAGGAGGTCCGCGGCGGCCAGATCGTCGGTGCGCGTCCAGAACGTCGGCGTGACCACGGTGAAGAGCCCGGCCGCCTTCGCCGCGGCGAGTCCCTTGGCCGAGTCCTCGAACGCGATGCAAACCTCCGGCGCGAGGCCGAGCACCGCGAGCGCGAGATCGTAGATGTCCGGCGCCGGCTTCTTCATCGGCACCTTGTCGCCGGCGGCGATGACGGCGAACCAGCGCGGCGCGTCGGGGCCGAGATGAGTCTCCAGGAGCGCCTCGACGTTCGCAGGCGTCGTGGTCGACGCGATGGCGAGTTTGAGACCCGCGTCGCGGGCCTCGCGGATGAGACGCGCCACACCCGGACGCAGCGGCGCACGGCCGCCGGCGATCAGGCTGGTGAAGATCCGCGTCTTCGCCCGGTGCAACTCGCCGATGCGCCCGAGGAGTTCGCGCTTCGCGGCCTCGGGCTGGTCGAGCGTGGCGACGTACGCGGCGATGCGCTCCTTGCCGCCGGAAATCGGGAGAAGCTCCGCGTACTGGTGCGGGCTCCAGTTCCACCACAGGCGCGCTTCCTGGAACGCCGCGTTGAACGCCTGCCGGTGTATCTCTTCGGTGTCGGCGAGCGTGCCGTCGACGTCGAAAATGAGGGCCTCGATGCTCACGCGAAGTCTCCAGGAAATGCGTAAAGTCAGTGGATCACCGGATCGAGCGTGCCCTTCGCATAGCGCTCGGCCATGTCGTCGAGCGGCACCGGCTTCAGCTTCGCCGCCATGCCCGCGCACCCGAACTCCTGGTAGCGCTGCTTGCAAACGTCGCGCGCTGCCGCCATCGCCTCCTTGAGCGACTTGCGCGGATCGAAGTCGTCGGGGTTCTTCGCCATGTGGCGGCGGATCGCGCCGGTCATCGCGAGCCGGATGTCGGTGTCGATGTTCACCTTGCGCACGCCGTTGCGGATGCCTTCGCGGATCTCCTCGACGGGCACGCCGTAGGTTTCTTTCATCTTACCGCCATACTCGCGGATCACGTCGAGCCATTCCTGCGGCACCGACGACGAGCCGTGCATCACGAGATGCGTGTTCGGAATGCGCACATGAATTTCCCTGATGCGTCCGATCGCAAGGATGTCGCCGGTCGGCTTGCGCGAGAACTTGTAGGCGCCGTGCGAGGTTCCGATCGCGATCGCGAGGGCATCGACGCGCGTCCGCTTCACGAAATCCGCAGCCTGGTTGGGATCGGTGAGCAACTGGTCGTGCGAAAGCTTGCCCTCGGCCCCCGAGCCGTCTTCCTCGCCGGCCATCCCGGATTCGAGCGAGCCGAGACACCCGAGCTCGCCCTCTACCGACACGCCGACGGCGTGCGCCATTTCGACCACGCGCCGCGTGACTTCGACGTTGTACTCGTAGGACGAGGGCGTCTTCATGTCCTCGAGCAGCGAGCCGTCCATCATCACGCTCGTGAAACCGGAGCGGATCGATTTCTGGCACACCGACGGGCTTCCGCCGTGGTCCTGGTGCATGGCGATCGGGATGTGCGGATACATCTCGGCCGCCGCGAGCACCATGTGCCGCAGGAACGGCTCGCCCGCGTACTTCCGCGCGCCGGCCGAGCCTTGCATGATCACCGGGCTGTCGGTTGCGTCGGCCGCCTGCATGATTGCCTGGATCTGCTCCAGGTTGTTGATGTTGAAGGCGGGAATGCCGTAGCCAAACTCCGCTGCGTGGTCGAGCAGTTGCCGCATCGAAACCAGTGCCATCTCAGTTCTCCTGCTCGATCACGTTCTGGAATGGGGGAGCAACGAGGGGGCGTGCCCCCTAATTCCCGCCAGCGCTGCGTGGTCGAGCAGTTGCCGCATCGAAGCGAGTGCCATGGTCGCGCCCCTCAGTCCATCTTGCCGCGGTGAACGACCATGCAGGCGCCCTGCGATTGCTTGGAGTTGTCGTAGCCGACGAGCCGCACGTGGTGGGTCGGGTGCGCCTTGTGGCAGGCGTCGGCCTCGGCGAGGATGCGGTCGACATCGGTCTCGCCGAACATCGGCAGCTTCCACATGTACCAGTAGTCGAGCGCCGAGTGCTCGGGCTCGGAGTGCTCGATCGCCGGGTTCCAGCCCTTGTTCACGATGAACTCGACCTGCTTGCGGATCTGCGCCGCGCTCATCGGGGGAAGGTAGGAGAAGGTCTCGAACTTGCGGCTGCCGGGGTCCGACAGGCGCGAGGCGTAATCCTGCATTTGGGTCATGGCGGGTCCTCGATCCGTTTGGCTCACCGATGCTGCACGTCGAGCT
>JALOSW010000046.1 GCA_025458245.1 Burkholderiales bacterium
CAACGACGTGACCGGACCGAGCTTCTTCAACGCTTTGTTCCCGCCCGGAACGTCGAACATCAACGAGAAGATCGAGATGTGGCAGTGGTCGCTCGGCGTGCAGTATTCGTACAAGTTCTGACCGGTTGAACGCGTCACCCGGGGCCAGGGCGCTCGCGCGCCTTGGCCTTTTTTTCGGCGGTCATCCGGCCGCCCGGAGGAGAACGATGCAAGCCAGGAACCTGTTCGCAGCAGCGGCGCTCGCCGCAGCGTCCGCGGCCCACGCGCAGGGCGTGATGATGTCGCCCGACTGGGCGAAGGGCATGTGCGCCGCGTGGAACGCCGACCCGGTGCTGACGACCAGGCTCGTCGAGTCCGGATGGGTCAAGAACGACAAGGGCCGCGGATTCAAGGTCATGCAGATCTACCGGTCCGACTGTCCCGAAAGCCCGCGCATCGAGTTGCGCGTCTCGCAGAAGGACGGCAAGGCGATCTGCACCTATGGCGGCAAGGCCGAGACGAAGGTCGATACGAGCGCCGACTATATGATGTGGGCGGAAACGCGCCGCTGGGTCGAGATGGGCAAGGGCGAGTACGGCCCGATGCGGGCCATGATGCTCAATCGGCTCACGTTCGATGGGCCGATGGGCGAAGCGATGGGCAACATGGGGCCGTTCGAGGGCTTCCTGCTGCTGGTCGGCAAGGTGCCGGGCGACACGAAAGCCTGCCCGGCGAAGTGAACTCGCGGGCGCGGTGAGCCGCGCCACGAAAGCGGGCTATGAAAACCATCAATCTGACCGACGTCGGCGCGATCAGGAACGAACTCGCCAAGTACAAGAAGGGCAAGAAGCTCGACATTCGCCAGTTCAACCAGGCCGCACGGCTCGCCTGGCTCGGCAGGATCGTCCTTTCGCCGCTCGACCCCGAAGACGGCGATACCAAGTCGTGGCTCCTCTACGTGCAGCGGCCCGAGGGGCTTGCCGAGCACGTGCTCGTGGTGGACGAGGATCTTTACCAGTTCATCCACATCCTCGACGCCGAGCAGGGCGCCCACCTCGCTGCGATCCTCGAACAGGGCGTTCGGGAGCGCGCTGCCGCGCTCGAGGAGTTGAGTCGGCGCGATTTCTACTTCGAGAAGTACTTCGAACGGGATTGAGGATTCACATCTGACGAGTCCGCGATCGGCCCGCACGCTTGCGGTCCGATTGCCGGATCCCGAATCCCGGATACCGGACCCTCGATCCTGAATTCCTGATCCCGGATGCGCCCCTCGCCCACGCAAGGAGCCCGCTGGATCGACGTCGGCCGCGTGGCGCCTCTCGACTTCCACGCGACGTACACGGGGCTCGCATACGCACAGACTCGCGGCGCCGCGCCGATCGTCGTGTGCGGCCGGCCGGGACCGCATGTGTCGCTCGGCCAGAGCCAGACGCTCGCCGAAGTCGAAGCGTCGGTCGGCGTGCCCGTGATCCGGCGGGCTCTGGGCGGCGGTGCGGTTTGGGTCGACGAGAACCAGCTCTCCTATGCGATCGTCGCGCCGCTCGCGCTCGCTCCGCCGCGGCACGACGACTGGCACCGATGGGCGCTCGCCCCTGCGGTCGCGACGTTCGCGTCCTTCGGCCTCGCGGTCGAGCAGGTCGACGAGGATCTCTGGCTGCGCGGCAAGAAAATCGCGGGGAGCGGCGCGGCGACGCTCGGCGTCTCCGCGGTAGTCGCGTCCAGCTTTCTGATGCGATTTCCCCGCCAGGCGTTCGCCGACGCCATGGCTGCGCCGTCGACGGCCTACCGTGAGCGCGTCCGGCATGGACTCTCTGCCGCGATGACCGACTGGGAGAGCGAGGCTCCACCACCGACGTTCGCAGTGCTGTCGACCGCCTTCGCCCGGGAGGTCGAGCGCGAGTTCGGGTGGAATGTCGAGGCGTCGCTGCCGACGCGCGAGGAGACGGCGGCGATCGCCGACTGGCGCGCGGAGCTTGCCGAGCCGATCGAGCGCGGCGACTTGCGTCGCGTGCGCGACGGGATCAAGCTGAATGCGCGGCTCTCGGTGGTTGCCGATGGCGACGGCGCGCGGCTCGTGTGCGGAGGGGGGGCAAAGGTGAGCTCGAAAGGGCGGAAATGAGCGAACCTACGGTCGCGTCGCGTCGCCGTCGCCGGTTCGTCCTCATGACGAGCGACGAGGGCCTCGCGACGGCACTCGCCGCGGCGCTGCCCGAAGGCTGGGAGATGGAGCGCACGGCGAATCTCGACGCGCTCGGCGGCTTCGCCGAGATCCTGCAGTTCCGCTTCTTGCTTCTCGACCTCGACGACTACGAGGCGTTCGATCCGCTCGACGTGATCCGGCACGTGCGCATGGACCTGATGCTTAATCTCGCCGTGTTCTGCTTCGGCGGCGCCGCAGACGTGCGTAATGAAGCCCGGCTGCAGCGCGCCGACCGCTTCTTCGAGCGGGGGGAGATGGTCGACCGGATGCGGCAGTTCTGCGAGCAATACGGCTGGGGCTGAACGCCGTGCGGGCCGCCCGGGCGCCGGCGCGTCAGCCGCGCGACTTCAGCTTCGCGAGCTGGGCGTCGAGCTTCTCGACCGTCGACCTGAATCCGGCGAGGCGCTCCCGCTCCTGCGCGACCACCGCCGCCGGCGCGCGATCGACGAAGCTCGCGTTGCCGAGCTTCGCCTCGGCCTTGCCGATCTCGCCGGTGATGCGGGCGTGCTCTTTCTCGAGACGCGCGATCTCCGCAGCGACGTCGATCTCGACGTGCAGCATGAGCCGCGCTTCCCCGACCACGGCGACCGGCGCGTCCTCGTCGGGAAGGGCCGCGACGACCTTCGTGTCGCCGAGCCGCGCGAGCGCGCGCATGTAGGGGAACAACGGCTCGAGCGCCGCCGCGTCGCCCGCGGCGTAGAGGGGAATCCTCTCTCCGGGCGGCAGACCCATCTCGCCGCGCAGATTGCGGCACGCGTTGGTGAGGTCCTTGAGCCGCGCGACCGTCCGCTCGGCCGCCTCGTCGATCTTCCCCGGCTCGGACTTCGGGTAGGGCGCGACCATGATGCTCTCGCCCGATTTCCCCGCGAGCGGCGCGACCTTCTGCCACAGCTCTTCGGTGATGAACGGGATGATCGGGTGCGCGAGCCGCAGGACCGCTTCTAGCACCCGCACGAGCGTCCGGCGCGTGCCGCGCTGCGCAGCCTCGCTCCCGGTCTGGATCTGGACTTTCGCCAGCTCGACGTACCAGTCGCAGTACTCGTCCCAGACGAAGCGGTAGATCGCGTTCGCGACGTTGTCCAGCCGGTACTCGGCGAAGCCGCGCTCGACTTCCGCTTCCGTGCGCTGCAGAAGGCTCGCGATCCAGCGGTCGACCACGGAGAGCTCGACGGGCAGCGACGCATCGAGCCCCGTGTCGAAGCCTTCCGTGTTCATGAGGACGAACCGCGTCGCGTTCCAGAGCTTGTTGTTGAAGTTCCGGTAGCCCTCGACCCGCTTCATGTCGAAGTTGATGTTGCGGCCGAGCGTCGCGTACGCCGCCATGGTGAAGCGCAGCGCGTCGGCGCCATAGCCGGCGATGCCCTCGGGGAACTCCTTCTTCGTCTTCGACGCGATGCGCGGCGCATCTTCGGGCTTGCGCAGTCCCGTGGTGCGCTTCGCGAGCAGCGGCTCCAGCGCGATGCCGTCGATGATGTCCACGGGGTCGAGGGTGTTGCCCTCGGATTTCGACATCTTCTTGCCTTCGGCGTCGCGGATCAGGCCGTGGATGTACACGTCGCGGAACGGCACGCGTCCGGTGAAGAACGTGGTCATCATGATCATCCGGGCGACCCAGAAGAAGATGATGTCGAAGCCCGTGACCAGGGCCGAGGAGGGCAGATACAGGCCGTACGCCGGGACGTCGTCGCCTTCGGGCTTCGGCCAGCCGAGGGTCGAGTGGCAGACGAGCGCGGACGAGAACCAGGTGTCGAGCACGTCCGGGTCGCGGATGAGCGCGCCCGCGTAGCCGGCGGCTCGCGCCTTCTCGTAGGCGGCGGCTTCGTCGCGGGCGACGTAGATGCCGCCTTCGCTGTCGTACCACGCGGGGATCTGGTGGCCCCACCATAGCTGCCGCGAGATCGTCCAGTCCTGGATGTTCTCGAGCCACTGGTTATAGACCGTCGTCCAGTTATCCGGGAAGAATCTGACGTCGCCCCGCGCCACGGCGTCGAGTCCGACCTGCGCGATCGACTTGCCGGGAAACAGCGATCCCTCGGGGGCCGGCTGCGCCATCGCGACGAACCACTGGTCGGTCGCCATCGGCTCGACGATCTCGCCGGTGCGGCCGCAGCGCGGCACCATCAGCCGGTGCGGCTTCACCGATTCGAGCAGGCCCCGGGCCTCGAGATCCGCAACGACGCGCTTGCGGGCCTCGAACCGGTCGAGCCCTCGGTATGCCGCGGGGGCGTTGTCGTTGATGCGCGCATCGAGGGTGAGGATGTTGATCGCCGGCAGCATGTGCCGGTGGCCGATCTGCCAGTCGTTGAAATCGTGGGCCGGCGTGATCTTGACGGCGCCGGTGCCGAACTCGGGATCGACATATTCATCCGCGATCACGGGGATGCTGCGTCCCGTGAGCGGCAGCTCGACCTGCCTGCCGACGAGGTCGGCGTAACGCTCGTCCTTCGGGTTCACGGCGACCGCGACGTCGCCGAGCATCGTCTCGGGGCGGGTGGTGGCGACGACCACGTGACCCTTGCCGTCGGCGCGCGGGTAGCGGATATGCCAGAGGCGCCCCTCCTCCTCTGCGCTCTCGACCTCCAGGTCGGAAACGGCGGTGCCGAGCTTCGGGTCCCAGTTGACGAGCCGCTTGCCGCGATAGATGAGCCCCATCTCGTGCAGACGCACGAAGGTCTCGATCACCACGGCCGAGAGCTTGCCGTCCATGGTGAAGTACTCGCGGCTCCAGTCGCAGGAGTCGCCGAGCCGCCGCATCTGCTCGGTGATGGTCGAGCCCGATTTCTCGCGCCACTCCCAGACCTTCTCGACGAAGCCCTCGCGGCCCAGGGCTTCGCGCGATGTGCCCTGCGCTTCGAGCTGGCGCTCGACCACGATCTGGGTCGCGATGCCCGCGTGATCGGTGCCGGGCAGCCACAGCGTGTTGAAGCCGCGCATCCGGTGATAGCGGGTGAGCGCGTCCATGATCGTCTGGTTGAACGCGTGCCCCATGTGGAGCGTGCCGGTCACGTTGGGCGGCGGCAGCTGGATGGCGAACGCGGGTTTTCCGGGGGCGTATCCGGCGCTGAAATAGCCGCGCGTCTCCCAGAACGGATACCAGCGCCGCTCGGTCGTTTGCGGGTCGAAACTCTTCGCGAGGTCCATGCTTCGGCGGGAAAAGTGAGATGCGCGTCCGGGCGGCGCCCCGGACGGCGCGAGAGCCGCGAATTATATCGGAGGGCCGCTCAGCTACCGCGCAGCCGGGCGATCTCGGCGTTGATCACGTCGGCGAGGGCCTCGCGCACGGCACGGCGCACCTCGGCCTCGAGCTCGCGGCCGGTATGGCTCATGATCTCGCGCACCTTGCCCTCGATCCGGGCGTGGACGCGCGCCTCGACCATCCTCTCGAGCTCGCCGCCGAGGAGCTCCAGGAGCTGCAGCCTGAGTTCCTGCTCGAGGCGCGCGAGCTCGGCGTCGGTGAGGATCGTTCCGGGTGTTCTGGGGGTGTCGACGATCTCGGTGAGCACCGGGAAATCCGCGGGAGGCTCGGGCTGCACGCCCCCGCGCGCGGCGCGGTGCCGCGCGAGCAGCGCGTCCACCTTGCCGAGCACGTCGTCGGATTCACTCACCGCTGGCGAGGTCGTGGGTGCGGATGGGAAAACCCCGGTCGCGATAGGCGCGGAAGCGGGCGCGTGCGGCCGATTTGTCGTCTTCGTCGGGACCGACGATCTCCAGCAGCCGCTGGAACCGTGTGAAGAACGGCGGCCATTCGTGGTGCAGGTTGAGCAGCACGTCGTCGTGGCCCGGCGTGTCGCCCGCACGCGCGATCAGGATCGGCGTTTCGGCGGCGAGCGGGTCGTGGGCCATGCAATGCGGGACGAAGCCGATGGCGGGCGTCGTCCACAGGAGCCGGTCGAGCGCGCGCGCGGTCGCGTCGTCGGGCGAGTACACGAGCACCCGGTTCTTTGCCGAGTACGCCTTGGCGACGAGCCTGCACGCGACCTGCAGCCGGTCGGTCGCTTGCAGATAGAAGTCGATCTGGGTCATCGGACGGCAGGAACCGGGAGTCGGGATTCAGGAGTCAGGATTCCGGAGTCAGGAGTCGGGAGTCAGGATTCAGGATTCAGGATTCAGGATTCAGGACTAGATCCTCGATCCTAGTTCCTCATTCCTTGCCCGCCCTGTTCATCAGGAACTGCGTGAGCATCGGCACCGGCCGTCCAGTCGATCCTTTGTCCTTGCCCGATCTCCACGCAGTGCCGGCGATGTCGAGATGCGCCCAATCGTAGGCCTTCGTGAACCGCGCGAGGAAGGACGCGGCGGTCACCGATCCGGCGGGACGTCCGCCGATGTTCGCCATGTCCGCGAACGGGCTCTTGAGCTGCTCCTGGTAATCGTCCCAGAGCGGCATGCGCCACGCGCGGTCCCAGGCCTCCTCGCCGGCGTCGAGCAACTCCTGCGCGAGCTCGTCCTTGTTCGTGAAGAGACCGGTCGCGACATGCCCCAGCGCGATCACGCACGCGCCGGTGAGGGTCGCGATATCGACGACTGCCTGCGGACGGAAGCGCTCCGCGTAGGTCAGTGCGTCGCACAGGATCAGCCGGCCCTCGGCGTCGGTGTTGAGGATCTCGATCGTCTGCCCGGACATGCTGGTCACGATGTCGCCCGGCTTGGACGCCGCGCCGCCCGGCATGTTCTCCGCCGCGGGAACCAGCCCGATCACGTTCGCCGCGAGCTTCATCTCGGCAACTGCCCGCAGCGTGCCGAGCACGCTGCCTGCGCCGGACATGTCGAACTTCATCTCGTCCATCTCGGGCGCGGGTTTGAGCGAGATCCCGCCGGTGTCGAAGGTGATGCCCTTGCCGACGAGCACGATCGGCTGCTCGCGCTTCGCGCCGCCTTCATAGCGAAGCACGACGAGCTTCGGCGGCTGCCGCGAGCCCTTGGCGACGGACAGCAGCGAGCCCATGCCGAGCTTCTCCATGTCCTTCTGCTCGAGGACCTCGATGCCGAGCTTCCACTCCTTCGCGAGCGCGCGCGCGCGGTCGGCGAGGTATGCCGGCGTGCAGATGTTGCCGGGCAGGTTACCGAGATCCCGCGCGAGCGCGGTGCCCGAGGTGATGGCACGGCCCTCCGTCACGCCGCGGCCCGCGTCGGCCGCGTGGCCCGCCGCCGTCAGGCCGAGCGCGATCCGCTTCAGAGTCCGCGCTTCGGGCTTTTTGCTCTTCATCTCGTCGAAGCGATAGAGGGCGTCGGCTGCGGCCGTCACCGCCTGGCGCGCCTTCCACGCGATCTCGCGTCCCTGGACCTGCAGCTCCGGGAGATACAGCAGCGCATCGGCGGCGCCCGTGTCGGCGATCGCGAGCGTCGCGGCGCGCGCGGCCTCGCGATAGGTCTTGGCGCCGAGCTCGGACTCTTTGCCGAGGCCGACCAGCACGACGCGTTCCGACGCGACGCCGCGTACGCCGAAGAGCACCCGCACCGTGCCCGCCTTGCCTTCGAAGTCGCCGCGCTTGAGCAGGGCGCGCAGCGCGCCGCGCGATGCGCGATCGACCGATTCGGCAGCGTGCGAAAGGCGACGCCCTTCGAACACGCCGACGGCGATCGCGCCGGCCTTCGCCTTGTCCGGGGCGGAAACCTTTGTGCTAAAGTCCACGAGCTTCTCCATCGTCCAATGTCTGCGCGGGATTATCCTCGCACGCGTCGCGCCGAGTCAAAAGACGACGCGCTGCGATCCGTCGGCGCGCGGCGCATCCCAACCCGAGCGACCGAGTGATCTTCCGGCGCGCGCTGCAGCGAGAATTCGGCAACCTGCTGGTGGCCGTCTTCGCGGCCCTCTTCGCGGTGGTTCTCACGAGCACGCTCGTGCGCATCCTCGGGCGCGCTGCGGGCGGAAAGATTCCGAGCGAGGCGGTGTTCGCGTTCATCGGGTTCACCGCCCTGAATCTTCTGCCCAAGCTGCTCGCCGTAGCGCTCTTCGTCGCGCTCCTCATGGCGCTCTCGCGCAGTTACCGCGACTCCGAAATGGTCGTGTGGTTCGCGAGCGGTGTGCCGCTGACCGCGTGGATCCGACCCGTGCTCGCCTTCGCCGCGCCGATCGCGGTCGTGATCGGGCTGCTTGCGCTCTTCCTCTCTCCCTGGGCGCTGCTCAGGAGCGAAACCTACCGGCAGCAGCTCGAGGCGCAGAGCGAGGTCTCCCGCATCGCGCCGGGGGTGTTCCTGGAATCGCCCGGGGCCGAGCGGGTGTTCTTCGTCGAGGCGGTGCCCGGCGACCCCGAGAGCGTCCAGAACATCTTCGTGGCGTTCAACCAGAACGGCAAGCAGGGCGTGGTCGTTTCACGGCGCGGGACCATCGAGACGGCGCCGAACGGCGACCGGTTCGCGGTGTTGCGCGACGGCCGCCGCTACGACGGTGTTCCCGGCACCGCCGAGTACCGCGTGATGGAGTTCGAGCGCTACGCAGTGCGCATCGAGGCCAAGGAAGCGCGGGTCGAGAACGCGCAGCCGAAGATGCTGCCGACGATCGATCTGCTTCGCGACCGGTCGCGCGAGAACCTAGCCGAGCTTGCGTGGCGCGTGAGCCAGCCGGTGATGGCCGTCGTACTCGCCTTGCTTGCGATTCCGCTCGCGTTCGTCAATCCGCGCGCCACCAATTCGATCAACCTCGTCTTCGCGGTGCTCGCTTACCTCGTCTACTCGAACCTGCTCAGCGTCACCCAGGCCTGGGTGCGGCAGGGCAGGGTGCCGTTCGAAACGGGAGTCTGGGCGGTGCACGGCGCGATGCTCGCCATCCTCGCCGTTCTCTTCTGGTGGCGGATGACCCTCCATCGAGTGCCCGGGCTCGCGCGATGACGACGCTCGGCCGTTATCTCTCCCGTCAGATCCTGCTCGCGACCGCGTTCGTTCTGGTCGCCTTCCTCGGCCTGTTCGCGTTCTTCGACTTGATCTCGGAGCTCGGCGACGTGGGAAAGTCGAGATACGGCCTGGTGCAGGCGTTCGCCTACGTGGTGCTGTCGATCCCGGGCCACGTGTACGAGCTTTTCCCGATCGTGGTGCTGATCGGCACCCTGTACGCATTCGCGGATCTCGCCGCGAAGTCCGAGTACACGGTCATGCGCACCGCGGGAATGTCTGCCGGCGCGGCGGCGAAGAGCCTGCTGCCGCTCGGGCTGGCGTTCGTGCTCGCGACGGCCGTCGTCGGCGAACTGATCACGCCTTTTGCCGAGCGCACCGCTCAGGCGGTCCGGGTCGGCGCGATGGGCGCCGTGGTGGGTCAGGAGCTTCGCTCCGGCGTGTGGGTGAAATCCGAGTCCCGGTTCGTGAACATCGGGACGGTGCGACCGGACGCGACCGTCGCCGCGGTGCGCATCTTCGACTTCGACGAGGGGTTTCGTCTGCGCTCGATCAGCGACGCGGCCGAGGGTCGCTACGACGGCGCGAACGTCTGGCGGCTGAAAGATGTCGTGTCCACGGTTTTCGGCGACAAGAGCGTGAGCGTCGAGCGCACGCCGGAGATTTCATGGGCGTCGGTGCTGACGCCGGACCTGTTGTCGGTGCTCACCATCGAGCCGCAGAAGATGACCGCGTGGGATCTCTTCCAGTACACGCGGCACCTCTCGCGGAACAACCAGCGCACGGACCGCTACGAGATCGCGCTCTGGAAGAAGGTGCTCTATCCGTTCGCGGCGCTCGTGATGATGGCGCTTGCGCTGCCGTTCGCGTACGTGCAGGCGCGGCAGGGGGCGATCGGCGTCAAGATCTTCGCCGGCATCATGATCGGCGTGGTTTTTCACGGGCTGAACAGCCTCGCGTCTCACCTGGGCGTGCTGCAAGGGTGGCCGCCGCTTCTCTCGGCGGTGCTGCCGAGCGCCGTGTTCTCGGTCGCGGCAGTCGCGATGCTCTGGTGGGTCGAGCGACGCTAGGCCGGCGGCTCGCGCAAGGGCACTCAGGGAACGCGCACGAGGCGCGTGCCGGCGATCCGGTCGTAGAGCGCCTGTCCGTCCTCGTCCCAAAGGCACCAGGCGAGGGCGACCGCAGCGGGCACCAGGGCGAGCCAGGTGATCGCAGACTGCGCGTGCTGCCGCAGCTCGAGCGCCCCCACGAACGCTGGCACGAGCGCGAGCGCGGCGCAGACGTAGCGAACCAGGGCAGCCCGCGTCCCGACCGGGCTTCCGTCCCGCGCGACGAGCCGCAGACGCCAGGTTTTCATGGGCAGCGTGTGTCCGCGCCGCCAGAACCACAAGAAATAAGCGCCGGCGACGAGCACGAGATAGACCTGCAGCGCGAGCCGCGCGGCGCCCTCCAGGCGGACGCGGGCGTCGCCCGTCACGGCCGCGAACGCGAGCACGAACGCGAGTCCGGCAAGGAACGCGACTGCGACCACGATGAGGGACTCGTACACCATCGCCGCCAGGCGCCGCCGCAACCCCGCGCTCGGCAGCCTGGACGCCGGCGAAGCAGGAAGGCTCATCGACCGGAGTAAGGCTGAGAAGGCTGGGCGGGCGACTGCATGAGCGTGGCGGGGGGAGTCTGGGGCTCGCCCTTCCGCGGTGTCGTGGCCGACAGCTCGCGGCGCTTGTCCTCGGGGAGTTGCTGGTATTCCTCCCACTTCTCGCGGATGGCCTGCTTGCGCTCCGGCGGGAGTTTTTCGATCTCGCGGTAGAACTCGCGCGCCGCGTCGCGCTCCTCGCGGCTGAGCGCCGCCCAGTCACGCATGCGGCGCTGCACGCGCGCCTGCTCGTCGGCCTGCATGCGCGGGTAGCTGTTGGCGATGCCGATCCACTTCCGCTTGCGCGAGCCCTCGAGATTCGGCCAGTCTTCCCTGAGGGGCGCGAGCACGCGCTGCTGGTCAGGCTTCAGCTGCGACCAGCTCGGGCCGGTGTCTTCGGCCGCGCGCGCGTGCGGCGTCGCGGCGAGGAGCGCCGCGGCTACTGCGAGCGCTGCGAGTCCTCGTGCGAGCCAGCGAACTGCTGGAGCCATGCCTGGAAGCCCTTGTCGAGGTATGCATCGATCGGGAGATCGCTCTTCAGCACGGCGGCGTCGACCTGCGCGACCTCTTCGGCCTCGGCATCGACGGCGAGCAGGGCGTCCCGATTCGCCTGCTGCCAGGCGTTGAACCCGAGCAGAGCGGCGACGAGAATCAGCGCGGGGAGGGCGTATCGGACGAGCAACTGCGCCGCCCCCCCGGTTCGGGCCGCGGCGTGCGGACCCGCCACGACGGTGCCAGACGCCGGCTCGCGCACGCGCTGGCGCGCCACCGCGCGTTCGCGGGCGGCGCGCAGGCGTTCGCGGGTTTCCGGCGAGAGGGCGAGGCCCTCGTCGAGCCGCGCCTTGACCTGGCGTGAAAACTGAAGCTCGTTCATAAAGTAATGCCCTTCGCTCTCAATGCTTCCGCCAGCGCATGCGTGGCGCGCGAGCAATGGGTCTTCACGCTGCCCTCCGAGCACCCCATGGCGGCAGCGGTCTCGGCAACGTCGAACTCTTCCCAGTAACGCAGCACGAAAGCCTGGCGTTGACGGGCCGGCAGTCTTGCGATCTCTTTCTCAATAAATTCAAGAACTTGAGCCCGCGAGAGCTGGTCGGCCGGGTTCTCCGCGTGGCGCGATTCGTCCGCCGATTCGAGCGTGTCGAGCGGGTCTTCGTCCGGGTCGTCGCGATTCGCCGAAAGCGAGGAGAGGAGCGTGGTCCACAGAGACCGCACCTTCTGCCGGCGAAACTGGTCACGAATGGCGTTCTGCAGAATCCGCTGGAACAGTAGCGGCAACTCTTCCGGGGGCCGGTCGCCGTAGTTCTCCGCGAGCTTGAGCATCGCGTCCTGAACGATGTCCAGTGCCGTCTCGTGGTTGCGCACCGCGAACGCGGCTTGCTTGTACGCGCGTCGCTCGACGCTCGCCAGGAACGACGACAGTTCGCTGCGGGAAGCCAGGGGAGGGTGCCTTGGTGAGGTATGTCGGCCGGACGGCCCGAATCCTCTGCGGGAGGCGATCATGGTATCAAATTCCCTGATCGCCCCGCGCTCGCGACGCGGTCCGATACTGCAGTGCAGCGCGCGCCTTGACCGGCGCGCCGCGTGCCGTTACTGTCCTAGGTTTTCGCCAACAGATTCAAGGCATTTTTCGGGACACGAGCATGAAAATCACCGGCACGGAGATCTCGGGTGACGCAGTGGAGGTGAGCGGCGCCGAGATCGTCGTCAAGTGCCTCCAGGCAGAGGGGGTGGAGTACATCTTCGGCTACCCCGGCGGCGCTGTTCTCTTCATTTACGACGAGCTCTTCAAGCAGGACAAGGTTCGTCACGTGCTGGTGCGCCACGAGCAGGCGGCGGCGCATGCGGCCGACGCGTACTCGCGCGCGAGCCAGAAGGTGGGCGTATGCCTCGTCACCTCCGGGCCGGGGGTCACCAACGCCGTTACCGGCATCGCGACGGCGTACATGGACTCGATCCCGATGGTGATCCTCTCGGGTCAGGTGCCGACCCATGCGATCGGACAGGACGCGTTCCAGGAGGTCGACGCAGTCGGCATCACGCGGCCGTGCGTGAAGCACAACTTCCTGGTGAAGGATGTGCGCGAGCTGGCCGCGACCATCAAGAAAGCGTTCGTCATCGCCTCGACCGGCCGGCCCGGTCCCGTTCTGGTGGACATCCCGAAGGACGTGACCGTCGCGAAGACCCCCTTCCACTATCCCGACTCCGCCGCGATGCGTTCGTACAACCCGGTGACCAAGGGGCACCCGGGGCAAATCAAGAAGGCGGCGCAACTGATCCTCGAGGCGAAGCGCCCGATGATCTATTCGGGCGGCGGCGTGATCCTCTCCGACTCGGCGCCGCTCCTCGCGCGCCTCGTGAAGACGCTCGGTTTTCCGGTCACGAACACGCTGATGGGCCTGGGCGGTTACCCGGGCGACGACCGGCAGTTTCTCGGCATGCTCGGCATGCATGGCACCTACGAAGCCAACATGGCGATGCAGCACTGCGACGTGCTCGTCGCCGTCGGCGCGCGCTTCGACGATCGCGTGATCGGCAACCCCGGCCACTTCGGGCAGGTGCCGCGCAAGATCATCCACATCGACGTCGATCCGTCCTCGATCTCCAAGCGCGTGAAAGTCGACGTCCCGATCGTGGGTCACGTCCCCGACGTGCTCGAGGAACTGCTCCGCCAGCTCGAGCCCCAGGCGGCGAAGGTCGATCAGAAGGCGCTCGCTGCCTGGTGGGCGCAGATCGAACTCTGGCGCGGGCGCGACTGCCTGCGCTACGACCGCGCGAGCGCGATCATCAAGCCGCAACTCGTGGTCGAGAAGCTCTACGAGGTCACCAAGGGCGACGCGTTCATCACCTCCGACGTAGGCCAGCACCAGATGTGGGCGGCCCAGTTCTACAAGTTCGCCAAGCCGCGCCGCTGGATCAACTCGGGCGGGCTCGGAACGATGGGCGTCGGACTGCCTTATGCGATGGGGGCGCAGCTCGCGAATCCCGGCGCCACGGTGGCGTGCGTCACGGGCGAGGCGAGCTTCACCATGTGCATCCAGGAGCTTTCCACCTGCAAGCAGTACCGACTGCCGCTGAAGATCGTGCTGCTGAACAACCGCTACATGGGCATGGTGCGGCAGTGGCAGCAGTTCTTCCATGGCAACCGGTACTCGGAGTCGTACATGGACGCGCTGCCCGACTTCGTGAAACTCGCCGAGAGCTTCGGCCACGTCGGCATGCGCATCGAAAAGCCCGGGGACGTCGAGGGTGCGCTCAAGGAAGCGTTCGCGCGCAAGAACGACCTCGTATTCATGGATTTCCTCACCGACCAGACGGAAAACGTCTACCCGATGGTGCCCGGCGGCAAGGGCCTTTCGGAAATGATCCTTTCGGAGGAGCTCTAGAGTGAACGCCCCGAGCCCCTACACGCTGCCGTTCGTCGAGACGAAGGCGATGCGCCACATCATCTCGATCCTCCTGGAGAACGAATCGGGCGCGCTCTCGCGCGTCGCCGGGCTGTTCTCGGCCCGCGGCTACAACATCGAATCGCTCACGGTCGCGCCGACCGAAGACCCGTCGCTCTCGCGGATGACCATCGTCACCACCGGGTCCGACGACGTGATCGAGCAGATCACCAAGCAGCTCAACAAGCTGATCGAGGTTGTGAAGCTCGTCGACCTCTCCGAGGCTGCGCACATCGAGCGCGAACTGATGCTCATCAAGGTGCGCGCCGCGGGCAAGGACCGCGAGGAGATGAAGCGAATGGCCGACATCTTCCGCGGACGCATCATCGACGTCACCGAGAGCACGTACACGATCGAGCTCACCGGCGACGGCACGAAGCTCGATGCGTTCATCGAGGCGCTCGACAAGACCGCCATCCTCGAGACCGTGCGCACCGGCGCGTCGGGGATCGCGCGGGGCGAGCGCGTGCTGAGAGTCTAACCCGCCGTCTCGCGCAACATTGGACGACGCCGCCGTGCGCGACGCGGCGCCGCCGGCTCCGGCGCGCGGCGCCTCACGATCAACCCGAAACCAGAACCGAGAACGAGGAACTCCCATGAAAGTCTATTACGACAAGGACGCCGATCTCTCCCTCATCAAGGGCAGGAAGGTCGCCATCATCGGCTACGGCTCGCAGGGCCATGCCCACGCGCAGAACCTCAACGACTCCGGGATCAAGGTGACCGTCGGCCTGCGCAAGGGCGGCGCGTCCTGGGACAAAGCGAAGAAGGCCGGCCTGCAGGTCAAGGAGGTCGGCGAGGCGGTGAAAGGGGCGGACATCGTCATGATCCTGCTCCCTGACGAGAACATTGCCGCGGTGTACAAGAACGACGTCGAGCCGAACATCAAGAAGGGCGGGGGGCTCGCGTTCGCGCACGGCTTCAACATCCACTACGGCCAGGTGCAGCCGCGCGCCGACCTCGACGTGTTCATGGTCGCCCCGAAGGCGCCCGGGCACACCGTCCGCTCCACGTACGCGCAGGGCGGCGGCGTGCCGATGCTGATCGCCGTGCACCAGAACCCGTCGGGCAAGGCGCGCGACGTCGCGCTCTCGTACGCGGCCGCGATCGGCGGCGGCAAGGCCGGCGTGATCGAGACCTCGTTCAAGGAAGAGACCGAGACCTGCCTGCACGAGCTGAAGCTCATCGTCGACCTCATCTACGAGGGCGGCATCGGCACGATGAACTACTCGATTTCGAACAACGCCGAGTACGGCGAATACGTGACCGGCCCGAAGATCGTCACCGAAGAGACGAAGAACGCGATGCGCGCGGCGCTGCGAGACATCCAGACCGGCGAATACGCGAAGAGCTTCATCCTCGAGAACCGCGCGGGCGCGCCGACGCTGCTGTCGCGCCGCCGCATCACCGCCGAGCACGAGATCGAGAAAGTCGGCGCGAAGCTCCGCGACATGATGCCGTGGATCAAGAAGAACCGGCTGGTCGACACGTCGAAGAACTGAGCCGCGGCCGCGGCGCGATGCCCGATCGGGGCTTCGTGCGCTCGCCGCGGGTTCCCGGCGCCTGGCGTCCAGCCGCGATGTCGACCTATCCCGACGATCCCTTCATCGCCAAGCCCGGCAGGATGGCTGTCGCGGCGAGCGTCGCGCTTGCCCTCGCGGTCGGTTTCGTCGCGGGTTGGGTCTGGTCGCTGCCGGCCGGGATCCTCGCACTCCTGGTCGTGCCCCTATCGCGGGCTCCGGTGCGCAGGGTGCCGCGAGGCGCACGTGCGGTCGTGTGCCCGGCCGATGGCAGGATCGTCGCGGTCGAGCGTGCCCGGGATCCGTATCTCGACCGCAACGCCACGCGGGTGAGCGTGTTCCCGAACGCGCTTCGGCTGCACGCGAACCGCTCGCCGGTCGACGGCGAAGTGAAGCAGGTCTGGCCGGTTCCCGGCGCCGTCTTCGGAAGACTCCGCGCGCGGCAGGCGGAAAGCGCGCTGTGGATGCGCACTGCCGCCGGCGCGGACGTGACCGCAGTGCACGCCGAGGGACTCGTCGCGCCACGCGCCTTCGGCGGGGTCAAGGCTGGCGACCGGCTTGCGCGCGGGCAGCGCTGCGGGTCGAGCCGCTTCGCGTCGCGCGTGGATCTCTATCTTCCGCTCGGCGCAGCGGTGAAGGTGGAACTCGGGCAGAAGGTGTACGCTAGCGAAACCGTCGTAGCGGTGCTCTAGGCACGGCGCGACCGGACGCACAACCGGAACGGGGGGCTGGGTGGCGGAACTGCACTCTCCGCGCAGAGCGGAGCTTCGGGGGGTTCTGCGCCGCAAGGGCATCTACATCCTCCCCAATCTGTTCACGACCGCGGCCCTGTTCTCGGGCTTCTACGCCGTCGTGCAGGCGATGAATCAGCGCTGGGAGCAATCGGTCATCGCCATCTTCGTCGCGATGGTCCTCGACGGGCTCGACGGCCGCGTCGCCCGGCTGACGCACACGCAGAGCGAGTTCGGCGAGCAGTACGACAGCCTCTCGGACATGGTTTCGTTCGGTGCGGCACCTGCGCTGGTGATGTACGAGTGGGCGCTGCGCCCGCTCGGTCGGCTCGGCTGGATCGCGGCCTTCGTCTACTGCGCCGGCGCCGCGCTGCGGCTCGCGCGCTTCAACACGAACATCGGCGTGGTCGACAAGCGCTTCTTCCAGGGGCTGCCGAGCCCCGCTGCCGCGGCGCTCGTCGCCGGCTTCATCTGGATGATCGTCGACTTCGGTGTCGGCCCCGACGAACTGATCCGCTGGCTCGCGTTCGGCGTGACGCTGTTCGCGGGCCTGTCGATGGTGACCACGGCTCCGTTCTACAGCGGCAAAGACATCAACCTGAAGCGCAGCGTGCCCTTCGCGTCGGTGCTCGTGATGCTGTTCGCGATCGTGCTCGTCTCGTTCGACCCTCCCACAGTGCTGTTCGGCGTGTTCGTCGTCTACGGCCTCTCGGGCTACGCCATGTGGCTCGTCCGCCGCAGACGCCCGCGGTCCCCTGCGGGCGCGACGCGGGCGCCGTGACGCGCGCCCCGGCAGGCGGTTGCAAATCGTCCGCGTTTCCGGCTATAGTCCGCCGCATGTCGAGCGCTGCCCACTCGCTCAGGCTTCTCCCCGGCGTCCTGCTATCCAGCGGGCTCGCCGCGCTGCTGCTGCGCCCCGCGCGCTAGCACACATCCCCCTCACAATTCGGCAGTACCCGCGCGGCGTCCGCAAGGACTCCGCGGAAGCCCTTGATCCATCCAGAGCCCAGGACGACAGGAGCACAGCCATGACCGACCGCCTCATCATCTTCGACACGACGCTCCGCGACGGCGAGCAGAGCCCCGGCGCCTCCATGACCAAGGAGGAGAAGCTGCGCATCGCCAAGCAGCTCGAGCGCCTGCGCGTCGACGTGATCGAGGCGGGGTTCCCTGCCGCGTCGAACGGGGATTTCGACGCGGTCCGCGCGATCGCCAACGCGATCAAGGACTCGACCGTTGCCGGGCTGTGCCGCGCCAACGACCGCGACATCTCGCGCGGCGTCGAGGCGCTCAAGGGCGCACGGGCCTGGCGCATCCACACGTTCATCGCCACCAGTGCGTTGCACATGGAGAAGAAGCTCCGCATGACGCCGGAGCAGGTGCTCGAGCAGGCGAAGCTCTCGGTGCGCTTCGCACGCAACCACTGCGGCGACATCGAGTTCTCCCCCGAGGACGGCTATCGCTCGGACGTCGATTTTCTCTGCCGTGTCCTCGAAACCGTCATCGCGGAAGGCGCGACCACCATCAACGTCCCCGACACCGTCGGCTACGCGGTCCCCGAGCTCTACGGCGAGTTCATCCGCACCCTGCGCGAGCGCGTCCCGAATTCGGACAAGGCGGTCTGGTCGGTCCACTGCCACAACGATCTCGGCATGGCCGTGGCCAACTCGCTCGCCGGCGTGAAGATCGGCGGCGCGCGTCAGGTGGAGTGCACCGTCAACGGGCTCGGCGAGCGGGCCGGCAACACCTCGCTCGAAGAGGTGGTGATGGCGGTGCGCACGCGCAAGGATTTCTTCGGGCTCGACACGCGCATCGACACGACGCAGATCGTGCCGGCCTCGCGCCTCGTTTCCCAGATCACGGGGTTCGTCGTGCAGCCGAACAAGGCCGTGGTCGGCGCGAA
>JALOSW010000047.1 GCA_025458245.1 Burkholderiales bacterium
CATGTTCTCGTCCTACACGACCAGTAGCGCCAACAAATACGCATGCAGCGTCACGATGTAACTCACCACCAGGGCGAGCAGATCGGCATCGCGATACCACACGATCACTGCGGCAAACAGCACCGCCGACAGCGCGAGCTTTCCGAGCTCGCCGAGGAAGAAGGTCATCCCGAAAGCGATCACGCCTTTGCGCGCGGCGGAGTTGAGCCGCCATGCGAAAAGCGCACTCGGGATGATCGAGATGGCCCCGCCCGCCAGCGCCGAAACGCCGGCGTTTTCTCCCCTTAACGCACCCCACACGAGCGCCATCAGCGCCGCGATCAGAACCTGGAGGCCGATCGCTTTCGCGTATCCGGTTGCCTGGGAGCCGGTGGCCGGATTCACGGGCGAGAACGGTGCCGGGTGGAGCAAAGCGTTTGATTATGGCCGGGAATTCGAACCCCTGTCAATGTTTGGGTGCGATGCAGCATGGATTCCTTCCGAGCCGGATGATCTGGGCAGGAAGCGCGACGGGCGCTCGGCGATGCGCGAGCGCGTGCGCCTGACCGGAGCAGGGGTGCGAGGCGCCGATATAATCGCCGCGAAACGAAACGGAGACACTTCATGCACTTGCGCGCCGCGGTCAGGGCCGCTGCCGACGCCCTAGGCGCGTTCGCCCTGGCCTTTGCGGCGCTCGCCGCACACGCGCAGCCGGTCGAACTGAAGCTCTCCTACTATGTCGGCGACCAGCATGCGATGTCGCAATGGGTCATCCGGTGGGCCGAGGCGCTCGAGAAGCGCTCCAACGGGCAAATCGTCGTCAAGCGCTTTCCGGGCGCGCAGCTCGGTCCGGCGCAGCAGCATTACGACCTCGCCCGCACCGGCCGTGCCGACATCGCATGGTTCTTCCACGGCGGCACGCCCGGCCGATTCCCGCTCACCGAGCTCATCAACCTGCCGTACATGGTGGGCAGCGCGGACGCCGGAACGCGGGCGCTGAACGATCCCGAGCTGCGCCAGAAGTATCTCGACCCCGAGCACAAGGGCGTGAAGATCCTCGTCCTCTTCACCCATCCGCCGGGGCAGATCCATACCGCGAAAAAGCCCGTGCGGGCTTTGGCGGATCTGAAGGGCCAGCGCATTCGCTTCCCTTCGCCGCCGGTGCGCGATTTTCTCGACGCCCTCGGGGCAACGCCCGTCGGCGTGGCGCCGACCGAGATGGTCGAGCAGTTGCAGAAGGGCACGATCGACGGCGTGATGATCGACTACGGCGGCGCCGGCATCGCGTTCCGCACGAGCTTCGGGCTCGCGATGAACGAGGACGTCTGGAAGAAGCTCCGGCCGGAGCTGCAGCAGATCGTCACCGACACGACGGCCGCGATGCTCCACGAGATCGGGCCGGCTTGGGACGGCATCGACGCGGCCGGTAAGCGGGCGCTTACAGACGGCGGAATGCAGGTTTTTAGGCTCTCTCCGGAGGAAGACGCACAAGCGCGCCGCATCGGCGCCGAGGTCGCGGAGTCGCGCCTCGCCGAGTTGGAGGCCAGGGGACTCCCCGCCCGGCAGGTTTACCGGATGATGAAATCGATCGCCGATCGGCGCGGCGCGGCGAACTGAGTTGAAGCCGCTGACGCCGGACTCGGTTTCCCCCGCTTCGGGGCGCACGCGGGGGCGCCGCGGGGCGACTCTGCCGGTCCTTGCGGTCGGCGACTGAGCCCGCCGTGCGCGGTTCCCGATCCCCACGGAGTGCCGCGCGCGCCACGGCCAGGGTCGGCGCCATCGCCGCAAGTCTTTCGCTCGCGGCAATCATGCTGCTGACCGTGGCCGACGTCCTGCTGCGCATGTTCGCGGGCGCGCCGATTCGCGGGACGTTCGAGCTCGTCGAGCTGGGTCTTGCGGCCACGTTCTTCCTCGCGCTTCCCATGGCGTTCTGGCGCGACGAGAACATCGTCGTCGATACCGCCGACCAGCGCGCGCCGCGCCTCGTGCCGCACCTGCGCCGGGTCGCCGGCGCCGTCTCGGCGGCGGTCCTCGGATTGATGACCTGGCAGGCACTCGCAGGCGCGCGCGACTCGCTCGCGTTCGGCGACGTCAGCGCGGACCTCGGTCTGCCGCAGGTTCTTTACTGGATGCCGGTGATCCTCGGGCTCGCCGGCGCGCTCGCGGCGGTCCTGCTCCGCGGCGACGGCGACACGTGAGCGCCCTCGTCATCGGCGTGGCCGGAATCGTCGCGCTGCTCTGCGCCGTGCTCGCCCGGGTTCCTGTCGGGATCGCGCTGGCGGCGGTCGGGTTCCTCGGTTACGCGGCGATCGACGGCTGGCCGCGGGCGGCCGCGATGATCGGCACCGTCCCGTTCGAGCTGGCGAACGCCTATTCGCTGTCGGTCGTCCCGCTGTTCCTGCTCATGGGCGCAGTGGCCACGCGCGCCGGGCTCTCGCGCGAGCTGTTCGACGCGATGAACGCCGTCTTCTCGGGCTTGCGCGGTGCGCTCGCGAGCGCGACGGTCGGCGCGTGCGCCGCGTTCGGCGCGATCTGCGGTTCGTCGATCGCGACCGCCGCGACGTTCTCGCGCATCGCGGTTCCGGAGATGCGCCGCCACGGCTACGATGCCGCGTTCGCCGCCGGGTGCGTGGCCGCGGCGGGCACGCTCGGCATCCTGATCCCGCCGTCGGTGATCCTCGCGATCTACGCAATCGCGGCAGAGCAATCGCTCGCGCGGCTGTTCGCCGCCGCGCTCGTTCCCGGGCTCGTCCTCGCGGTGTCCTACATCGGCGTCGTGGCGTGGCTCGCCCGCAACCGAAGCCTCGCGTTTCCCGCTTCGCCCGCGCTGCCCGCGGCGAGCCGAATCGCCGCGGGCAAGGGCCTCTGGAAAATGGGGCTGCTGTTCCTGTTCGCCGTCGTGGGCATCTACCTCGGATGGTTTTCGCCGACCGAAGGGGCTGCGGTGAGCGCGCTCGCCGCGATCGTCATCGGCCTTGCGACGCGGACGCTCGACCGGGCGGGGCTCTTTGGAGCATTCGGCGAGACCGTCCGTGCGACCGCGGTCCTTTTCTTCGTCGTGGTCGGCGCGTTCGTGTTCTCGCGCTTCATCGCCCTTTCGGGGCTGCCTGCCGCGCTCGCACATGTGGTCGAGCGCGCCGACGTCGCCCCGTTCGCGGTGCTGCTTGCGATCGCGCTCGTGTATCTGGCGCTCGGCACGTTCCTCGAGGAAGTCAGCACGCTGCTGGTGACCGTGCCGGTGTTTCTTCCCGTCGCTACGGGCCTCGGCTACGACCCCGTGTGGTTCGGCGTGTTCGTCACGGTGATGGCGACCGTCGGCCTCGTCAGCCCGCCGCTCGGACTGACCGTGTTCGTGATCCAGGCGCACCACCCCGGGATCGGCGCAGGCCGTATCTACCGCGCGACGCTTCCCTTCGTGTTCGCGGACCTCGCGCTCGTGGTCCTGCTCGTGGCCGTGCCGGCGCTGGCGCTTTGGCTTCCCGCGCGGCTGGGGCTGTGACCTCATCCGTCCGACCTGTCCGGGTCGTCCTCGACACGAACGTCCTGGTCGCGATCCTCGCGTTCGACGATCCCGCGCTCGAGCCTTTGCGCGCGGCATGGGACGAGGGATCGCTCGTCCCGCTCATCGACAACCACTGCGAGGTCGAGCTTCAGCGAGTGCTCGCCTACCCCGCGATCGCGAGGCGCGCCGCACGCGCGGGGAACGCCGTCCGGACGTATCTCGCTTGCTGCGAGCGCGTCGCGGACGATGTGCCGCCGACTGCCGCGCTACCGCGGTGCCGCGATCCCGAAGACCAGAAGTTCCTCGTCCTCGCGGGCCGCGGGCGCGCCGATGCGCTGCTCACGCGCGACCGGTTGCTGCTCGAACTCGCGCGCTCGGCGCCTTTCGCGATTTGCGCGCCCGACGAGTTCGCCGCGGCGCTGGCGAAGGGCCCCGATGTCGAAGGTTGCCTCGCTCGGCAAGCCGCGCTAGGGTGACGTCTCCTCCCACGTGTCCGGGCGCGTCCGCATGGCCTCCCCCGTCGTCCTCTACGCCGGCGATGCGCTCGGCAGGTACGGCTTTCCCGAAGGCCACCCGCTCGGCATCGATCGCCAGGGCGCCTTTCTCGCCGAAGCCGCAAAGGCGGGGCTCGACCGGCGAGCGCGACTCGTCCCGCCGCGGCAGGCATCGAGCGACGACCTCGAGCAGTTCCACACCACCGAGCATGTCCGCTGGGTGAGGGTGTGCTCGGATCGCGGCGAGGGCTACATCGATTACGGCGACACGCCCGCGATTCCCGGCATTTTCGAAGCGGGCGCCGCACTTGCCGGCACGGCGCTCGACGCCGTCGACCGGGTGATGAGCGGCGACGCGCTGAAAACGTTCCAGCCGATCGGTGGCCTGCATCATGCGCGCCGCGAGCGCGCCGGCGGGTTCTGCGTATTCAACGATCTCGGCATCGCGATCAACGCGCTGCGCGCCCGTCACGGCGTGCGCCGCATCGGTTATGTCGACATCGACGTGCACCACGGCGACGGCGTCTACTACCCTTACGAGCAGGATCCCGACCTCATCCTCGCCGACATCCACGAAGACGGGAACTTCCTCTACCCGGGCACAGGCCACGCTTTCGAGACGGGCCGCGGCGTCGCGGAAGGTCGTAAGCTCAACATCCCGCTGCCTCCCGGGGCCGGCGATCGCGAGTTCTTCGCGGCGTGGGCGCGCGTGCTCGCGCATCTTCGCCTGCACCGCCCCGAAGTTCTGTTGTTTCAATGCGGCGCGGATGGTCTGGCGGGGGACCCGCTCGCGGATCTCCGGTACTCGCCCGCCGTGCATGCGCGTGCGGCTGCCGACCTCTGCAAGCTCGCCGACGAGCTGTGCGGCGGACGCCTGCTCTGCTTCGGCGGCGGTGGCTACGATCTCGGCAACCTCGCGGTCGCATGGACCGCGGTGCTCGGCGCGCTCGTCGCGAGCTGATTCCCGCACTCGCCGGGCGCGCCGCAGTGTGCGGGGCAACGCCTTTCGGCTACCATGGCGGCCTTTCGCCGCACGCCTCGCCTCAAGATGACTGCACGCAAGCCCGCCCCGAAGAAAAAATACGACTGCTCGAAGTGCCCCGGCTACTGCTGCAGTTACGATTGGATCGAAGTCACCAAGCGCGACGTCGAGCGGCTCGCCAAGCATCACGGCATTTCGGTGACGGCGGCGCGCGACCGGTTCACCAAGCTCGTCGACGACGGCAAGACCCGCGTTCTGCGGCACAAGCAGGATCACATCTTCAAGACCACCTGCATGTTCTTCGATCAGGAGAAGCGCTGCTGCAGCATCTACGAGGGACGTCCCTCGGTGTGCCGCGTGTATCCGACGACGCAGCGCTGCGGCTATTACGACTTCCTCCTCTGGGAGCGCGACCAGCAGGGCGACGAGGAATTCGTTCCCGGCCACCCCTGAGGTACCGGGACCGCGGCGCCGCCTGGGCCTGCGCCGAGACGGCGCACCGCCGCGGCATGCCGTCCTGCGCGGACGCTCGGCGGAGCGATTAGCCGCGCAGCTTCGCGATCAGGTCGTCGAGGTGCTCGAAGCTCATGTAGTGGAGCACGAGCTTGCCGGTGCCTTTTTTCCCGGTCTTGATCTCGACCGTCGTTCCGAGCGCTTCCGACAGCTCTTCCTCCAATCGCTGCACGTCGCGGCTGGCGCGCGCCTTGGCCTTTGCCGGCTTGTGCTTCGGATTGACGATGGCCTGCACGAGGGCTTCGGTCTCGCGCACCGAAAGGCCTTTCGCGGCGACGGATTTCGCCGCATCCGCCTGGCGGGCGCCGTCGAGTGCGAGCAGCGCGCGCGCATGGCCCATCTCCAGATCGCCGGCGTACACGAGTTCCTGGACCGACTTCGGCAGGTTGAGCAGGCGCAACAGGTTCGTGACCGCGGCGCGCGAGCGGCCCACGGCGTCCGCCGCTTCCTGATGGGTCAGCCGAAACTCCTCGATGAGGCGCTGCAGGCCGGTCGCCTCTTCGATCGGGTTCAGATCCTCGCGCTGGATGTTCTCGATCAGCGCCATCGCGAGGGCGGACTGGTCGGGCACGTCGCGCACGACGATCGGCACCTCGGCGAGTCCCGCAAGCCGCGACGCGCGCCAGCGACGCTCGCCGGCGATGATCTCGTAACGCTCCGACGCCACCGGCCGGACGAGAATCGGCTGCATGAGGCCTTGGCTGCGAATGGACGCAGCCAACTCCTCGAGCGAGTTCTCGTCCATGCGCGTCCGAGGCTGATAACGGCCCGGCTGAAGTTGGTCGATTCGCGCGGTGGCGAGCTTGTCGGCGGCCGCGGCCGGCGCCTCGCCGCGGTCGAGCAGCGCGTCGAGCCCCCGGCCCAGTCCTTTGGGTTTGATCATGGTCGTTCCTTAGCGCCGCAAGCGCGATTCACCGCGGAGACACGCACGGCATGGAGTCAACGGAGAATCTCTCTGGAGTCAGGTTAGGCGAGCGGCACGGCCCGCGCTGTCGATGCCCAGACTCGATCGCTCCGAGTCCCGCATGCGTTCGCGGTGAAGCCGCCTCCATCTCCCCTACGCCGCCGCCCGCTCGAACCCGCCGCGCTTGAGCACCTCGGTTGCAAGCTGCACATACGCTTGCGCGCCCTTGCACGACGGATCGAAATTGACGGCCGGCGCGCCGTAGCTCGGCGCTTCGGCGAGGCGCACGTTGCGCGGGATGATCGTCTCGTAGACCTTGGCGCCGAAGTGCTGCTCGAGCTGTGCGGAGACCTGCTGCGACAGGAGATTGCGCGGATCGAACATGGTGCGCAGCAATCCCGCGATCTCGAGCGCCGGGTTGAGCGCCTGCTTGACCTTGCGGATGGTGTTCACGAGATCCGACAGGCCCTCGAGCGCGTAGTACTCGCACTGCATCGGAATCACGACCGCGCTCGCGGCGACGAGCCCGTTGAGCGTCAGGAGATTCAGAGCCGGCGGACAATCGAGAAGCACGAAATCGTACTGGTCGGCAACGCGATCGAGCGCGAACTTGAGGCGCGTCTCGCGATGCTCGAGCTCGACCATCTCCACCTCGGCGCCGGCGAGCTCGCGGTTCGCCGGCAGGATGTCGAAGCCGCCCGAGGCCGCGCGCGCCCGGATCGACTCCGCGGTCGCGAGGCCGAGCAGCACGTGATACACCGTCTGCGCGAGCGTGCGCTTGTCGACGCCGCTGCCCATGGTCGCGTTGCCCTGGGGGTCGAGATCGACGACGAGCACGCGCTGGCCCGACGCGGCGAGACCGGCGGCGAGGTTGACGGTGGTGGTGGTCTTGCCCACCCCGCCTTTCTGGTTGGCGACGGCGAGAATGCGGGTCACGGCGCGGCCTCGATGACGATGAGACACCTCTCGGCGTCGAGTTCGGGGACAGTCACTTCGAACGATTCGCGAACGCGGAAACCTTGCGGCAGGCGCGCGATCTCGTCGGCCGGGCGGCGCCCTTTCATCGCGTAGAACGCGCCGCCGGGCGCGAGCAGATGCCGCGTCAGTCGGACGAAGTCCGCGAGCTCTGCGAACGCCCGCGACACGATGGCCGGGAACAGCGACCCCGGGTGCCAGGATTCGACCCGCGCATGCAGGGCCGTCACGTTGGCGAGGCCCAGCTCGGCCGCTGCCTGCTGCAGGAACGCCGCCTTCTTCTGACTCGAATCGACGAGCGTCACCGCCATCGCCGGCCGCGCGATCGCAACCGGAATACCCGGGAGCCCCGCTCCGGCACCGACGTCTAGCAGCGGCCCGCTGGGCAAGAACCTTATGATTGCTAGCGAATCGAGTAAGTGATTACTTACCATCTGGTCCGGATCACGAATCGCCGTCAGGTTGTAGACCGCGTTCCATTTAGCAAGCAGCGCGAGATAGTCGAGGAGCCTCTGCCGGGCATCCGCAGGAAGCGCGATCCCGAGGCCGGCAAGCCCGCGGTCGAGCCGCGCCGCGGGCGTCATGCGGCGCTCAGCGTCTGCGCGCCCTTTCCCTGCCGACGCTTGAGGTGCACGAGAAGCAGTGAAATCGCCGCCGGCGTCACGCCCTGGATCCGCGACGCCTGTCCGAGCGTCTCCGGCTTGTGCCGGTCGAGCTTCTGCCGGACTTCTTTCGAAAGGCCGTGCACCTCGGCGTAATCGAGATCTGCAGGCAAGCGCAGGTCTTCCTGCTGCTTCTGGCGGGCGACTTCGCCCTGTTGGCGAGTGATGTATCCGGCGTATTTGGCCTGGATCTCGACCTGCTCGGCAACCGCCGCGTCGGCGACCGGGACGCCTGCGCCCGGCAGCGAGAGCAACGACGCGTAGCCGACGTCCGGACGCTTCAGGAGGTCGAACAGCGTGTACTCGCGCTCGATCGCCTGGCCCAGAACGCGCCCGGCGTCCGCCGCGTTGAGTACGCGCGGGTTCACCCAGGTGGATTTCAGCCGCTCCGCCTCGGCCGCGATCGCGTCGCGTTTCCGCGCGAACGCGTCCCAGCGGGCATCGTCGACGACGCCAAGTCGCCGCCCGATCTCCGTGAGCCGCAGGTCCGCGTTGTCTTCCCGCAGCATCAGGCGATACTCGGCCCGGCTGGTGAACATGCGATAGGGCTCGGTCACGCCACGGGTGATGAGGTCGTCGACCAGCACGCCGAGGTAGGCCTCGTCACGCCGGGGCCACCACGCCTCGCGCCCCTGCACCTGGCGCGCCGCGTTGATGCCGGCGAGGAGCCCCTGCACTCCCGCTTCCTCGTAGCCGGTCGTGCCGTTGATCTGCCCGGCGAAAAAGAGCCCGCCGATCGCCTTGGTCTCGAGGGACGCATGCAGCCCGCGCGGGTCGAAATAGTCGTACTCGATCGCGTAGCCCGGCCTCAGGATATGCGCGCCCTCGAGGCCGCGGATGGAGCGAACGATCGCGAGTTGCACGTCGAACGGCAGGCTGGTCGAGACCCCGTTCGGATAGAACTCGTGGGTCGTCAGGCCCTCCGGCTCTAGGAAGATCTGGTGGCTCGCCTTGTCCGCGAAGCGATGGATCTTGTCCTCGATCGACGGGCAGTATCGCGGTCCGACACCCTCGATCTTTCCGGTGTACATCGGCGAGCGGTCGAGGTTCGCGCGGATGATCTCGTGGGTGCGCTCGTTCGTGTGCGTGATCCAGCACGGCAACTGCTTCGGGTGCATCGCCCGGGCGCCCAGGAACGAGAACACCGGCTCGGGAGAGTCTCCGGGCTGCTCCTCCATCACCGAGAAGTCGATGGTGCGGCCGTCGATTCGCGGTGGCGTACCGGTCTTCAGGCGACCGACCGGCAGCGCGAGCTCGCGCAGGCGCGCCGCGAGGCTGACCGAAGGCGGGTCCCCCGCCCGGCCTGCCGAGTAGTTCTCCAGTCCGACGTGGATCAGCCCGGACAGGAACGTGCCGGCCGTGAGGACGACACTGCGGCCCCGGAAACGGATGCCGAGCTGGGTCACCACGCCGGCGGCACGGTCGCCCTCCAGCATCAGATCGTCGACGGCCTGCTGGAAGAGCGTGAGGTTCGGCTGATTCTCGAGCCGCGTCCGGATCGCTTTGCGGTAGAGCACCCGGTCGGCTTGGGCGCGCGTCGCGCGCACGGCCGGGCCCTTGCTCGCGTTGAGCGTCCGGAACTGGATCCCCGCCTCGTCCGTGGCGATCGCCATCGCGCCGCCCAAGGCATCGATCTCCTTCACCAGGTGCCCCTTGCCGATCCCGCCGATCGATGGGTTGCACGACATCTGGCCGAGCGTCTCGATGTTGTGGGTCAGCAGGAGCGTGCTCGCCCCCATCCGGGCCGCCGCCAGGGCCGCCTCGGTGCCGGCGTGGCCACCACCCACCACGATGACGTCGAATTCGGTCGGGAAGTTCATGGGCGCGATTCGCGAGAGGGGCGAATCATACGCGCTTTGCCAAGTGGCGAAAATTGGCCCCCGCCCCCGCGGGGCTCGCGCGAGCCCCTTGTTTCACGTGGAACAGGCGGCGCGGGATCCCCTGCCGCATCGCGGGTGTTTCACGTGGAACACCCAGGATGGAACACTCAACCCAGGGCTGCAGACGTCCTCTCGCGGAAGGCCGATTCGGCCGGAAGACCCATGCCGTCGCCGCACGGATCGGGGGAGCGGCCGCCGCGCGGTGATGCTCGCGCCAGTCCCGCTCAACCGCAGGCTCTTGAGGTTCTGGGCTTCGTGCTAAGCGACTCGTATCGGCAGTGAGCGCACGCACACGTCGGGAGAGCCGGCCCCGATGGGCGGGGCCATGCGGGGCGTGCGGTCCGGGCGGCACCCGACGGCCGACCGTGGCGCATTCAGCCCGCCGAGTCGACCAGCGCGTCCTCGAGGGCGAGCGCAAGCTTGTCCGCCAGTTCGTCGAGCTGCTCGTCCGTCGTGATGAACGGCGGCGCGACCAGGACATGGTCTCCCAAGACGCCGTCGATGGTCCCGCCCATCGGGTAGCAGAGCAGCCCTCGGTCGAGCGCGCGCGCCTTGATGCGCGCGTGCACACGCCGCGCCGGATCGAACGGCGTCTTCGCGCCGCGGTCGGCGACGAGTTCCATCGCCCACAGGAACCCGCGGCCACGGATGTCGCCGACGTGAGGGTGATCGCCGAATCGTTCGCGCAGCCGCCGCTCGAGCCCCGGCCCCAGCGTCGCCACACGTTCGACCAGGGCGCGCTCGCGTAACGCGCGCTGCACGGCGAGCGCCGCAGCGCAGGCGACCGCGTGGCCGACGTACGTGTGGCCGTGCTGGAACGCACCCGAGCCTGCAATGACGGCGTCATAAACGCGCCGCGAGGCGAGCAGCGCGCCGATGGGCTGATAGCCGGCGCCGAGCCCCTTCGCGATGGTGACGAGATCGGGCGCCACGCCTTCCTGCTCACAGGCGTAGAGCGCGCCGGTCCGGCCCATGCCGCACATGACCTCGTCGAGGACGAGCAGGATTCCGTAGCGGTCGCAGATCTCGCGGATCGCCTTGAAATAGCCGGGGACGGGCGCGGCCGCCCCGAGCGTCGCGCCGGCTACCGTCTCCGCCACGAACGCGATGATCGAATCCGGGCCGAGCCGCTGGATCTCGGCGACCAGTTCCGCCGCGAGCCGCGCCCCGTACGCTTCGTCGCTCTCGGCCGCGTGCTTGTCTCGATACGCGTAACAGGGGGCGACATGCGATACGTCGACGAGCAGCGGGTCGAACTGCCTGCGCCGCCACAGGTTGCCCCCCGCCGCGAGCGCGCCGAGCGTGTTGCCGTGGTAGCTCTGCCGCCGCGCGACCACGCGCCGGCGTTGCGGCTGCCCGATTTCGACGTAGTACTGGCGCGCGAGCTTCAGCGCCGCCTCGATCGCTTCGGATCCGCTCGAGACGAAAAACGCATGCGAGATGCCCGCTGGCGCATGCGCGACGAGCTCGTCGGCGAGCGCCTCCATCGGCTCGTTGGTGAAGAACGACGTGTGCGCGAACGCGAGCGTCTTCGCCTGCGCCGCGATCGCGGCGATCACCTCTGCGTCGCCGTGGCCGAGGCACGAGACCGCCGCGCCCGACGACCCGTCGAGATAGCGCTTCCCGTTCGCGTCGAAGAGATAGACGCCCTCGCCGCGAACGACCGTGGGGTAGCGGTGCCCGGGGCTGCGATGAAAAACGTGCGACACGAACCCTCTCTCGCCCCTTCGGGGTCGAGCCGATTCTAGCCCGCGGCCGTCGTCCCGAAAAAAAGAAAGGCCGCCCGAGGGCGGCCTTGCCTTCCGGCGCGGATCGCGTTTACGCGCCGAGGTCGAGGTGCAGCATCTCGCGACGAAGCTGCAGCTGGCGCGGCAGCCGGTCGCGCAGACGCTCGAACAGCTCGTCGTGCGACTGCAGCTCGGCTTCCCATTCGTCGTGCTTGATCGAGGTGACCGCCTTGAACTGATCGCGGCTGAACTTCTCCAGCCCGGTCCAGTCGAGGTCGTCGTAGTCGGGCACCCAGCCGAGAGGGGTCTCGATGCCGGACGCCTGACCTCGCGTGCGGTCGACAATCCACTTCAGCACGCGCATGTTCTCGCCGAAGCCGGGCCACACGAACTTGCCGTTGGCGTCGGTGCGGAACCAGTTGACCTGAAACACGTGCGGCCGGTGCTTCACGCTCCAGCCGAGCTTCAGCCAATGGCCGAAGTAGTCGGCCATGTTGTAGCCGCAGAACGGGATCATGGCGAACGGGTCGCGGCGCACGACGCCGACCTTGCCGGTGGCCGCGGCCGTCGTCTCGGAGCCCATGGTCGCCGCCATGTACACGCCGTCGGTCCAGCTGAACGCCTGCACGGCGAGCGGCACCGTGTTCGACCGGCGGCCGCCGAAGACGAACGCCGAGATCGGCACGCCCTGCGGGTTCTCCCAGTCGGGGTCGATCGACGGCACCTGCCGCGCCGAGCATGTGAACCGGGAGTTCGGATGCGAAGACAGCCGGCCCGAGTCCGGCGTCCAGGAATTGCCTTGCCAATCAGTGAGATGCGCGGGTTTCTCGTCCGTCATCCCCTCCCACCACACGTCGCCGTCGTCGGTGAGCGCGACATTGGTGAAAATGGCGTTCTCGCGAACCGCCATCATGCAGTTGGGGTTGGTCTTCATCGACGTGCCCGGCGCGACGCCGAACAGGCCGGCCTCGGGGTTGATCGCGTAGAGCCGGCCGTCTTTGCCTGGCTTGATCCACGCGATGTCCTCGCCGATGGTCGTGACCTTCCAGCCCTTGAATGCGGGCGGCGGCACGAGCATCGCGAAGTTCGTCTTGCCGCAGGCGCTCGGGAAGGCGGCCGTCACGTAGGTCTTCTCGCCCTCGGGAGAGGTCACGCCGAGAATGAGCATGTGCTCGGCGAACCATCCTTCGTCCTTGCCCATGAACGAGGCGATGCGCAGCGCGAGGCACTTCTTGCCGAGGAGCGCGTTGCCGCCATAGCCCGAGCCGAACGACCAGATCTCGCGCGTCTCGGGGAAGTGCACGATGTATTTGTGCTCCTTGTTGCAGGGCCAGGCGACGTCCTTCTGCCCTGCCGCGAGCGGCGCGCCAACGGTGTGGATGCACGGCACGAACCGGCCTTCCGTACCGAGGAGATCCCAGACCTTGGGCGACACGCGCGTCATCATGTGCATCGAGACCACGACATACGGGCTGTCGGTGATCTCGATGCCGATCTGCGCGATGTGCGAGCCGAGCGGACCCATCGAGAACGGCACCACGTACATGGTGCGGCCGCGCATGCAGCCGTCGAAGACCTGCGCGAGCGTGCTGCGCATCTCGGCGGGGTCCATCCAGTTGTTCGTCGGACCGGCGTCTTCCTTGTTCTGCGTGCAGATGAAGGTGCGATCCTCCATGCGCGCGACGTCGGTCGGGTCGGACCAGGCGAGGAAGCTGTTCGGCCGCTTCTCCGGATTCAGGCGGCGCAGCGTGCCACTCTGCACCATCTCCTCGGTCAGACGGTCGAATTCCGCCTGCGAGCCATCGCACCACACGATGCGGTCGGGCTTGGTGAGCTCGGCGATCTCGGCCACCCATTCGAGGGCGCGCAGGTTGCGGACGACATCGGGGGCGGCGATATGGGGAACGTAGGGCTGGTTCATCGAGCAGGGCCTCGTTCAAACGGGAAATCGGGCCGGCGGGCGGGGAGTCGGGTCTGGACAGCCCGACTCGGGCCGGGGGCGGTTTTCAGAGGCGCGAAATTTACCACCATTCGCTCAGGGGTTCAGCCTCGTCGGTCAAAGAAATGTCAATCTTTCCATTCGAAAAAACGCTTCTCTCCGCCTCGGCCGGACGCTTCGCGAAACCCTTCGCTCGGCGCACTGCATGCGCTGCCGACTAGCGCATCGCGACCATGAAGAGACGCCGAAACGGGAAGAGGGTCTTGCCATCCGCGCGACGCGGATAGGCGGCCGCCACCTGCCGGGCGTACTCCGCCTCGAACACGGGGGCATCCGGTCCGAGGGCGTGCAGGAACGGGCGCAGCCACGTCCCTTTCAGCCACTCCACTACGGGCCGATCGCCCGAGAGCGCGTGGACGTACTCCGTCTCCCAGATGTCGATCGACCGTGCGCGGGGCGCGAGGACATCGTAGTACCACTGCGGATCCTGAACGGGTTGGCGCCTCACGAGCGGCGCCAGACGGGCGCGCCAGGACGGCGACTCGGCAAGATCGAAAAGCAGCGCGTGAGACGGCGCTGCGAAGTTACGCGGCATCTGCACCGCCAGTGCGCCACCCGGGGCGACCGCGTCGAGGAGCCGCGGCAACAGCGTCGCGTGATCGGGGAGCCAGTGAATGGCGGCATTCGAGAACACGACGTCGAACCGCGACCCGGGTTGCCATGTATCGATGCCGTCGCGACGCCACTCGGCGCGCAGGCCGAGCTTCGCGGCCGCGTCGAGCATCGACTGCGAGTCGTCGACGCCCAGAATCTCCGCGTCGGGCCACCGCGCTGCGAGCAGCTCGGTCGCACGGCCGTCGCCGCAGCCAAGATCGGCGATGCGCGCCGGACGCGCTGCGGAAATCGCGTTCACGAGATCGCGGGCCGGGCGAAGGCGCTCGCCGCCGAAACGCGCGTACTGATCGGGATCCCAGCTCATGCGCGGGCGCTCCTTTTCGCGGCGCGCAGCATGCGAAAGAGCGGCGCGCTGGTGGTGACGAGGACGATGACGCGGACCACGTGGGCGGCGGTGACGAGCGGCACGCCGAGCTGAAGCACTTTCGCCGTGATCGCCATCTCCGCAATGCCGCCCGGGGCGGCGGCGAGGATCATGGTCGGCATCGAGAGGTCGGCTGCCCACGCGAGCGCACTTCCGAAGGCCGCTGCGGTGGCGATGCCGAGAACGACCGAGAGCACCACCACTGCCGCGAAGCGCGGCGCCGAGCGCAGGAACTCCCGCTCGAAGCGCGAACCGAGCGCGCAGCCGAGCAGCACCTGCCCCGCGGCGGAGAGCGGCGGCGGCACGGCCGAGAAGCCGAATCCGGTCGCAGTCAATGCGATGGTCGCGGCGAGCGGACCGAGCATCCAGGGGTTGCCGACGCGCAACCACTGGAACAGCACGCCTCCCGCGGCCGCGCACGCGAACTGCATCGCGAGCCCCTCGTAGCTCCAGATTCTCTCCGCAGGCTCCACTGCGTCGGTGCCGTGCGCCCCCGACAGCGTCAGCGCCGCGGGAATGATCACGACCACGAGCAGGATGCGCAGGCTCTGCGCCACGGCGACGCGGTCGGGCTTGCCGCCGAACCGTTCGCCCAGCACCGCCATTTCGGTCGCGCCGCCGGGAATGCTCGCGAACAGCGCCGTCGTGCGATCGACGCCGCCGAAACGCCAGAGGATCCAGCCGCCCGCGTAGCCGAGCGCCGTCGAGAACGCCGCCGCGAGCAGGAGAACCCACCACTGCCCGAGCGTCTCGCGCGCCACCAGCGGCGTGAAGTAGAGCCCGAGCGCGGTGGCGATGATGAGCTGGCCGCCTTCGCGCGCGAGGCGCGGTGCGACGAGATGCACGCCGGCGAGCTTCAGGCCTGCCATAGCCAGGAGCGGCCCGACCATCCACGGCAACGGAATGCGAAGCGACGCGGCGATCGCGCCACCCGCCGCGCACGCTGCCAAGGCCCCGAGGGCCGGGCCGGTCGCGAGATCGGCTGCGAGTCGCGCCACGCCAGCTCGCCCGCGGGTCAGGCCTGCCGAAAGCGGCGCAGCAGCCCGAGCGCGAACGGCACGAGCACCGCCAGCGCAGCCACGGCGAGCAACGCTGCCGCGATGGGCTGGGTGACGAACACGCTTGGGTCGCCCTGGCTGATCGCGAGCGCGCGGCGGAACTGCAGCTCGGCAAGCGGCCCCAGGATGAGTCCGATGATCGCCGGCGCCACCGGGAAGTCGAAGCACCGCATCGCGAAGCCGAGGAGCCCGAACACGTAGAGGATCAGCAGATCGACCACCGACTGATGCAGGCTGTATGCGCCGAGCGTCGCAAACACGAGGATGCCCGCATAGAGCAGCGGGCGCGGAATCGAGAGCAGCCGCACCCACATGCCGATGAGCGGCAGGTTGAGGACGAGCAGGATCACGTTGCCGATGTAGAGGCTCGCGATCAGGCCCCAGACGAGATCGGCCTGCATCTGGAAGAGGAGCGGCCCGGGGCTGATGCCGTATTGCTGGAACGCGGAAAGAATGATCGCCGCGGTCGCCGAGGTCGGAATGCCGAGGGTGAGCAGCGGCACCAGTGCGCCCGTCGACGATGCATTGTTCGCCGCTTCGGGCCCGGCAACGCCTTCGATCGCGCCCTTCCCGAACTCGTCGGACTCGCGCGCAAGCCGCTTCTCGACGCCGTAGGAGAGGAATGTCGGGATCTCCGCGCCGCCTGCGGGGATCGACCCGAACGGAAATCCGATCGCCGTCCCGCGCAGCCACGGCCTCCACGATCGCGCCCAATCGCGCTTCGAGCCCGAGAGCGAGGCCGATGCTGAGGCTCGCGAGGCCGCGCGCGGCGGATCCGCCGAGTACCGCGGCGACGGTAGTGAACGCAAGCACCATGAGCGCGAAGTACTCCGCCGGGCCGAAACGCAGGGCGAGCTCGACCACCTCTGGCGCGAGCAGGGTCAGCCCCACGGTGGCCAGGGTGCCGGCGACGAACGAGCCGATTGCGCTCGTCGCAAGCGCGGGCCCCGCGCGGCCGCGCTTCGCC
>JALOSW010000048.1 GCA_025458245.1 Burkholderiales bacterium
AGCGCGAGCGGCGAGGCCGCGAACGGCTGGCTCATCCGCTGCGACAGCACCACCTGCATGATGTCGCCGTCGGTGATGTAGCGCTTCGCGCGGCCGACCGCCGCCATGAACGCCTCTTTGCCGAATCCGGACACCGCGGCCAGCGGCTCCCGCGGCGTTTCGTGAGGAAGCTGGACGGGAAGCCGCAGCGCGCCCAGCAGCTCGCGCAGCCGCGCCTGCGCGTCGTCGTAGGCGCGCGGCTGCGCCGGGTCCGCGTAGACGACGAGATAGAGCTTTCCCGAGAGGTTGTCGACGACGGCCAGTTCCTCGGACTGCATGAGCAGCAAGTCGGGGCAACCGAGCGGGTCTTCCTTGAGCCAGCCCCCGGCGAGCTTCGGCTCGATCCAGCGCACGGTGTCGTAACCGAAGTAGCCGACCAGGCCGCCTGCGAACCGGTCGATCCCGGGAATCGGCGCCACGCGGTAGCGCTTCAGGTACTGCCGGATGAACCCCAGCGGATCGCCCGTCTGCGCCTTCTCCACCACGGCGTCGCCGTGCGTGACGGTGACGAGCCGGCCGAGCGCCTTGATGCGGGTGCGCGCGGCGAGGCCGATGAACGAGTACCGCCCGAAGCGCTCGCCGCCGACCACCGACTCGAGGAGATACGTGCCCGAGCGGTTGGCGAGCTTGAGATAGATCGAGAGCGGCGTGTCGAGGTCGGCGAAGGTTTCCAGGACGAGCGGAACCTGGTTATAGCCTTCGGCGGCGAGCCGCTGGAACTCCTGTTCGGTCATGGAACGCTCCGGGACGGGAACTGCTCTTCGGGGTGTTCGCGGGGTGTTGCGCCCCGCGCGCGCGTGCGCAAATCAGGGACGCCAGCTACGCCAGCTGCCCCGCGCCTGCCACGCGCAAACCTCGAACTGCCGAAGCATCGTTAGTGCCGGAAGCGGAATCGATGGGACGTGGCGACTATAGCATCGCACCTTGCGGGTTGGGAACTAGAGCACCTTCCCCGGGTTCATGATCCCCAGGGGATCGATCGCCGCCTTCACCCTGCGCATCAGGTCCATCTCCACGGCCGACTTGTAGCGCAGGATCTCCTCGCGCTTCGCCTGACCGAGCCCGTGCTCGGCGCTGATCGAGCCCCCGAACGCCGCGACCGAATCGTGCACGATCCGATTCACCGCCTGAGTGTTCTGCATCCAGCGCTCCGGCTCGACGCCCTCGGGCGCGGCAGCGTTGTAGTGCAGATTGCCGTCGCCGAGATGGCCGAACGTCACCATCCGCACGCCTGGAAACGCACGGGCGAGTGCGGCATCGGTCGCCGCGATGAACTCGGCGATGCGCGACACGGCCACCGAGACGTCGTGCTTGATGTTCTTCCCCTCGGCAGCTTGCGCCTCGGAAAGGTTCTCGCGCAGCGCCCACAGTCCGTTCGCCTGTGCCTCGCTCTCGGCGAACACGACGTCGCGGGCGAGGCCGGCCTCGATCGCGGCGCCGAGCGCCGACTCGGCGAGCGCGCGCACCGCGGCGGCGTCCTGCGTGTCCTCGAGCTCGACCAGCGCGTAGTGCGGGTGTCGGTCGCGGAACGGCGCGATGCTCGCCGGGTAGTGCTTCAGGACCAGGCCGAGCGCGAAGTCGGAGAACAGCTCGAAGCCCACGAGGCGCTCGCCGCATCGGGCCTGCAGCCGGCCGAGCAGCTCGACCGCGCCTGCCGGGCTGTCGACCGCCGCGACCGCCGTGACCCGGCCGACCGCGAGCGGGAAGAGTTTCAGCACCGCGGCGGTGATGATGCCGAGCGTGCCCTCCGCGCCGATGAAGAGGTGCTTGAGGTCGTAGCCCGTGTTGTCCTTGCGCAGGCCGCGCAGTCCGTCCCAGACCGAGCCGTCCGGCAGCACCACTTCGAGCCCGAGAACGAGCTCGCGTGCGTTTCCGTAGCGAAGCACGGCGGTGCCGCCCGCGTTCGACGCCAGGTTGCCGCCGATCTGGCACGAACCCTCGGACGCGAGGCTCAGCGGGAACAGCCGGCCGGCCGCGCGCGCTGCCTCCTGCACCGACGCCAGCGTGCGGCCGGCCTCGACGGTGAGCGTGTTGTTCGCGAGATCCAGATCGCGCACGCGCGTCATGCGCCCAAGGCTCAGGACGAGCGCGCGACCCGAGTCGTCGGGCGTGGCGCCGCCAACGAGACCCGTGTTGCCGCCCTGCGGGACGATCGGCGTGCGCGTCTGCGCGCACAGCCGCACGATAGCCGCTACTTCTTCGGTCGATGCGGGCTTCACCACCGCGAGCGGGCGGCCGACGTAGCGCTTGCGCCAGTCGACGGCGTGCGGTGCCATGTCCGCGTCGGCGGTGGCGAGCGCCGCGCGGCCCACGATCGCGGCGAGACCGGCGAGCACGTCGGTCATCGCGTCGCAGAGGCCTCGCGCGACTCGGCGAGCATCAGTTCGGCGGCGTGCGCGACCGTATCGACCATCGTCTCGCCGAGGTCCGCGACGGGCTCGCCTTCGTTGTAGCCGTAGGGAACGCAGAGCACGCGAATGCCCGCTGCGCGCGCCGCAGCGACGTCGTTCGCCGAGTCGCCGATCGCGTAGGCCTCGGCAGGCGTCACGCCCAGCTTGTCGCAGCCGAACAGGAACGGCATCGGATCGGGTTTCCTGCGCGGCGTCGAGTCGCCGCTCACGACGACGTCGAAATAGGGCAGCAGCCCCTTCGCGTCGAGGAGATCGATGGTGAAGCGTTCCGCCTTGTTCGTGACGCAGGCAAGCCGCAGCCCGGCGGCACGCAGCCGCTCGAGGCCAGCGACCACGCCCGCGAAGACCGCGGAGTGCCGCCCCGATTCCTCCGCGTAGGCCTGCTCGAACAGTGCGAGCGCCCGCGCGTGCAGCGCCCCATCCGCCTCGCCGTCGAGTCGTCCGGTCAGCGCGCGATGCACGAGGCGCGGAATGCCTTTGCCGACGTACGTCTTGACCTCGTCGACCGTGCGCGCCGGCAGGCCGAGTGCCGCGAGCATGCGGTTCGCCGCCGCGGCGAGATCGGCGGCGCTGTCGACGAGCGTTCCGTCGAGGTCGAGGAGCACCGCCCGGACGGCGCCCATGCGCCTATGCGACCGCAGCGAGCGCCGCGCGCATCGCCGCGATCGTCGCCCGGTAGTCCTTCGAACCGAAGATCGCCGACCCGGCAACGAAGGTGTCCGCCCCGGCGCGGGCGACGTCCGCGATGTTGTCCGTCTTGATGCCGCCGTCGACTTCGAGCATCACTTCGCGGCCGGACGCATCGATGCGGCGCCGGATCTCGCGCACCTTGTCGAGCGCGCCCGGGATGAACTTCTGCCCGCCGAAGCCCGGGTTCACCGACATCACCAGCACCAGATCGACGGCGTGCAGCGTGTGGTCGAGCCAATGAAGCGGCGTCGCGGGATTGAATACGATGCCCGGCTTGCAGCCCGAGTCGCGGATGAGCTGGATGGTGCGGTCGACGTGCTCGCTCGCTTCCGGGTGGAAACTGATGATGTTGGCCCCCGCCTTGGCGAAGTCGGGGACGATGCGATCGACCGGCTTCACCATCAGGTGCACGTCGATCGGCACCTGCACGTGCGGCCGGATCGCCTCGCAGACGAGCGGGCCGATGGTGAGATTCGGCACGTAATGGTTGTCCATCACGTCGAAGTGGATGATGTCGGCGCCCGCGGCGACGACGCTCCGTACCTCGTCGCCCAGACGCGCGAAGTCGGCGGACAGGATGCTCGGTGCGATGCGATAGGCGGAGCGGGAGGTCATCGGCGCGACCGGAGGGGATAAGTGCCTCATTTTACCGCTCTGATGGCCGAATCCCAATCCGGCCGCGACCCTGCCGCACTATGCCCTCGCTCGTCCGGGTGGCGCGTGCTAAACATGACGTCACGCGCGCGCAACCAAGGGAAATCCAGCCGATGGCAGAGCCTCGCGCCAGCACTGCGAACGACGTGCCCGCTCTATTCGATAGCCAGGAACTCGAAGCGCTCCGGCTCGAGCGAAAGAGCGCCGAGTCCCCGCCTGCGCCGGAACCCGTGCATCCCCTGCCGATCGTCGAAGCGCGATTCCCGCGCATCGCGGCGCGGATCGTCGATCTGTGGGGCACGCCCGAGTGCGACCGCTATCTCGACGGTCTCATCATCGACGATCGCGGCGGCCGGAGCGGGTTCCCTCCCGACGTGATGGCCGCGCTGCTCGCCCTCTCGCGCCAGCACCAGGCGCAGTTCGGCTTCGGTCCGGCCGAGAATCGTTGGGTCGACGATCCGCTCTCCAAGCACCGCGAGGGGTGACAGGCCCCGCGCTTGTCGCGCGGCGCGTCTTGGTGTGGAATTGGGGGCATCGTGAAAACGAGTCGCCGCTACGAAATCACCGTCGAGCCCGCGGTGCGCTACCTCGAAGATCAGTCCGACGAGGCGGCGCACCGGTACGTGTTCGCCTACACGATCACCATCCGCAATACGGGAACGGAGCCGGCGCAGCTCATCAGCCGGCACTGGATCATCACCGACTCGAACGGCAAGGTCGAGGAGGTGCGCGGCCTCGGCGTGATCGGAGAACAGCCGCGCCTCGCGCCGGGGGAACGCTACGAGTACACGAGCGGAACCGCCATCGCGACGCCCGTGGGCACCATGCACGGCAGCTATCAGATGGTCGCCGAAGACGGCACGCGCTTCGACGCCGCGATTCCGGAGTTCACCCTGTCGGTGCCGCGCGTCCTGCATTGAGCCTCGCGACCACCTACCGCTTCATCGCGCCCTTCTACGACGCCGCGATCGAGCGCGCCACGGCGTCGGCGCGCCGCGCGAGTCTCGCGCACCTGGGACGCCCGGGGCTGCGCGTGCTCGTCTCCGGCATCGGCACCGGCCTCGACGTGCCGCATCTGCCGCAGGGAAACCGCTACGTCGGCATCGACCTGACGCGCGCGATGCTCGACCGCATACCGAAGGAACGCCGCGATCTGCGGCTGGTGCAGGGCGACGCGATGCGGCTGCCGTTCGCTGCAGCGACGTTCGACGCCGTCGTCCTTCATCTCATCCTCGCGGTGGTGCCCGATCCGCGCCGCTGCCTCGCAGAGGCCGCCCGGGTCCTGAAACCCGGCGGCGAGGTGCTCGTCTTCGACAAGTTCCTGCGCCCCGGCGAGCGCGGCACGCTGCGCCGTGCCCTCAACCCGCTGTCGCAGCGACTCGCGACGCGGCTCGATGTCGTGTTCGAAGACGCGCTCGCGGCGGCGCCGTCGCTCGCTCTGGTCTCCGACGAGCGCTCGCTCGCCGGTGGCTGGTTTCGCCGGATTCGCCTCGCCAAGCGCGCAGGCCGCTAGCAGGAAGCCTCGTTCACGGCGGAAGCATCTGGAAGGCGAGGCGTTTCCGGTTCGCGGCGGGTCCATGTCCGCTCGCGGCCTTTCGCGTCGCCCGCGTCACCGTGGTGAATCGCCTGGGCGCGGCGCAGCCCGCGTGGCCGCGCCGCGCCTCCCCGCGCCTCAGCGCTCGTCGCCGTCGTCCTTTCTCTTGCGCGGCAGCGTCCACCATACGATGAAGATGGCGAGGACGAGCGCGAGAACGCCCTCGAGAATGAAGACCCAGAAGCCACCCTGAAGCATGTTCGTATACTCTGCCGACCGCAGCCCGACCCGTCTCTCCCGATGTTAAAGCACGTTCGACCCCTCGCCGCGGCGACCGCGGCCGCCCTTTTGGTTGCGTGCACGTCGCCCACGCCGCGCGACACGGTGCGCGCGCCCTCGTGCCCGCCCTGCCCCGCGTGCCCTGTATGCCCCGGCGTGAAGCCGCCGGAGCCGCAGGTTCCGACGCTCGCCCCGGCGACGTTCGCGGACCTGCCGGGATGGGGCGCGGACAGCGTCGCGCGCGCATGGGCAGCGTTTCTCGCGAGTTGCCGCGCGGTGCGCTTCCAGGCGGCGTGGCAGAGCGTCTGCAGCGACGCGGCGAAGCAGGCCGATCCGTCCGACGCGGACGTGCGACGGTTCTTCGAGGCGAACTTCGTGCCCCATCGCGTCGCGAACGGCGACGGCACGACGCAGGGGCTCGTGACCGGCTACTACGAGCCCCTCTTGCGCGGAAGCCGCACGAAAGCGGCCCCGTTCGTGCACCCGCTCTATGCGCCGCCCGAAGACCTGCTGGTGATCGACCTCACGGCGGTCAATCCCGACCTCAAGAACATGCGGCTGCGCGGGCGCCTCGAAGGACGCCGTGTCGTCCCGTATTACACGCGGGCAGAGATCGATGGCGGCGTCGCGCCGGTCGCCGGCAAGGAAATCGTCTGGGTAGACGATCCGATCGAGGCCTTCTTCCTGCAGATCCAGGGGTCGGGCCGCGTCAAACTCGAGAACGGCGAACTGCTGCGCGTCGGCTACGCGGACCAGAATGGCCATCCTTACCAGTCGATCGGCCGCTGGCTGGTCGACAAGGGCGAGTTGCAGCTCTCGGAAGCCTCGATGCAGGGCATCCAGAAATGGGCGCGCACGAACCCCCAGCGGCTCTCGGAGCTTCTGAACCAGAACCCGAGCTACGTGTTCTTCCGGGAGTTGCCGAGCGCAGACGGCGGACCGCCCGGCGCGCAGGGCGTGCCGCTCACGCCCGAGCGCTCGATCGCGGTCGATCCGCGGTTCGTCCCGCTCGGCGCGCCGGTGTGGCTCGCGACGACGCGCCCGAACTCGACCGTCCCGCTCGAGCGGCTGGTGATCGCGCAGGACACGGGCGGCGCGATCCGCGGCGCGGTGCGCGCGGACTTCTTCTGGGGTTTCGGGCCCGACGCAGGACGCGAGGCCGGCCGCATGCGCCAGCAAGGGCGTCTGTGGGTGCTCCTGCCGAAGGGCTACCCGGTCGCGAAGAACTGAGCGCTCGGCCGGCCGCCGCTACGCGAACGGCAGCCGGTACGTCTCGTCGGTGACGAGATCGACGCCGCACTCGAGCCCCTCGATCCAGTCGAAGAACTGCGCGATCGCCCTCCCGCCCTTGAGCGGCCGCCCGTGCTGCGGCACGAGCCATTCGAGCTCGAGTTGCCGCGCCATCCTCGCCCAGAGGCGCAGCGCCTTGTTCGCGGCCATGTAGCGCCGGTGGAAGCCTTCCATCGCGGCGATGTGTTCGCCGAGGTCGCCCTCGATCGGAATCGCGGCGAACGCGCCCGAGACCATCGAGCCGCCGAGATCGCCGGAGAAGAGCATCTTCGCCACGGGATCGTAGAACTGGAAATTGCCGGCCGAGTGCAGGAAGTGGGCGGGCACGGCGTGGATCACGGCGTCCCCGAGCACGATGCTTGCGCCGGGATCGGGGATCGCCACGATGCGGCCCGCCGTGCGCCCGGCACCGCAGAAGTGCGGCACGAAGTTCGCCCACACGGAAGAGATGTAGACGCGGCAATCGGTGCCGACGAGCCAGTGGCTCACCGACGCGACGATGTCGGGGTCGGCATGCGAAGCGAGGATCATCGCGAGCCGCTGTGGCGAGAAATGCCGCGCGCACTCCATGTACAGCGCGTTGTAGGTCATGTTCCCGCCCGGATCGATCAGCGCGCCATGTCCATGGTCGATCACCAGGAACTGGTTCGCCTGCACGCCCTCGCCGTGGGCCTCGCGGACGAGGTCGGTGAACATCACGCACAAGTGCGCGCCGTCGTTGTAGAGCTCGGTCGCCATGCGGATCTCCTCGATTCAGGCGCCTCCACTTCACCGTAGACCGTGGCCGCGCCGGGACGTTGACGCGCGTCAACGGCGGCGCGCGGCGATGGGCGGGGATCGTGGAGTGATGCACACTTCGCGCCAGGGACAAGGGGCCGAGGCCCCCAGGAGGACAACACATGCAACGGTTGCGAATCGCGCTCGCGGTGCTCGCGTCGCTCGCCGGCGCGTCGGCATCCGCCCAGACGCTCGAGCAGGCGGTCGTGAAATCGGGCGACGTCGAGGTGCCGGTGGCGATCGCGCGCCCCGTCGGCCCCGGGCCGTTCGCCCCGCTTCTCTACATCCACGCGCGGCGCGGCTTCGAGGACGAGGATCGCCAGAAGATGCGCGAGTTCGCCGCGATGGGCTTCCTGGTGGTCGCGCCCGACTGGCAATCGGGCCGATTCCTCGAGCGCTGGCCGATCCCGCACGACCCCGCCACCGAGGGCGACGTCGAGGCGACCCTCGACTATCTGGCCAAGCGGCCCGACGCGTGCCGCATGCCGGCGGGAATCGTGGGCTACTCGCGCGGCCCCTACTACGCCATCCGGCTCGCGGCGAAACGCCCCAAGGACGTGGCCGCGATCGTGAGCTACTACGGCCACATGCAGAACCCCAACGCGCCCGAGCCCGAGCAGGTGTTCCGCGTGGCGCCCGAGGTGCTCGCGATGACGGCACCGATGCTCATGCTGATCGGCGACCAGGACTTCGAACTGCGGCGCATGAGCGCGGGGCGCGCCTTCTACGCGCTGTACGAGCGCGGCGTGCCGGTGGAGATCCAGATGTATCCGTTGGTGCGGCGCGCGTTCGACTTCCGCGCCGACCAGTCGCCGGAAGAGAAAATCGCGACTCGGCACGCGCGCGAGCGCGCGCGCGCCTGGCTCTACCGCTGGATGAAGCTCGGACCGAAGGGAGAATGCCCGCCCGCGTGAAAGCGCTTCTACACCGAGAGCGCGCCGACGCGAGTCATCCGCGCGCCGCGCGCCCGTCGACCGGTGCGCACAGCCGATTGCGTCCGGCTTCGGCGCAGGTGGGCGAGATCGCTGCCGGACGACTCTCGTCGCCTACTTCTTCGAAGCGTCGGCGAGCAACTGGTTGATCTTGTCGGCAGGTGCGGCACCGGGAAGACGCGTGCCGTTTTCGAAGATGAGCGTCGGCGTGCCGGTGATGCGGTACTTCTGGCCAAGCGCCAGATTCTTTTCGATGGGCGTGTCGCAGGTCGCTCCCGCCTTGGGCTCGACGCCGTTCATCATGAGGTCGTTCCAGGCCTTCGCCCGGTCCGGCGCGCACCACACGGCCTTCGATTTCGCTGCCGAGTCGGCCGACAGGATCGGGTACATGAAGACGTGCACGGTCACGTCGTTGAGCGACGCGAACTCTTTCTCGATCCGCTTGCAGTAGGGGCAGTTCGGGTCGGAGAAGTAAGCAAGCTGCCGCTTGCCGCTCCCCTTGACGATCTTGAACGCCTGATCGAGGGGCAGGTCGGCGAATTTCACCGCGTTCAGCTTCGCGAGCCGCTCTTCCTTGAGGTTGCGGGGCTGCGCGCTCTTCGCGTCGTACACGTCGCCCACGAGGAGATAGTTCACTTTCTCGTCGGTGTACAGGATGTCGCCGCCCATGTAGACCTCGTACAGGCCCAGGAACGGCGCTTTCGTCACCGACTCGACCTTGCGGCCAACCAGTTTTTCCACGGCCTCGGCGATGCGCGCCTCGGTCGCGGTGGGCGCGGCGGCCGCAGCCTTCGGCGCAGGGGCTTGCGCGAGCGCGGCGGGCGCGACCGCGGCAAGGGCGAGCGCGAGGGACAGGGCGAGCGGCTTCAGCATTCGTGGATCTCCGGGGGGCGCGCGTCGGCGCGAGAGGGGCCCTAGCCGAGGGCCTGGCGGATCAAAAGGTTCTTTAGGACACCGACCTCGTCGGTGAAGTTCAATCCGAGATTCCGGACCGCGGCGGGCAGGCGTCCGGGCAGACTGAACAGGCGCTGGAGCCCATGGGTCACGAGCCGCATGGCGAGTATATCTTCGCGCCGCGCGCGCTCGTAACGCCGCATCACCGCCGGGTCACCCGGCGCGCGGAAGATTTCACGCTCGCGCACGAGCGCGGCGAGCACGCGCGCGTCGCCGAAGCCGAGGTTCACGCCCTGGCCGGCGAGCGGATGCACCGCGTGCGCGGCATCGCCCACGAGCGCGAGGCCGTTGACCGCGAGATGCTCGACCTCCATCACCGCCAGCGGAAACGCCGCGGCGGGCGTGAGCGGCGTCAGACGCCCGAGGCGCTCGTTGCCGGCAGCGGCGACGCGCGCCGCGAATGCGTCCGGATCGAGCGCCGTCAGCTCGCGGGCGTGCGCTTCGGGCGTCGACCAGACGACGGACACGTTGTTTCCGGGCAGCGGCAGGTACGCGAGGATGCCGTCGGCGCGGAACCACTGGAACGCGGTGCCGTCGTGGCCGCGCTCGGTCGCGAAGTTCGCGACGACGCCGCTGTCGCCGTAGGGCTCGAGCGTTGCGCCGATGCCCGCGTGGCCGCGTACCCACGAGTCGCGCCCGTCGGCGCCGACGACCAGTCCGGCGCTCAGGGAGCGCCCATCCTCGAGGCCCAGGCGCCAGCGCTTTCCGTCGCGCTCGAGTGAGGCGCAGCGCGCGGGGCAAACGAGCACCGCGTTCTCCTGCGCGCCGACGCGCCTCCAGAGCGCGCGCTGGATCGCGCCGCTCTCGACGATGTGGGCGAGCGCGGCCACCCCCGCGTCGTATGCAGAGAAGACCACGCGCGAGCCGGCATCGCCCGAGACGTCCATGCGCCGCACCGGCTGAATGCGCGCCGGGTCGAGCGCCTGCCAAACGCCGACGGATTCGAGGAAGCGCACGCTCGCCGGGCTGATCGCGTAGATCCGCGTGTCCCACGCCGGGCTCTCGGGCGGGGGCGGAGCCCGCTCGACGATCGCGATGGAGAGGGCCGTGCCGGCGAGCGCGGCGGCGACGCCCGCGCCCACGAGGCCCGCACCGACGACGACGACGTCGTAGTCCGAATGCTCCATGGTGCGCGATTCTAGTCGCGTCGCCGGCCGTGGCCGGCGAGGCTCAGCCGACGAAGAGATGCGCGCGAACGTAGACGCGCTCTTCGCGCATGGTGCGGCCGAGAAGCTTCACCAGCGCGTAGACCGTGTCGATATGGGGCGTCGGCGTATCGGTCAGTTTCCCGAGCTCGATCACGGAGCCGACGAGCGCGTCGATCTCGGGGTCGCGCCCGGCCTCGACATCCTGCAGCATCGAGGTCTTGTGCTTGCCCACTTTCTCGGCGCCCGCGATGCGCTTCTCGAGCGACACGCGGAACGTGATGCCGAGCTTGTTCGCGATCGTCTGCGCCTCGGTCATCATGTCCGCGGCGAGTTGCCGGGTGTGCGGGTACTGGCAGATGTCGACGAGTGTCGAATGGCTCAGGGCGCTGATCGGGTTGAACGTGAGGTTGCCCCAGAGCTTGAGCCAGATCTCGGAGCGGATGTTGTCGAGGATCGGCGCCTTGAGGCCGGCCTTGGCGAACATGTCGGACAGGCGCTGCGCGCGCTCGCTCGTTCGTCCGTCGAGTTCGCCGAGCGGGAACCGGTCGCCTTCGATGTGCCGCACGACGCCCGGCGCCGCGAGCTCCGCCGCGGGATAGACGACGCAGCCGACGATCCGCTTCGGATCGACCGCCTTCATGATCTTGCCGCCCGGGTCCACCGTCTCGACGACGCGGTCGGAGTACGTGCCGCCGCCGAGCTCCTGCGGCAGGTTCTGGAAGTACCACCACGGAATCCCGTTCTGCATCGGGATGACCGTGGTGCCTTCGTGCAGCAGGTGCGGCAGGTCGGCCACGACGGGTTCGACCTGGTGCGCCTTCATTGCGAGGATGACCACGTCCTGCGGCCCCGCCTCGGCGAGCGAACTCGTCGCGCGCACGTTCTTCGCGACGAACTCGGTGCCGTCGTGCATGACGAGCCGCATGCCCTTCGCGCGGATCGCCTCGAGATTGGCGCCGCGCGCGATGAGCGTGACGTCCTCGCCCGCGAGCGCGAGCTTGACGCCGACGAAACCGCCGATCGACCCGGCGCCGACGATACAGACCTTCATGAAGCCCCCTCTAAGCGGGCCAGGCAGGCGGAAAGACCGAGATGCCCGGCAGCGGAATATGCATTAGTAAATCAACATATTGCGTCGCAGCATTGATCTCGGTCAACGCGGTAACAGAGGGAGCTCTCGGGAGGCGCCTTGACCCCGGAGGGGACGGGAAAGATAATGCGCGCCTTTCCGCGTGGCGAGTTAGCTCAGCGGTTAGAGCAGCGGAATCATAATCCGTTGGTCCGGGGTTCAAATCCCTGACTCGCCACCACCCCATTCCCTCCGCCCGGTGCGCCCACGCGCGCAGGGGCGAAAAAAACGCCGGTCCTCGGCCGGCGTTTCTCCAGACGCCCGCGGGCTCAGAAATTCCAGCGCAGCTGTGCGCCGATGATCGACGTGCTCGCGCTGTAGGAACCGCGCAACTGGCCCACCGCCGCGATCTCCGAACTGCCGTTCGGCGGCAGCACGGTGTTGGTGTCGTCGACGATCAGGTACGAGAAGCCGAAGTCCACGGCGCCCTGCGGAGAGAACGTCCAGCGCGCGCCGATCGAAAGCCACCACCGGTCGTTGTCGGGCAGACGCGGCGTGCGGTACTGGTCCTGCACGGGGGTCTTGTCGTAGGCAACGCCGGCGCGCAGGAGCCACGCGCTGCTCAACGCGTACTCGCCGCCGATGCCGACGCGCCACGCGTCCTTGAACTTGAGCTCGGTCGGCGGCAGCGCCGCGCCCGGCCCCTGCCGCACGAAGGCAAGCTCCTGGATCGAGTCCCAGCCGGTCCAGGTGTAGTCCGCGAGCAGCCGGAACTTCGAGCCGATTCCCTGCGAGACCGCGAACGACGCGGACGACGGGAGCTTCACCTCGGCTTTGATCGGACCGTTCTGCAATGGCGTCGCAAGCGCCGCCGGGCGGCTCGAGAAGCTGATGTCGCCCTCGACGTCATGCTTGACCGCCGAGCGGTAGGTGATGCCCACCTTGGTCGAGGGCGTCGGCGCGAACATGACGCCCGCGTTCCAGCCCCAGCCCCAGCTGTTGCCCTTCGCCTCGGTCATCCCTGCGCCCTGCCCCGCGACGTTCAGCGCGTTCACCGTGCCCGGGATCTGGCCCAGACACGCGGGCTGCTGGATCGGCGGCAGCACGGCGCACTGCTGCGCGATGCCGCCGGCAACGGCGCCGGCGTAGTTCGTGTATTGAGTGAAGGTGCCGTCGAGGTACTGCACGCTGAAACCGGCGCCGAGCGAGAGCCAGTTGGTCGGTTTCCAGGCGACGGAGGGGTTGAGGTTGTAGGTCTTGATGTCCGATTCGATCGCCTGGAAACGGCCGACGAATTCGTCGTTCCATTTCGTGGTGAGACCGAAGGGCCCGTTGAACCCGACGCCCAACCACCACTCCGGGCTGAGCTGCCAGGTGAGGAACGCGCTCGGGATGAAGAACGTGCCGCCCGCATCGCCGCCATCGCCGCGCGCCGCGTTCGCGGGCTGGAACGCCGGGAGCGTCGATCCGTTGTCGTTGAAGCCGAACGACAGGAACACGATGTTCCCCGCCGCAACCACCTGACGTCCGGAGATCGACGTCATCCCCGCAGGGTTCCACCAGATGGTGCTCGCGTCCCAAGTGGCTGCCGCCGCGCCGGCATACGCCATCCCGAGGCCTGCGCTGCCCTGCTCCGTGAGCGCAAACCCCGCGGCCGAAGCCGTGGACGCGATGCCCGTCAGCGCTAGACCGAAGGCCGCGCCGATAACTGTCCGCTCGAACTGCATGACTCCTCCTTGTCGGGTGCGCCGGCTCTCCCGGCTGCAGCCTCCTTTGGGCTGCACGAGCGAGTGTAGATGCCGGGCGCGCCGTGCCCAAGCGCCGTGAGATCGTGCACGGGATTCGTGTGGGATGCCCGCAACAGGGCGCCGGGTGCGAGGGGAATCCCTTAAACTGACGAGCTTCCGATCGACGCCGCCTGCTCCGATGACCCGACTTCCCGCCTTGCTGGCGCTGCTCGCTGCCCTCCTGTGCGGTGCCGCGTGGTCGCAGACGCCGAACCGCACCGTCGCGATCCCCGACACCGCGCTCCGCGGCGTGATGACGCACGTCTCGCAGAACATCGTCTCCGTCAACGGGCAGACGATGCAGCTGTCGCCGGGCGCGCGCATCTGGAACCGCGACAACCTGACGATCACGCCGACGATGCTGCCGCGCGAATCGCTCGTCGACTACGTCGTGGACGGGAACAAGCAGATCTTCCGCGTCTGGATCCTCACCCCCGCCGAGGCTGCGATCGCGCGCAAGGGCGGCGGCTACGGCGAGGTCGGCACGTCCATCGAACGTCTGTTCGCGACGCCGCCGGCCGCCGCGCCGACCCAGGCGCCCGTGAAGAAGTGAGCCGGCGCGTCTACATCCGCACCTTCGGGTGCCAGATGAACGAGTACGACTCGGCCAAGATGGCCGACGTGCTCGCCGCCGCCGAGGGGCTCGAGCCGACCGACAGGCCCGAGGACGCAGACGTCATTTTGTTCAACACCTGCTCGGTGCGCGAGAAGGCGCAGGAGAAGGTGTTCCACGACCTCGGCCGCGTGCGCGCGCTGAAGCGCGCGAAGCCCGATCTCATCATCGGCGTCGGCGGCTGCGTGGCGAGCCAGGAAGGCGACGCGATCGTCGCGCGCGCGCCCTTCGTCGACGTGGTGTTCGGGCCGCAGACGCTGCACCGGCTGCCGGAACTCATCCGCGCCCGCCGCCGTACCGGCCGGCCGCAGGTGGACATCTCGTTCCCCGAAATCGAGAAGTTCGATCACCTGCCTCCGGCACGCGTGGAAGGCCCGACCGCCTTCGTATCGATCATGGAGGGCTGCAGCAAGTACTGCACGTTCTGCGTGGTGCCCTACACCCGCGGCGAGGAGGTCTCGCGGCCGTTCGACGACGTGATCGCGGAAATCGCGGAACTCGCCGAGAGCGGCGTGAAAGAGGTGACGCTGCTCGGACAGAACGTGAACGCATGGCGGGGCGCGACGCCCGCCGATGCGGGCGCCGAGTCGGGCACGGGCGACTTCGCGCTGCTCGCGGAATACGTCGCGGAGATTCCCGGCATCGAGCGGATCCGCTACACCACGTCGCATCCGCGCGAGTTCACGCAGCGGCTCATCGACGCCCACGCCCGGATTCCGAAGCTCGCGTCGCAGGTGCACCTGCCGGTGCAGTCGGGGTCCGA